>NZ_JACJPP010000003.1 GCF_014696135.1 Nodosilinea sp. FACHB-141 | reverse complement strand
TTGTGGTCAAGTAGCTGGAGCTTATTACAGCGAATCGGGCATACCAATGTCTTGGCTTGAACAGCTCGCCATGGGTGATCGAATTGCTGAGCTTGCTGAGCGATTACATGCTGCCACGCCATAACGCCCCTCGCACTAATCTATGCTTTATAGACCCCCTCTTAAGAAGACAGAGGGGGATCATTTGGCCTATCTCACAAGCGTGAAAATGTTAGACCTACGCTTCCAGCACCCGCTGAATGCGGCGCTCTAGCTGGTCGAGATCCAGCCCGCCTTCGTCGCGGCTGATGCGGCGCACCGTCGAGTTGACCTTCACCAAGTCCTCTAGCAGGTCAGTCAAAATTTCCTGCTGCTGCCGCGACTGAATTACCTCACGCGGTTCCTGAACCAGATCGCGCACGATGGTGTCTTCTGCCCGCGAGGCCACAACGGGGTCTGTGTGCCCTTCCAGATACACAAACGTTCGCCGTCCTGGGCCGCGCTCCTCCTCAACTGGCTGCAGCGATGTTACCTGATCCGATCGCACATATTTGCCAAAACCTAAGTGTACCAATACCGATGATTGAATCTTCATACTGCGTATTACGTCTACTACCGATATACCCCTATGATAAAGACTTTTCAGAATCGCTAGAAGCAACAGCAGGAGAGGATTCTACGGTATTTTAGGTAGGGGTTTACGCGGCGTTTTTACAGGTAGCAAAATGCCTTTCCCAATGCAGCATCCCAGCCGCCATGTTTGGGATTTTTGGTATTACTTTGACTCGGAGGCTAAACTCTTTCATCTTTTTTGCCTAAATGCTGATCGGGCTCTGGTTGCGTCAGAACAGCACCATTACGCCTCCTGCGTGGGCCATGCCACTACGTCAGATTTTGCCGTTATTGATTGGGGCGACGAGAGCAGTTTCGACGTTTTAAAACCTCCTCTCAAGCACTGGGCAAACACCTGCATTTGGAGTGGAGATATAATCAAAGCCCAAAACAGCTATCTTATGTTTTACACATCAAGAGATCGCTATCAAGACGACGGCATGACCCAAAGCATAGGGGTTGCTTACACCAGTGATTTGTTCTCCAATCAGTGGCATTTCTTTGATACCCAGCTGAAGCCAAAATACTTTTATCAAACCCGAGGCGTTGCCGACGATCTAACTATTCACGCTTGGCGAGATCCATTTTTGTTTCGCCATCGAGCTAGTCGCCAAATTTTCATGCTGGCGTCAGCTAAGGCGTTGAGTGGCCCGGAAAGCAGGCGTGGCGTAATTGCTCTACTGAAAGTTGCCGACGACAACTTTGCTCAGGCTGTGCGCGGAGAGCGCGAATGGCAATATTGTTCGCCGCTATTAGAGCCCGGCGGCTACTCCGAAATGGAAGTCCCACAGCTTTATCAACGTGCTGAAGATAGTTATGAGCTGGTGTTTTCGTGCTGGGCAAAATACGATTTTTCACCCGTTACCGGAGGGGTAGGCGGCTTCCAGGGCATCTCTATTCCCCCACTCTGGACGGAGGAGCGTGGTGGTCAAAGGCCGGTCAGAGTGGGCGATCGAGTTCCGCTGCCCTTAGCTAGCCAAACCACCCGTGTGTTGGCTCCAGAGACTCAAGGGCTCTATGCCTGTCGTATCGTGCCTGAACTAGGAGGCGAAATCATTGGCTTTGATATTCAGACAGGTGGCATCCGCCGCAGTGGTGTGCAAACTAACTTGACCTCAATGGACCGTGACTTTTCTGATTTGGCGGTTTGAAATGAGCTAGCGTCCTGGGGGTTAGCCAGCGACACGGACGTTGTGCACAAATATTCTATGCTTGCTTTCAACTTTGCTTAGCCAGTAGCTGCAAGCAATCTTCTAATCAGTTCCGAGCGCTGCCGGTAACGTCGCTCAGGAACAGTTCACGTTGTTCAAAACGCGTATATATCAATGAATATATATGCTGCCTTGTCTACTGCCCTTCATCACCCTCGTCCTAACTGACTGTAGTAGGATCGGGAAATCTCAGCGCCAGCACCCAACCCAATGCAGAATTCAGGCTTTTTTCGCAGCGCCCAGCGGTGGGTTTCTCACACCCCCGAGCGTGCCCTCAACCAGGCCTATGAAGCCGCTCAGATGATTGAGGCGATCGAGCGTGAGTACTTTGGTGGCAACCCCATCTCGCCCCGCTACGGCAGCTACGGTGACAGCGCCATCGCCTACTTTCAGGGTGAGCTGAAAAAATATCTCAACCTGATCAAGGTTCGCATGGCTGTGTTTCGAGCCAGCCGATCGCTTGTGCGGGTCACTGACCCCAGGGTGACAGAGGTGCAGCTACCTGCTGCTGGGGCCGACGAGCTGGCCGTCAGCGTGATTGACCAGCAGGCGATGTTTTTTCGCAAGCTCCAGCTAATCGACGACGTGCTGGCCCGCTACGCCAGCCTCGAAACTAACCCCGAACGGGTGATTACCCTCGCCAACGGAACCAGCGGCAGCCTGGAGCCCGCTCCTTCAAGCCAGGTGCTGCGATCGCGGACTGACCAGGCGCGGGACGGGCAGCTATTAACTGGCCCAGCCGCGGCGACTGCCAACACTCCTCCCCAAGACGGCACCAGAGCAGCGGGCCTCTCTGACCGGGCCAATGTGCTGCCTCGCTCCATCCTCCGCACCGTAGACCGTATTCGCCAAGACCTCGACCCCAACGCCGAGCAAGAAGTGGTTAAGGAGTTTCGCAACTCCAAAGCTAAAACCACTGCTGCCATTCGGTTTGTGCTGCTGCTGGTGATTGTGCCGCTGCTGACCCAGCAGTTTACTAAAGCTTTTATTGTCGGGCCGATCGTTGATCGGGTGCGGGCTGGGGGCGAAGAAATCGAAGTCTTTCTCAATCCCGAAATGGAGGAAGAAGCCCTCCACGAACTCCAGCAGTTTGAAGAGCGCCTGCGTTTTGAGGTGCTAATTGGCAAAGTCCCTGCCCTGTCTGAGCTGAATATCGAAGAGCGCGTGCGCGCCAAAGCTGCCGACGTTGAGGAGGAATACCGCGAGCGCAGCGCCAGCTCCGTTAAAAACGTGTTCTCTGATATTTTGGCGGCGATCGCCTTTGCCCTCCTGCTGATTTACCGCAAGCAGGACGTAGCCAACATCAAAGCCTTTATGGATGAGATTGTCTATGGTCTCAGCGACAGCGCCAAAGCCTTCATCATCATTCTATTCACCGACACCTTCGTCGGCTTCCACTCACCCCACGGCTGGGAAATCATTCTAGAAGGCCTCTCGCGACACCTAGGCTTACCCGCCAACCGCGACTTCATTTTCCTATTCATCGCCACCTTCCCAGTTATCCTCGACACCATCTTCAAATACTGGATCTTCCGCTACCTGAACCGCATTTCACCCTCGGCCGTGGCGACCTACAAGAACATGAATGAGTAGAGGAGTGGGGGAGTGATGGAGTAAGGGAGTGAGGGAGTAATGGAGATGGGATGTGACGTGCGGCCCATCGCAGTTGCCCACAAATCCATTCGCAAAACAGAAGTTTAAACCGATGATCAGCCCATTTTTTCCGTGAGGTGCAGGACGACGGAACGTCCTGCTCGACGGGGGTCTGGGGCCTGCGAAATGGCCCCAGCAGCAGATCTGGCTTTCAACCCCAATTGTGCGCCGCGCTACCCCGGGGTGTATCCCCGATTCCGCACTACAGATGTTGCACTGAGCAAATGCCATTTGCTCAGTGCAAAAGGGCGATCGCACCCAACCCAACCTTCTACCCCTGCTCTATCCACAAGTAGATCACAATTCTCTCAACAAGAATTAACATTTCATAAAAATTACCCTTGCCCCCCGCCCACCAGTGAGACAATCTGCCCACACCTAAGCTGGACCTAGCTATTGATAGCTCTGATGCCTACCCTATAAAAAGCAGCTGGCTCTGCCCGTACCGCCAGCCTAAAAGTTGCCCAGACGCTAAACTCTAACCGTGCCGTTCCCCTCGTCGCTCAGGCCCCCTACCTAAGGAAAGCCCCGTGTTTGAGTACCTGCCCCCTCTCAACGACCACAACCTTCCCTACCCCGACACCATTCACCCGATTGTGGTGCACTTCGTAATTGCAATGGTTCTATTTGCCGTTCTCTGCGATCTGATAGGTTACCTAACCAAAAACACCCGCCTGTTTGAAGTGGGCTGGTGGAATATGGTATTTGCCACAGTTTCTATCTTTATCGCCATCATTTTTGGCCAAATCGAAGCCGGTCTAGCAGAACCCTACGCCGCCGCCGTCAACGACCTGAACCTACATACCCTGATCGGCTGGTCACTATCGGGCATTATTGCTGTCCTGACCGGTTGGCGCTATATCATTCGCATTCGCACTCCCGACCAGCTGCCCATGCCCTACCTGGGCTTAAACGTTCTGCTGACTGCAATTGTGTTCTTTCAAGTCTACTTGGGCGACAAGCTGGTTTGGGTTTACGGACTACACAGTGCGCCCTTAGTAGAAGCCGCCCGGGGAGGTTTACTGTGATTGTTTGGTTTTTGGCGGCTACAGGGGCTAACGACCTGCCCTATGCCATTCCCATTCACCCCAACCTGGTGCACTTGACGCTGGGTCTGTTTATTGTGGCGATTGGCTTTGATATTGTAGGGGCGCTGTTTCCCTTAGAAAAGCGGGTATTTAAGTTTCTGGCAATTCCAGCCACCCGCTCCAACTTGTTTGATGTGGGCTGGTACAACATGGTGGCCGCCGCCGTCATCACATTCTTCACCGTTGCCGCTGGCTTCTACGAAATTTTGCTGGCTGACATGTCGGTGCCTGGGGTCAGCGCTTGGGGCTTGGGAATCAAGGACACCATGGTCTGGCACGGTTTGGGAGGCGTGCTCATTCTAACGCTGATTGTAGCCATGACCATATGGCGAGGGTTTCAGCGCTATGTGTGGCGGCAGGATCGGGCTCGCCAGGTGCAGTGGAGCTACCTGCTATTGGGGCTCGTTGTCTTTGCGCTAATGTTTGCCCAAGGCACTCTGGGCGCTCATTTGGGGGGTGATTTTGGGGTGCACGTCACGGCTGCTGAGCTGCTGCGATCAGGGGGCGACCCCAATCAGATCTAGAGGAACCACAGCGATATGACGACACCGACGACACCGAAAAAACCCCGTAGTCTTTCCTTTCGCACCGTGGCGCAGCTGGTCGCCCTGGCGATCGCCGATGCCGCAGTCAGCCTCTGGGTTGGTCGCCAGGCCTATCTTTGGATGCCGCCCCAAGCCTCAGCTGAGGCAGTGCTGGTTGACGACCTATTTGGCTTTTTAACCACCATCGGCAGCTTCATCTTTTTGGGGGTCACCACCGCGCTGCTGTATTCGGTGCTGTTTCAGCGGGCCGACAAGTACGACATCAGCGATGGCCCCCCGGTGGAAGGCAACCTGCTGGTTGAAATTCTCTGGACCACCATTCCCCTGGGGCTGGTGATCTGGATTGCTACCTACAGCTACCAGATCTATGACCAAATGGCGATTCTTGGCCCAATGGAGCACATGAACCACGTGCCCCAATTGGGCCTGATGCCCTCCGCCGAGGCGGCAACCCTGCCTGCGGTGCCCGAGAGAACCCCGATCGAAGTTCACGTACGCCAGTGGGCCTGGGAGTTTCACTACCCCGATCAAAATATCGTCAGCACCGAACTACATCTGCCGGTAAACGAGCGGGCCAGGCTAAAGCTGATCTCCGAAGACGTGCTGCATGGGTTCTATGTGCCCGCCTTTCGCGTTAAGCAGGATGTGATTCCCGGCAGCACCATTGACTTTGGCTTTATGCCCATCCGCGAAGGGCGCTACCGGCTGCGCGACTCTGACTACAGCGGCACCTATTTTGCCGCCAACCAGGGCGTCGTGGTGGTCGAGTCGGAGGAATCTTACCAGCAGTGGCTGGCCGATGCCGCCGCTCAGCCCCTCACTGAGGCCGACAATCGCGCCTTTCGCGAGTTTACTAAACTGGGCGATCGCCCCATCAGCGCCGGCTGGAAAACCGTCGAACCCGCCCCGCCCCCCCGTGTAAATTTCGCCAGCTCTGAGGAAGATAGCTATGAGTAATGCGTCGCTCGATGCGATCGCCGCCAAGAGCGATCAGCCGTTTCCCGGTGCCCCCAACAACTGGCGACGGTTTTTCAGCTTCAGCACCGACCACAAAGTGATCGGCATCCAGTACATGGTCACCGCCTTTGTGTTCTTCCTGATTGGCGGGCTGCTGGCCATGGTCATGCGGGGCGAACTGATTACCCCCGAGGCCGACCTGGTCGATCGCACCGTCTACAACGCCCTGTTCACCATGCACGGCACCATCATGCTGTTCATGTGGACCTTCCCGATGCTGAACGGGCTGTCTAACTACCTGGTGCCTTTAATGATTGGGGCGCGGGACATGGCCTTTCCCCGGCTCAACGCCGCCGCCTTCTGGCTGGTGCCAGTGTTTGGCACCCTGCTAATGGCGAGCTTTTTTGTGCCCGGAGGGCCGTCGCAGTCGGGCTGGTGGGCCTACCCCCCGGTCAGCCTACAAAACCCCACTGGAAACTTAATCAACGGCCAAGTGCTGTGGCTGCTAGCGGTGGCTCTCTCAGGGGTGTCGTCGATTATGGGGGCGGTCAACTTTGTCACTACCATCTTTCGCATGCGGGCACCGGGCATGGGCTGGTTTAGAATGCCTGCCTTCTGCTGGACGGTACTCAGCGCCCAGATGATTCAGCTGTTTGGTCTGCCTTCGCTAACGGCGGGGGCCGTGATGCTGCTGCTGGATTTGACGGCGGGCACTAGCTTCTTTGACCCGGCCAAGGGCGGTGACCCGGTGCTGTACCAGCACTTCTTTTGGTTCTACTCCCACCCGGCGGTTTACGTGATTATTCTGCCGATCTTCGGCACATTTTCGGAAGTTTTTCCGGTCTACGCCCGCAAGCCCCTGTTTGGCTATCGGTTTGTCGTGGTGTCGTCAGTGATCATCACCGTGCTCAGCGCCATGGTGTGGGTGCACCACATGTTTGCCAGCGGCACCCCTAGCTGGATGCGGATGCTGTTCATGTTCTCCACCATGCTGATCTCGGTGCCTACCGGGGTGAAGGTGTTCGCCTGGGTGGCCACGGTGTGGGGCGGCAAGCTGCGGCTTGATACCCCCATGCTGTTTGCCCTGGGCGGCCTGGTCTGCTTTTTGTTTGCTGGCATTACCGGGGTGATGCTGGGGGCGGTGCCCTTCGATATTCACGTCAACAATACCTATTTCGTGGTGGGCCACTTCCACTACGTGATCTATGGCGCGACGGTGATGGGCATCTACGCTGCCATCTACCACTGGTTCCCCAAGATGACCGGCCACATGTACTACGAGGGCTTAGGCAAGCTGCACTTTGCCCTCACTTTTATTGGTGTCAACCTCAACTTCTTCCCCATGCACCCCCTGGGGCTGATGGGCATGCCCCGGCGAGTATCTTCCTACGACCCCGAATTTGCCTACTGGAACGTGATCGCTAGCTTGGGCGGCTTTTTGCTGGGAGTCTCGACCCTGCCCTTCATTCTCAATATCGTTAGCTCCTGGGTGCTGGGCAAGCGCGCTCCAGCCAACCCTTGGAATGCGATCGGTTTGGAGTGGCTAATTCCCTCGCCGCCGCCGGTTGAAAATTTTGAAGAAATCCCAATTGTCGTGTCTGGCCCCTATGGCTACGGCTCTAACGAATCTTTAGTTTCCAACAATCCCGCTGGAGAGTTGATCAGTGAGCACAGCTAACCTTGACCCTACCCTCAATGCCCACAGCGTCCATGCTGCCGAGCACGAAGAAGAAGACCATCGCATGTTTGGCTTCATTGTCTTTCTGCTGTCAGAAAGCGTGATTTTCTTGAGCTTTTTTGTAGGCTACACCGTCTACAAAACCAACATCACCGATTGGCTGCCCTCTGGGGTTGAGGGATTGGAGGTGCGCGAACCGCTGATCAATACCATCGTGCTGGTGTCGAGCAGTTTTGTGATTTACTTTGCCGAGCGGTTTTTGCACAAAGAAAATCTCTGGGGCTTTCGCGCCTTTTGGCTGCTGACTATGGCCATGGGCAGCTTCTTTCTCTATGGCCAGGCGGTGGAGTGGATGGGGCTGCCCTTTGGCTTTACCGACGGCGTGTTCGGCGGCACATTTTATCTGCTGACTGGTTTCCATGGCCTGCACGTGATGACCGGCGTGCTCTTGCAGGGGATTATGCTGGGGCGATCGTTTTTGCCCAACAACTACGCTGGCGGCGAGTTTGGCGTGGCGGCCACCTCCCTGTTCTGGCACTTTGTGGATGTCATCTGGATCATCCTGTTTATCTTGATCTACGTTTGGCAGTAATCAACTGTTCAAAAAAGCCAGACGGGTGTTACAGGCTACTTAAAAGTCATTCATCTCACCCATTGCTGCATTTGAATTTTGACGCCCCCTGAAAGCCCTATTGGTGAGGAACCCCATGATTATCGACGACCAGCACTACGACGTAATCATTGTCGGTACCGGAGCGGGGGGCGGTACTTTAGCCCGCAAGCTGGCGCCGTCGGGCAAGCGAATTTTGCTGCTGGAGCAGGGCGGCGCGATGCCCCTCGAAGAGCAAAATATTAGCGATGTGGATATCTTTCAAAAGCAGCGCTACCACGCCCCCGAGCAGTGGTACGACGGTGAGGGTGAGCCCTTCACGCCGCAGATGAAGTATGCGATCGGCGGCAACACCAAAATCTATGGGGCCGCCCTGCAGCGCATGCGCGAACGAGATTTTGAAACGGTGAACCACCAGGACGGCACTTCGCCCGAGTGGTGCCTTAAGTACGCTGACTTTGAGCCTTACTACAGTGAGGCTGAGGCAATGTATCAAGTGCATGGTCAGGGTGGGGTAGATCCGACCGAACCGCCTCGCAGTGGAGATTTTGCTTACCCGGCGATCGCCCACAACCCCACCATTCAACCCGTAGTGGAGGACATTGCTAACCACGGCTGCCATCCCTACCCACTGCCAATATCGCTGTCGCTGCGGGAGGATGACCCGACCGGGGATGCGGAGGTATTTGGGGTCAATCCGGCTTTAGACTTTGGCAACGTTACCCTCAAGACCTCGGCTAAAGTTACCGGCATTCTCACCAATCCGGCAGGGACGGCGGTCAAGGCGGTGCAGGCTGAGATCGGCGGTCAGCTCTACATCTTCATGGCCGACATCGTTGTGCTGGCTTGCGGGGCGGTCAATTCTGCGGCGCTGCTGCTGCAATCGGCCAATGAGAGACACCCCAATGGGTTAGCCAACAGCTCTGATCAGGTGGGTCGCAACCTGATGAAGACTCAGCTGAGTTCGATTGTGCAGGTTACGGCTCAGTCTAACTCTGGTAAATTTCCGCGTTCTGTGGGCATCAACGATTATTACTGGGGCGATAGTCAAGTTGATTACCCCATGGGTCACATTCAAAACATGGGCGGGGTGCTGCAGGACGCAATTTTTGCCGAGTCACCGCCGGTGCTCTCGCTGGTGACCAAGTTTATGCCCAACTTTGGGCTCAAGCAGCTGGCGACGCGATCGATCGCGTGGTGGGCCATGACCGAGGTGCTGCCCGACCCCAAAAACCGGGTGACGGTAAAGGACGGCAAACTCTCGGTTGCATTCACCGCCAACAACGCCGAGGCCCACGATCGCCTCGTGTATCGCTGGCTCGACGTGCTCAAGGCGGTCGAAAAAGACAGCAGTCTGTTTTCGCGATCGGGCCTGCATCCGCGGGGCGAGGTACCTCAGTCGGTGATGGCCTACCAGTGTGGCACTTGCCGCATGGGCACCGACCCCGATACCTCGGTGCTAGATATCAACTGCCGCGCCCACGAGCTCGATAACCTCTACGTGGTCGACAGCAGCTTTATGCCCTCCAGCGCCAGCGTGGGGGTAGCGCTGACGGTGATTGCCAATGCCCTGCGGGTGGGCGAACATCTGTTGGAGAGGCTGCGGTAAAAGCTTTAGGTGACTAGGGTGACAGTGCCGGTATCGAGATCGTAGCGGGCGCCAACCACCTGAAGTTGACCTGACTGCTGGCGATCGCGTACCAGCGACGACCTCAACACCTGCTCGACTTGGTAGCGCACGTTGGCCGTCACTGCGTTGTCTACCGCATCCCCCGGCTGCCCTTTCACCTGGTTCACCGCTGGCAAAATTGCCTGGACAAAGGTGCCAATGTCTCCCGGTAGCGGTTCATTTCTCACGGCTGCCGTTACGGCGCCACAGCGCTCGTGGCCTAGGACCATCAGCAGCGGAGTTTCCAGTAGCTCCACAGCATACTCAATGCTGCCCACCACCTCAGGCGTAGCGATATTGCCCGCTACTCGCACGTCAAAGATGTCGCCCAGACCCTGATCAAAGATGATCTCAGCTGCTACCCGGGAATCGGCACAGCTTAGCACTGTGGCGAAGGGATGCTGGGACTGGGTCAGTTCTAGCACTCGCTCCTCCGACTGGTCGGGGTGTTCGAGCTGATGCCCAGTAAAGCGCTGGTTGCCGTCTAGCAATCGTCTCAGCGCCTCCTCAGGGCTGAGCGATGACGGTGCTAAAGTTGCCGCGGCCGCTGATCTTGTCGGCCAGAGCGCTGGCCCTAGCGCCGCTAACCCCAGTAATCTACCGCCAAAAGTCAGTACTCGGCGGCGGTGAATACCTTTATCGCTATGTTCCATAACTCAATTCCCTACAGCGACGCCACACATTTCACAGAGCGAATTTCCATCACATCGGAGATGTAACAGGTGCCCCCAAACTTGTTCAGCAGCGGCCGCACGTTCTCGGCCACGGTTTTAATTTCGTCAGGCATGCAAAACGCAACGATGTAGACGTTGTCGTCCATAGTCATATCGAGGTCTTCGCTGCCGCCCCGCAGCCCCTCACCTTCAACATTGCGAATCACCGCGTGACCGTGAACACCTGATTTTTTGAGGCTGTCTAAAATCTTGGGTAACTCAAAGGAATTGGCAATAATCTCGATTTTTTTAACAAGGTGCATGGCTTAGCTCCACAACAGGTTAATGCCGTACAGATAAAGCGGAATGCCAACAATAATGTTGAACGGAAACGTGACCGCTAAAGCCGTAGAAACGTACAGGCTTGGGTTGGCCTCGGGTACCGTTAGCCGCATGGCTGCTGGAACCGCAATATAGGATGCGCTGGCACACAGCACAGCAAATAGGAGGGCATTACCTTGGGACATATCGATCGCCCTGGCGATTAGCAATCCAACGCCTGCATTCAGTATTGGGATCAGTATGGCAAAGGAAATTAGGAAAAAGCCGGTTTTTTGCAAGTCTTTAATGCGTCGGGCTGCGACTAGACCCATGTCAAGCAAAAAAAAGGTCAGCACCCCGTAGAACATCTGTTGGGTAAAGGGCGACAAGACTTCCCAACCATGTTCTCCGGTGAGCATACCAATGATTAAGCTACCGACTAACAAAAAGACCGAGCTGTTAAGAAAGGCATCCCGCAGGACCTCAGACCAAACAAATTCTCGTTTTTCGTCCCTGGCGAAGAAGTTCACCAAAATCAGCCCGACAATGATGGCTGGGGATTCCATCAGGGCTAGGGCGGCCACCATAAATCCGTCGAAGGGCATGCCCAACTCGGTGAGAAAGGCGCTGGCCGTAATGAACGTAACGGCGCTGATCGAGCCGTAGGTGGCGGCGATCGCCGCTGAGTCGTAGGTGTCGAGCTTCAGTCGCAGGATAAAAAACGTGTATAGCGGTACGACGCAGGCCATCACGATCGCCGCCAAAATCGTCAGCACCACCTGCTGGTTGATGCCACTCTTAGTTAGCTCAACGCCACCTTTAAACCCGATCGCCAACAGCAAATACAGAGAAAACAGCTTTGGAATTGGTGGCGGAATTTCTAAATCAGATTTAACTAAAACAGCTATCATTCCCAAAAAGAAAAATAGCACTGGAGGATTCAGAATGTTAGACACGATCAAGTTGGCATTCATGTCCACCTCTTCTGATGCAGATATTGCCGAAACTTAAACAAACTTTGCATGCTGTCAACTATTATTGCCCTACGCCCCCATGGTGTATCGTGCCGAATCCCCTCCTGTCAATGGTTTCGTTAAAATCTTTGCTGTTCTGCCTATGGACAGAACGGTTGTTTTTCGAACTGTTCGAAACCTTCTTGAAAATAATGGGAGAGCGTAGCTACTAGGGAATCAATAGAAAATTCTGATTATTCACCACTTGCTCCCTGTCAAAATGATCGAATCGATGGGTGATGCTGAATCTTACTTAAACCCTATTCAAAATAAGATGCTCGGTAGGGGCACCGGTCAAGCATCTCGTCAAATTTGAGCCTAACAAATAGGCGATCCTTAGCGTCTAACTCTAGAACATCGTCTAGCAACTTTTTACCCAAATAACTAAACTGCTCAACAAAAAAAGGAGCCAGCCACTAGCGGGCTAACTCCTAAGATTTATTGTTCTGTCAAATTTAAACGTGTAGGTCGGCTAATAGTGGAACCCCGCAAAGCCAGTTGTGGCTTGGTCACCACCTATTTAATCCGGCTATAAGCATCTCAGCTATTGGTGATTATTAGACCAGCAATAACTAGCCCCAAAGGGTTTATTAGCCAGTGCCTACTGAGGGCATCTGTTGCTACCCGAGAGTGACTTTTTACGCGCCCATACCGGTGACTGCGTCGCGGGTAAAGGTAATCCGCTGCTCGAAGTCCAAGGCTTTGATTTGGTCAACAAATTCCTGAGTGTGCTCAGGCAAAGAGTAGTCGCTGGGGACATTAATAATCTCGCCCGACTCCATACCTTGGGCCAGTAGCAGCCAGGTCTCTAGCTTCGACGAGGGGCTGAGGGCACCATACTGTTTGCTGATGTCGGTGTCAGCCCGGTTGGCGATATCACGCTGAGCCTGAAGCTGGTCCTCTTTGGACAGAACGACTATGTGGTCGTAGAGGGTTTGGCCCATTCCTTCTACTTTGCTGTCGGGGTTAGGATTGAGCTGATCTTTAATGTCCAAATAGCCGTACCACAGCAGCGCTAGCTGGGTGTCAGCATCGAAGGCTTCAAACTGCTTTAGAGGCTCTTTGATTGCGTCTAGAGTTGAGTTAGTCATGGGGACTTCCTGTGTAAGGTTCTGCACTGTGCTTTCCCGCCAAAACCTAAGTTCAAGCTGAACTGAAGTTTTGAAAAGGTTAGGCTAACAACGCTTTCGTTACAGACCTTAACGATTAAAAGCAAGTGATGTAGTCTGCCAGAAGGGATAACCCGAAAACCCTCGATTTGACAGAGTGACAAGGTCGCACAGGACAACTAAAGGGGTTCAAGAGACAGCGATCGCTCCCAAAACTCCCCAACAGTGCAATTGGACTCACACCTGCTCCACCCCTAGGCCATTACCGAAGTTTCATACTGAGCCGCTAGGGCGTTGAGCAGCGTCTCGGTGTGCCCCGTCCAGCCGATGATGCCATCTTGGGCACGCACCATTTCGAGGGTGGACTGCTTAAATGCGGGGAAGTAGCTCTCGGTAGCATCTTCGATCAGCAGACATTCGTAGCCGCGATCGTTGGCCTCGCGCATGGTAGTCTGCACGCAAACTTCAGTGGTGACGCCGGTAATTATCAGGTGGGTAATGCCCTGGGCTTTGAGGTGAGCCTCTAGCTCAGTGGCGTAGAAGGCTCCCTTGCCGGGTTTAGAGATAACTACCTCGTTGGGTAAGGGCGCGAGTTCGGGGATGATGCCGTTGCCCGGTTCGCCCAACACCAAAATTCGTCCCATAGGGCCGCGATCGCCGATTTTGAGCGATCCATTGCCGCGATCGCGCTTCGACGGCGGACAGTCCGAGAGATCCGGCAGGTGCCCCTCCACAGTCTGAAAAATCGGCAGGTGGTAGCGCCGAAACGCCTGCTGCAACGCCTGCACATTGGGAATAATCGATCGCAGCAGGCTGACATCGTTGCCCAAGGCATCGCCAAAACCACCGGGCTCAATGAAATCGCGCTGCATGTCGATAATGAGCAGCGCGAGGCCGGTAGGGGGTAGGGGGTAGGGGTAGGGTAGGGCGGGTAGGGGCATGGTGGGTGGATGGGTAGGGTAGGGCGGGTAGGGGTAGAGCGTGTCTGCCTTAGGGTTCGATCTCAATGGGTTTGGCCCAGATGGCGAGGACGATGCAGCCCTCGGGGCTGCTGACGGTGTGGCAGGTGCCGGGTGGATTGACTACTAGGGTGCCCGCCCCATAGGTGCCGTTGTCATCGGTTTGGGAGCCTGACAGCACCAAAACGTGCTCAAACCCGGTATGACGATGGTAGGGAACCGATGCTCCAGGCTGGTAGCGCAGCAGCGCAGCGGCAGCCCCGCCAGGTTCGGCGGGGTAGAGCCGATGGATCTCGACTCCAGACCGAAACGGCTCCCAATCCAGTTCTGGGTCAGCCGCCATAGCCTTTAGGTCAGGCAAAACAATCGATTGCATACTAACTCTCCCACTCATTCACTCATCCACCCCCTACCCATCCACCCATCCACTAGTGCCCAGCCATTTTATGGCCCAGGGTTTTGATATCGGCAGCAGCGGTGGGGCTTTCGTAAACCAGCTCGCCGCCGCTGATCACAAAGATGCGATCGCTCAGCTTCAGCAACTCATCCAAGTCTTCGCTCACCAGCAGCACCGCCACGCCACGATTGCGGGCGGCCAGTATCTGGCTGTGAATATAGTCGACCGCAGAGAAATCGAGGCCAAAGCAGGGGTTGGCGGCAATCAGCAGGTTGATGTTGGTTGACGACAGCTCACGGGCCAGCACGGTGCGCTGCACGTTGCCGCCGGAGAGGTGACCTACTGGCGTATCCACCGACGGGGTTTTGACTGAGAATACCTTGACTAGGCCCTCGGCCATGCGCCGAATGTTGCTGAGGCTGAGCAGCCAGCCGCGCCGGGCCTGGGGCGGGCAATCGAAGGTGCGCAGAGCCATGTTTTCGGCCACGCTCATGTGGGGCACACAGGCGTTGCGCAGCGGTTCTTCGGGCAGAGTGTAGACCTGGTGACGAGCCATTTCTTTACGGGTCGACTGATAGGGCTCGCCGTTGACAAGAATATCGCCGCTGTGGCGGGGGCGCTGGCCCGCCAGCACCTCCACCAGCTCGCGCTGACCGTTGCCCGAGACGCCCGCAATGCCGACAATTTCGCCACTGTTGACAATTAGATTAGCGCTGCACACGGCGGGCAGACCGTTGTCGCGATCGGCGCACAGGTCTTTGAGCTCTAGAACGGGCCGCGGGTCGGCGATCGCCACCTTTTCGACCGGGGTGGCTTCGGTCTTTTCGCCCAACATCATGTGGGCCATGTCATCGACGGTCAAATCACGCACGTAGCCGTGGCCCGCCAGCTTCCCCTTACGCAGCACCGTCACTTCGTCGGTAAAGGCCATCACCTCGCGAAACTTGTGGGAGATCATCAGCACGCTGAGGTGACCCGCGGTGACTTCTTCCCGCAGCAGACCGAGCACCTCGTCGGCTTCGTCGGGGGTGAGCACCGAGGTGGGCTCGTCGAGAATCAGCACTCGGCTATTGAGATAGAGCTGCTTGAGAATTTCGAGCTTTTGCTTTTGGCCCGCCGCTAGCTGAGAGATGGGGGTACGCAGATCGATCTGAAAGGGGGAGGTGGCCATAAAGGCGTCGAGGCGATCGTACTCGGCCTTCCAGTTGATCCACTGGGGGCTGTCGTAGCGCGAGAGCACTAGGTTTTCGGCCACGGTCATGGCGGGCACCGAGGTGAAGTGCTGGTAGACCATGCCCAGGCCAAAGTGGTGAGCATCCTTGGGGCTATCGATCGCCCGAGATTGCCGATCGACCAGTACCTCCCCCGATGTGGGGGTGTAAAAGCCCATGATGCATTTCACCAGGGTGCTTTTGCCCGCTCCGTTTTCGCCCAGCAGGGCGTGAAAGCTGCCGGGGGTGACTTTGATTGAGACTTGATCGAGGGCAGTGAAGCTGCCAAAGCGTTTGGTGAGGTTAATTACCTCTAGCTCGGGGGGCGCGGTTTTGATCTGCGGTGCAGCAATCGCGGTTTTCATAGGGGAGCAGGGAGTAGGGGGTAGGGAGTGATGGGGAGATTTAGGAGAAAGTAGGGTGTGCTTGTGAAACAACTGTAGAGTGAGCACTGCCCGCCATTTCCCCAAAACTCATCTCGGATTGGGCTAACGCTTCGATCAGGGCTTCGGAATGGGCTACAGCACCAAACACGCCACCCTGCATTTTGACCATCTTCAGCGCGGCCAGGTGGTTGCCGTAGTCGGTGGCACCCGTGCAGTCAGACAGCAGCAGGCACTCGTAGCCGCGATCGTTGGCGTCGCGCATGGTGGTGTGGACGCACACGTCGGTGGTGATGCCGGCCAGAATAATGTTGCGAATGCCTTTGCGGGTGAGAATTAAATCTAGATCGGTGGCGTAGAAGGAGCCTTTGCCGGGTTTGTCGATTACCACTTCGCCGGGCAGGGGTTGCAGCTCGGGAATGAGTTCCCAGCCGGGTTCGCCGCGCACCAAAATGCGCCCGCAGGGACCAGGGTCGCCAATACCTGCACCAATTTGGCGCGATCGCCACTGTTTGTTTTCCGGCAGGTCTGACAGATCGGGGCGATGGCCCTCGCGGGTGTGGATGATGGTGAAGTTGCGATCGCGCAGCACCTCTAGCAGCCTGGCGATCGGTTGAATGGGAGCACGGGTGAGCGACAGGTCGTAGCCCATCTTGTCCACATAGCCGCCGATGCCGCAAAAATCGGTCTGCATATCGATCACAATCAGCGCTGTATTTTCGGGTCGCAGATCCCCGTTGTAGGGGTATGGATACGGCTCGGCTTCAACGAAAATTCCCATGGGTTCTCTCCAGTCGAATAGCTAATGGCGTCCTGTGGGTGGTTAGAGCAAAGCGGCTCTCAACGCATCTACCGCTGTTGAGTTGCACTGCGTTTTAACCCAACCCACAGAGCGAAACATTCCTACAAAATGCATTAAAAGACGGTGGCAAACTGTTACTCCTGAGCTTGTCCCAATGCTCCCGGTGCGCCGGTTAACGTGCGCTTGGGCGAACAGGTAATCACCATAATCAGCAGGGTCAGAATGTATGGCGAAGCGTTGAACAAGTAGTAGTAGGCGTCAATGCCCACCGATTGCAGGGCCGGGCCGATCGCCTGGGCACCGCCAAACAGCAGCGACGCGTAGAGGCACTGCACCGGGTTCCAGCGGGCAAAAATCACCAGGGCCACGGCCATCAAGCCCTGACCGCTCGAGATCCGCTCTGACCAGCTGCCGGGGTAAAACAGCGATAGGGATGCGCCGCCAATACCGGCCAAAAAGCTGCCTGCCACAATGCTGGCCATGCGCACCTTGAAGATCGAAATCCCCATCGCTTTGGCGGCGTCGGGGCTGTCGCCCACGGCGCGCACCAGCAGCCCCCAGCGGCTCGAGCGAAAGAACCACTGCATCAGCGGGGCGATCGCCACCCCCACCAAAAACAGCGGGCTAATCTGCAATGCCGACTGCACCTGGGGCATCTGACTCCAGGCCCCCAGAAAAATTACCGGTAACTGGGGGGCCGAAGGCTGAATAAACGGCTTGCCCAAAAAGAACGCCAGGCCGCTGCCAAAGATAATCATGGCGATGCCCACCGCCACGTCATTCACCCGCGGCTGCTGGGCCAGCCAGCCGTGAATTAGCCCCAAAAACATGCCCGCAACACCGGCCACAATCACCCCCAGCCAGGGCGACCCGGTCAGGTACGACACGGCGTAGGCACTCATCGCCCCCAGCAGCAGGGTGCCTTCGAGGCCGAGGTTGATCTTGCCGCTTTTTTCGGTCAGACATTCCCCCAGACTGACAAACAGAAAGGGGGCGCTCCCCCGCAGGGTTCCGGCAATGATGGCGAGGGGTACGCCCCACCAACCCAAAGCTTCACTGGCCATGGTTCTAACTCTCCGTGGGTGTGATTGCACTAAAAACGTGACGTTCTCGGTAGGGGCTTAGCACTGCTAAGCCCCTACGGTGGGTTTATCTCCCTGACCGACCTAAACCGGGCTCGCCGTCACCACCGGGGGCGTGGGCCGTACCTTGGGGGGGCGCTCCTTAAAGATTGGCAGCCGCCCGTAGAGCGAGTCGCTGTAGAGCACCGTGAGAAACACAATGCCCTGGAACACCATCACCGTGGCGTCGGGCAGGCCGTGGCTGCGCTGGAGAATGCCGCCGCTGGCGAGAATGCCGCCTAGGAGCAGGGCCACTAAGCTGGCCGCGATCGGGTTGTGGCGGGCAATAAACGCCACCAGCACGCCGCCGTAGCCGTAGTTCGCGTTCAGCGATTCGTTGGCCCGTCCGTGAACTGCCGCCACCTCAACCATCCCCGCCAGGCCTGCGCAGGCCCCGCCCAAAAAGCAGATCGCCAGGGTGAGCTTGCCCACGGGCAACCCCGCCACCCGCGCCGCCCGCACATTGCCCCCAGCGGTGCGCGCCGCAAAGCCAAAGGTCGTCCGCTGAATCAAGAAGTAGGCTAGGCCGCAGGCTACCAAACCCAGCACCAGGCCATAGTGCACCCGGCTACCGGGGAGATTGCCCAGCATGTGAATTTCGGGCAGGGGATAGCTAGAGGGCTTGTTAAGGGAGCTGGGGTCCTTCATGGGGCCGTTGACCATGTGGTTGAGCAGCGCGATCGCGATGTAGTTCATCAGCAAGCTGCTAATGGTCTCATTCACTGCCCGGTAGTGCCGCAGCGCCCCGACAATGGCAATCCAGATGCCGCCCGCCGCCATACCGGCCAGGGCCATGCCCAGCTGCACCCCAGGGGTGGGCAAACCCCAGCCCCCTAAGGTGAGCCCCCCGGCCACGGCGGCTAGCCCCCCCAGCACTAACGCCCCTTCATTACCAATAATCACCAGCCCTAGCCTCGCCGGCAAAGCGGTACAGAGGGCACTCAACATCAGCGGCGACGCCTGAATCAGCGTGTTCTGAAACGAACTCCAGCTGCCGAAAGCGGCGCGATAGATCGAGTAATACACCCCAAACGGGTTCGCCCCCGCCAGGCTACAAAACAGACCAAATATCACCAGGGCCGCCAGCAGCGCCCCAGTCGGAATGCAGATTTTTTCGAGAAGACTCCGCCAGCGATCGCTCATCGTCATGCTCCTTAGTTCACTGGATGCTCAATAACGTCGTCAGAGAAACGTTACGGTCAAAAAATTCTAGAGACGATGGGACACGTAGATTGAGTAGCGCAACTACACAAGGGCTAGAGGGTAAGGGCTTCAGGTGCATGGTGGCCATTGCCGATTGATAAGAGCCATAGATGAACGGTGGGCAATACCCACCCTACGACCATCCACCCATCCACCCTCTACCCATCCACCTGCCTACCTACTCCCCTACCCCACACTCCCCATCACCCTTTCCGCCAGCCAGTTCATCTGCTCCAGCTCGATCGCCGTCTGCCCCAATTCTTTGCCACCAGCGACCACGGTCTTGCCCTGGTTGTCTTTGATTTCGCCTTTGTAAATCACCAGTTCCCCGGAGATCAGCTGGGCCTGGGCGGCCTCTGCCGCCTGTTGGGCCGAGGCGCTCACCGCTGGGCCAAAGGGTGACAGCTTCAAAAAGCCGTCCTTAAAGCCGCCCCGCACCAGGTGGGGAATGCCGCCGTTCATCAGGGTTTTGCCCTCTTGCAGCAGGCTGACGTAGTTCTTGTACACTGTCGACCAGTCCCACTCGGCCCCGGTGAGGTACCCCTGGGGGGCCAGTTCGGCCTGGTTGGCGTGGTAGCCCGTGGCAAAAATGCCGCGCCGCTCGGCGGTTTCGATCACCACCTTGGGACTGTCAACGTGGCAGGTGAGCACGTCAATACCCTGGTCAGCCATGCTGTTGGCGGCCTCGGCCTCGCGCACCGGGTCGGCCCAGTCGCCGGTAAAAATCACTTGGGTCGTGGCGCTGGGGTCGATGCTGCGAGCTCCTAGGGTAAAGCTGTTAACGTTGCGCAGCACCTGAGGAATGGGCTTGGCGCCGATGAACCCCAGCCGTTTGCTGGTTGAGGTGTGGGCGGCGACAACGCCCGCCACGTACTGGGCTTCGTCGATGTAGCCAAAGTAGCTGCCGACATTGTTGGGGTGCACGCTCTCTTGGTACAGGCCGCCGCAGTGGAAAAACTGCACCTCGGGAAAGTCTTTGGCCAGGGCCAGCACGTGGGGGTCAAAGTAGCCAAAGGAGGTGGCAAAAATCGCCGTGGCCCCGTCCAGGTCAATCATGCTGCGAATGCTTTCCTGCACCGCGTTGGTTTCGGGCACGCTAGCTTCTTCGGAGGTTTTGACTCCGTCGAGGCCGTCTAGGCTAGCGCGCCCTTCGGCGTGGGCCTGGTTGTAGCCATAGTCATCCTTGGGACCGACGTAGATGAACCCCGCAGTGAGGGTGTCGCTGCCCCCTGCCGCCGTGGGGGAGTTGCTGCAGCCGCTGAGCTTTACCGTGAGGCCAAAGGCGCCGGTAGCCAGCAATCCCCGGATCGCCTGGCGACGGGTCACCTGAAACATGGGTTTCCGCATGGGGGATTCTCCTTAGTGAGGGTGAAAGGTAGTCCGGTTGAAGCGCTGAATGTTAAGGAGAGACTACCAATGCCGGGCGGGCGGGGAGGTGCGAGGAAAGTGCGCCAAAAGTACGTTTCTGATCGGGCAAAACCCGGTCCAGCGAGCGAAATGTTACCCAAGGTACAAAGTTGGGGGTAGGGCTTGGCTAGGATCAGCCTCAGAGAACTCCCTTAAGCCCCATACCGCTTCAGTTTTAGAGCAGTAGGTAACGCTGGATACACCACCATGACCGATGACGATGCGTTAGGACTGGTTGAGCGGGTTCTCGTTGCGCAGGGGGTGGCGCTCAGTCCACTGCAGACGACGTTGTTTCAGCAGGCATGGGGCGATCGCACCTACCAAGACACGGCCCTGGCCCTGGGCTACGAGGTGGGCTACATCAAACAGATGGGGTCTGACCTATGGCAGTGTCTCTCCTCACACCTGGGAGAAAAAGTCACTAAGCGCAATCTGCGGGCGGTTCTAGCCCGCCAGCTCAAAGCCCTGACGGTCAAAGCCCCCGACCTATCGGCAATCAGCCCCAGTGTCGCCCCTTTTCGGCGGCGTCGCGACTGGGGCGACGCCGCCACCGCCACGTTGTTCTATGGACGCACCGACGAGCTGGCCCAGCTGCAAGACTGGGTGGTTGCCGATGGCTGTCGGCTGGTGGGGCTGTTTGGTATGGGGGGTATCGGCAAAACCACCCTGGCGGTGAAGCTAGCCCAGCAGGTGCAAGACCGCTTTGAGGTGGTGATCTGGCGATCGCTGCGCCATGCCCCCCTGGTCAACGACCTGCTCAAAGATCTGCTGGGGGTGCTGGCACCCGGAACCAACGTCGCCGCTGAGTTTGACGGTCTGCTGCGATCGCTGCTCGATCAGCTGCGCCAGCACCGCAGTTTGATCGTGCTCGACAACGGCGAAACGATTTTGCAGCCGCGCGATCGTACCGGCACCTACCAGCCAGGGTACGAAAACTACGCTCAGCTGTTCTACAGCCTGGGCAATGTCGATCACCAGAGCACCGTCGTGCTCACCAGCCGCGAAAAAATCAAAGAAATCGCTCAGCAGGAAGGAGCTACCCTACCGATTCGCTCCCTGCGTTTGGGGGGCTTGCCGCCCCGAGTCGGCCAGTCCATCTTCCAGGCGCGGGGCCAATTTACCGGTAGCTCTGCCGACTGGCAGCACCTGGTCAATCACTACGCCGGCAACCCCCTGGCCCTCAAGATGGTAGCCGCTGTGGTGCAAGACTTTTTTGACGGACAGCTAGGGCCGTTTGTGCAGATTTTAGCCCAGGGAGACTCGGTATTCGGCGACATTCGCAATCTGCTGACCCACCAGCTCGATCGCCTTACATCTGTCGAGCAGCAGGTGATGGCCTGGCTCGCCATTCACCGCGAGCCCGTCACCCTAGCGCAGGTGCGCGCTTCCCTGGCGGCGCCCCTGGCTCTGGGCGAGCTAATCGAAGCCCTCACCAGCCTGGAGCGGCGATCGCTAATCGAGCGCGACACCCCGCGGGCTAATTCTCGTAGCACGCGCTTCACCCTCCAGCCCGTGGTGATGGAATATATGACCGACTGGCTGGTGGAGCAAGTCAGCCAAGCCATTCTGGCTCCCCCGACAATTGACCCCGGCCCGATGCACACCCACGCCCTAGTTTTGGCCCAGGCTAAAGACTACATTCGCGACAGCCAAACTCGGCTGATTCTGCAACCCGTATTGGAACGGCTGCGGCTGCGACCTGACAGTTTGGCCCAGCGCCTGCGCCATCACCTTGACACCTGGCGCGGGCAGAGTTTGCAGAGCTACGCCTGTGGCAACCTGATCAATCTGCTCCAGCAAGCCGGCGTTTCCCTGGAAGGCTGGGATTTTTCTGAGCAGACGATCTGGCAGGCCTATCTACAAGACAGCACCCTGCACAACGCCAACTTTGCTCAGGCCGACCTGTCGCGCTCGGTGTTTAAAGACACCTTTAGCCAGGTGCTAGCCATTGCCTTTAGCCCCGATGGTCAGCTGTTGGCGGCCAGCGATGTCAGCTACGAAATTCACCTGTGGCGGGTCAGCGATGCCCAGCCGATGCTCACCCTGCACGCCCAAGACGGCTGGTGCTGGGCGGTGGCCTTTAGCCCCAACAACCAAACCCTGGCCAGCAGCGCCAACGGCACCATCGACCTGTGGGATCTCAAAACCGGCGATCGCTATGGCCAGCTCAAAGACTCCTCCAGCCGGGTTTTTTCCCTCGCTTTTAGTTCCGACGGGCGCTTTCTGGTCAGCGGCTGCGAAGATCACCAGATCCGCGTGTGGAATGTGCGTACTCAGACCTTAGTTCACAGTTTGGTGGGCCATACTGACGAAGTGCGATCGGTGGCGTTTTCCCCCCAGGGCTACCTGCGAGGTGGTTTGAACCTGAGCAAAGCGCGAAGCATTCCGTTTCAGAATCGCTCTGAACTCCTGGTGAGCGGCAGCTATGACGGCACTCTGCGCCTGTGGGACTTGGCCAGCGGCGACAGCACCGTTGTGGCAACTGGGTCACCCGTGTGGTCGATCGCCTTTAGCCCTGACGGACAAACCTTAGCCAGCGGTCACCACAACGGCCACATCGGCATTTGGGATGTTGGCACCCAAGCGCCGGTGCGATGGTGCCAGACCGAGCCCAAGGGGCGATCGCCAAGTTCCCTCCAAGCGGCGCGTTCAGTGGCCTTCAGCCCCGACGGGCGCACCCTAGCCAGCGGCGGTGATGACCAGATCCTGCGCCTGTGGAACTGGCAGACCGGGCAAATCAAATGGGCGGTTAAGGGCCACAGCAGCTGGATCTCAAACGTCGCCTTTAGCCCCGTGGGGGAAACATCTGCCAAAGAGAACGGCTACATCCTAGCCAGCGCCAGCGAAGATCAATCCGTGCGCCTGTGGGATAGCCAGAACCACCAGCCCCTGCGGGTGCTGCGCGGCCATAACAGCGGCGTGTGGTCGGTAGCGCTGCATCCCCAGGGTGACTGTCTGGTCAGCGGTGGCCAAGATCGCCAGGTGCGCCTGTGGCCGCTAACTACCCCGGCTGCTCCCCGAAGGTTTATGGGGCACGATGGCTGGGTCTTTGCCGTAGCGGTCAGCCCCGACGGCCGCTGGATTGTCAGCAGTGGAGAAGATCGTACCGTGCGCCTCTGGGATAGCGAAACTGGTAATTGCCGCGCCACCTGGACTGACCATAGCCATGAGGTTTGGGCCTTGGCCTTTTGCCCCCAGGGCGATCGCCTAGTCAGCGGCAGTCTAGATGGCACCCTGCGCCTGTGGAATCTCACCAGCCACACCTGCGAAGGTACCTTCAACGGCCACACCAGCGGCGTTTGGACATTGGCCATTAGCCCCGATGGTCGCCGCCTGGCCAGCGGCAGCCAAGATCAAACCGTGCGCCTGTGGGATCTTGAATCCCAAACCTGCCTGCAAACCTTGCCCTGCGAGGGCAGCTGGGTGCGGGGACTGGCCTTCAGCCCGGATGGCCGGTTCCTCTCCAGCGGCGGCTCTAATGGCTATGTCATGCTATGGGATTTAAAGCTGGGTCACCGCACCGTCATCGGCACCCATCCCAGCCTAGTACTAGCCGTGGCCTTTAGCCCCGATGGCCAGTGGCTGGCCAGCTGCGGCGGCGATACCATCATCAGGCTGTGGAACCTGCGCACTCGCCAATGCCATCAAACCCTTTGCGGTCACGAAAAATGGGTGCGATACGTTACCTTTAGCGCCGACGGCGATCGCCTAATTAGCTGTAGCCAAGACGAAACTATCCAGATTTGGCAGAAACTACCGACCCCCAACGGCTTTATCTACTGCCACGAAGAAACGCTGCGGGTGCCTCGCCCCTACGAGGGCATGGCGATCGCTGGGGTAACTGGCCTCACCGAAGCTCAAAAAGCGGCCTTGGTGACACTAGGGGCCAGTGAAACCCCGGCCATCAGCCCAAAGCCCTCGATCGCGCCTCTGTATCATCGGTAGAGTAGACTACACTCCAGGTATCACAACTGCTAGAACTTAGCCTAGTCCAGAGCTCTCCAGCCCTAGGTTTGAGGCATTTAATCCCATGTTGACCCAGAGGTGGCTATGACATCTGAATTTGCCGTCGGCGATCGCGTCCGCCTCGCCGCCCTGCCCCCCTATTTCAAAACCGCCGACCCCATGCCCATGCTGCGGCCCGCCGATACAATTCCTCTGGGGGCCGAAGGGGTAATTCTCAACCGTCGCCCCGGTGGCTACTGGGGCATTAAATTCGACAAAGGGTCTTTTCTCGTCGATAGCCAGTTTTTAGAGTTAGCAGAAACCCCGGCAGACTAAACTACCGAGGTCTGCAAGTCATCCCTTGTCGCCAACTAGGCTGGCGACACTTCGGTGTCGGGCTCAGCATCAGCGGGGCTATCTGCCGTAGTTTCAGCAGCGTCACCTTCAGCAGCGGCAACGGTGTCTGCTTCAACGTCATCTGCTGCCGTTTCTTCCGGCGCTGCTTCAGGCTCCTCGACAGCCTCAACCTTAGGCTTGGGTTTGGGGCCACGCATGAGAGCGGGAGGGACCGAGGGCTTGCGATCGCGATCGTCGCGATCGCGACCTCTACCGCCGCCGCCCGAGCGCTTACCTTGACCCCTAGGGCGCTCCTCGCCACCGCCGCCGTCTTCTTTAACTCCTACGGTAATAATCTTTTTCTTGGGCTTCTCAGGGGAAGCATCCGGCGTGTCTGACATGACTTTACAGTAGTTAACGTCGTGGAGATCTTACCCCGAATCTGGCCCTGGCCCAATCTCGATCTATCAGACAGCGGCGGCACCGTCTGGTAATCCTATAGCCCCAGAAAAATCCTTTTTATAGGACTGAGGCGGCCTGAGGCCCAATGGTTGGCTTCCTGAGGAGGCTAAGGCAAAATTGCTAAGGCTTTGATGAAAGTGCCAGTGTGTCAGTGGCGGTGCATCAGTGCTGGTTGCAGGTTGGCTAGCGTTGGTGATATCTGAGTCATCTAACTCACATATCGCCAACGCCCCAAACACTAAAAAGTTAGTCGACGACCCGCAGTCTCCCCTGGCTAAGCGCTTCATAAACCCGATTGATCAAGGCGGCATCATTGGGGCTTAGATCGCGCTGAGAAAACATGGCCATCAGTTGCTGTTGGTCGTTTCGGGTTAGGCGACGGGCTGCAAACATTCGTTCGATGGTCTGCTCAAGGTTTGACATGGTAACGCACTCTGATTGGTCGAACCGTGGCTATTCGGGGGAATGTATAACACAACTTGAGTGTTACCCCCGAAAACTATAACGCTTTGTATAGTACCTCGATTTTACTGAGCGGCCAAAGGGGCGGCATCGGCGGGATAACCTAGTTTCTTCATCAGGAGTTGTGCACCCAGGAGGGTATATGTCCGTATTCTCACGGTTAGAGCTGGCGATCGCTTGATGAGCTCTGCCACGACACTGCTCTGAAATCAAGAGTTCACCGGGTATACTCGTGCCATAGGGGTAATAGAGTCAACAGCTAATGCAATACCTGGCGAAGGTTCAAAAAAAAGCATTCCTGGGCGGTGCAGAACTTCTGCTGCTGGCCGAACAGACCTCTGAATCGACCTGGACGTTACTGCCCTCAGAACGGATTGTTGAAACTACCCGCCTCCTCGCCTTTCAGGAAGGAAATCTGGTGCTGGTAGACCTCGACAACCTGAATCAGATCGTAGCGGTGCAAGACGCCACCCCCTGGGTGCTGGGCTTAGTCGAACACTATCTAGCCTATGGGGTCACCCCTGAAGCCCTAGAGCAAGAAATTGAGCGGGCAGAGCGATGGCGGCAGTCGCTAACCCTTAAAAGTCAGGAAGTCGATCGCCGTGCCCTCGAAACCGCGGCTCGCCGCGACGAAATTCAAGAGCTAGAGCGCAGCCTAAAGCACGAACGCGAGGAATTAGAAACCCGCTGGCAGGCTTTACAGCAGATGCAGTCGGAAGGGGAAGGGGGGTGACGAGGTAATGGAGTAAGGGGGGCATGGGGTAAGGGGGTGATGGCGAAGCCTGCCAGCGGGTTTAAGGGCGATTTTCACGTTCCTCCCCTACTTGCCCACTCGCCCACTCCCCTACTCCCTTAACCCCCCACTCCCTACCCGCCCACTCTCCTACTCCCTACCTTCAGACGCTTGCCTATGCCCCAACATCCTGATTGAATAGGGGCATTAAAAATGAAGTTTTATGACGGGAAGGCCCTATGTATATCGTGCAGATTGCTTCGGAATGTGCCCCAGTTATTAAAGCCGGAGGGCTGGGCGACGTGGTTTACGGCCTCAGCCGTGAGCTAGAAAACCGAGGCCACTGCGTCGAGATCATTCTGCCTAAGTACGACTGCATGCGGTACGACCACATCTGGGGGCTGCACGAGGCCTACAACGACCTGATCGTGCCCTGGTACGGTACCGACATTCGTTGCGACGTGCTCTGTGGCTGGGTGCATGGGCGGCTGTGCTTCTTCATTGAACCCAAATCGTGGGAGATGTTCTTTAACCGGGGCTGCTACTACGGCTGCGATGACGACCCCATGCGGTTTGCCTTCTTTAGCAAGGCGGCGATGGAGTTTTTGCTGCGCAGCAACAAGCGCCCCGATGTGATTCACTGCCACGACTGGCAGACCGGGCTGATTCCGGTGATGCTGTTTGAGATCTATAAGTACAACGGTATGGAGTTTCAGCGCACGCTGTACACCATCCACAACTTTAAGCACCAGGGCTTTGGCGGCAACGAGATTTTGGCGGCGACGGGCCTCAATCGGCCAGAGTACTACTTTCAGCCCTACCGACTGCGCGACGACTTTAACCCCTTTGCGATCAACTTTATGAAGGGGGGCATTACCTACGCCAATCACGTCAACACGGTGTCGCCTTACCATGCGTGGGAGGCGCAGCACACTGACCAGGGCTTTGGCCTAGGGCACACTCTGCACACCAATCAGCACAAGTTCTCGGGCATTCTCAACGGCATTGACCCGGAGGTGTGGAATCCGGAGAGCGATGCCTACATTCCCCATCACTACGGGCTGACGACTTTTGAAGACAAGGCGTTGAATAAGAAAGAACTGCGCGATCGCCTACTGCTGAGCCAGAGCGACAAACCCCTGGTGGCCTTCATTGGCCGTTTAGACGATCAAAAGGGCGTCCATCTCGTCCACCACGCTATGTACTACGCCCTAGAGCGGGGGGCGCAGTTTGTGCTGCTGGGCTCGGCCACCGAGAAGAGCATTAACGACTGGTTCTGGCACGAAAAACTCTTCCTCAACGACAACCCTGACGTGCACCTGGAGCTGAGCTTTAATGAGGAGCTGGCCCACCTGATCTACGCCGGGGCCGACATGATTGTGGTGCCCAGCAACTTTGAGCCCTGCGGCCTTACCCAGATGATTGGTCTGCGGTATGGCACCGTGCCCGTTGTGCGCGGCGTGGGCGGCCTGGTGAATACCGTCTTTGACTGGGACTATGACACCCTGCATGGGCCGGAGGAGCGCAACGGCTTTGTCTTCTTCCAAAATGACACTGTGGCGCTCGAGTCGGCGATGAACCGCGCCTTTGACGTTTGGAACCAAGAACCCGCGATTTTCAAGCAAATTGCTCAGCAGGGTATGGCCTACGACTTTTCGTGGAATCATCCGGCTCAGGCCTACATCGACCTGTATGAGTATGTGCGCCACAAGTAGCGTAAGATACAAAGCATCCCTGCAAGCGGCGCTGAATTGACCGTTTCTTGATGGATGTAAAGCTGATGTGGGGCCACCCTGTTGACCTTAGCGATCGCCTCCAGGAAATGGGCAAGCTTGGGGATAGGTCTACCACCCAGCGCCTTAAACGGTGCCTGTTGAATGAATGTCTGCTGGATCTGACGCCACCCTACCTAAGCTCACCCGTGCAAAGCTCCTCCGAGGTCAGGGGGATGCCCTCTACGCTATCGGTCGCCATAGTGAGGCTCTGTCGCGGTTTCAGGCCGTGCTCACCCTTGATGACAAGGACTACGAGGTGTGGACTCTGCACGGCTTTTGTCTGGCTGCCCTGAAGCAGTTTGAGGCCTCAATCGAAAGCTTTAACCAAGCGATCGCCTGCAACCCCGACTACGGCTTGGCTTGGCACGGCAAGGGGCATGCCTTGGCCAGGCTCAGCCACTTTGAAGAAGCCGTCACCCATTTAGAGCGAGCAGTTAAGCTCAGCCCCGGCGACAACAAAGCCTGGTACAACCTTGGTACTGCCCAAAACCAGCTGCGCCGCTACCGCGATGCCGTCGTTAGCTTTGGGCACAGCCTCAAACTCAGCCCCCAAGACCACCGGGCTCGCTATAACCAGGGGGTCGCTCTCTGCGGCCTGCACCGTTACGAAGATGCCCTTCAAGCGCTGCACCAGGCCCTAGGCCAAAAGCCCGACGCCCACTACATTTGGAACCAGCAGGGTACAGTGCTAATTCAAATGGGGCGCTATGGCGAGGCTATTCAGAGTTTTGACATCTCCCTCAGTCACCAGACCCACAACCCCAACGCTTGGTATGGCAAGGCCCGTGCCTACGCCATGGCCGGCGACCTAGAGCAAACCCTCAAAAATCTCTATCGCACCTTTGTCCTCAGCCCCTACATGTATCGGGTGATGGTGCAAATTGACGCCCATTTCGATACTGTGCGCCACCACCCCCGCTTTAAACAGCTCGTGGATGGAGCCCACTAGGCCGCTCAAAATGGCCAGCAGTGGCGGTAGCTCCGTATGCTTAGCGCTCTAAATTGGGGTGCTATAGTGGCCTGCGGAACAATTACGGGTGCAGAAGGCTATGGGGCAAACACCGGCAACACCAGCCACCGGCGGGACGGTGGCCATTCGTGGAGCGCTGTTAGACTGCATAGCGGATCCCTTTTACGAACCTGAAGCCCAGGCTGTGCGCTATATCCCCGATGGGCTGCTCGTGGTGCAGGATGGGCATATTGCGGCCCTAGGTTCCTACGAGGAGGTGTCTCCCACCCTAGGCGATATCCCCATCAGCGACTACACCGGCAAGCTGATTACCCCCGGCTTTATCGACACCCACATTCACTATCCCCAAACGGGCATGATGGCCGCCTACGGCGAGCAGCTGCTGGAGTGGCTAAATCGCTACACCTTCCCAACTGAGGGCAAGTTTGCCGACCCCGCCTACGCTCGTTCTGTAGCCGAGCTGTTTCTTGATGAGCTGTTGAGAAATGGCACCACTACGGCCCTAGTGTTTGCGGCGGTGTTTCCAGCCTCGGTGGATGCATTTTTTGAGGCTGCCGAGGCCCGTCATCTGCGCATGATCAGCGGCAAGGTGATGATGGATCGCAACGCCCCTGACTTCCTTAGTGATACGGCTCAGTCCTCCTACAAAGAGTCGAAGGCGCTGATTGAGAAATGGCATAACCGGGGTCGATTACTCTACGCCGTCACCCCTCGGTTCGCGGCTACCTCTAGCGAAGCCCAGCTGAAGCTGGCAGCCCAGCTGCTCGATGAATTTCCCGATGTCTACCTGCATACCCACTTATCAGAAAATGTTAGTGAGGTGGCCTGGATTCAGGAGATGTTTCCCCAGTATCAGGGGTATTTGGATGTCTATGACCAGACGGGGCTGGTGCGGGAGCGATCGCTGTTTGCCCATGGCGTGCAGCTCACCGATGCCGAGTTTCAGCGGCTCTCCGAGGCCAAGGCAGCGATTTCTTTCTGCCCGACCTCCAATCTGTTCCTCGGCAGCGGCCTATTTCGCATCGAACAGGCCAAAAACCCCACACACCCAGTCAAAGTAGGCTTGGGCACCGACGTGGGCGCGGGCACCAGCTTTTCGATGCTGCAAACCACCAACGAGGCCTACAAGGTGGCCCAGCTACGGGGGCAAAAGCTCTCAGCCTTCAAGGCGCTGTTTCTTGCCACCCTAGGTGGAGCCAGGGCGCTGTGTCTGGAAGACAAGCTGGGCAGCTTTGACCCCGGCAAGGAGGCCGACTTTGTGGTGCTCGACCCTCAAGCTACGCCATTGCTGGCGCTGCGGAACCAGTCCGGGATTCCTGGAACCTTGGAGGCAATGGCAGATCTGCTGTTTTCGCTAGTGATTATGGGGGGCGATCGCGCCGTCACCGCCACCTATGTCCTGGGCAAGGTAGCCTACAGCTCAGAATCTCCCTGAACCCCTTGAATAATCCGCGATAGCTCACTCTTCTCATCCACCGCGATCCGAGTGGGCGAACCGCTGATAATCCGCTCCAGGTTGCGGAAGGAGTCTTTGATATCTGGCCCCTGGTTGTTGATCGTGTACTCGCGAATGCCCTTGTCGTGCCACGAGCCGCGCATCTTAAACACGTTGATGGCCCGCGACAGTTCGCCTCGCACCTCCACGTATTGCAGCATCAAAATCGTGTCGGTAATGGTGGAAATGTGCGACTCGGTAATCGAGTGCAGCCCCATAAACTGCTCAGTGGTGTTGGTGAAGAAACCCGTGATCTCCTCCTGCTTGGCAAAGCCCGTCACGCCAATCACAAACTGCCGAAAAGAGTTGTTGCTGACGCCGCGATCGAGGGCCGATAGTGAGTCGATCGCCACGCGCGACGGCTTGAACTGTGAAATCTCGGTCTTGATAATTTGCAGGTGGTCTTCTAAACCCGCTGACTCGGGGTAGGCGCAGATGATCTTCAGCAGCCCCTGCTCCTCCATGGCCTCAAAGTCGACCCCCCAGGAGTAGGCGTTGCGGGAGAGCTGGGCACGCGACTCTTCATAGGCAAACAAGATCGCCCGCTCGCCACTCTTGCAGCCATCCACTAAGAACTTGCTGACCAGCAGGGTCTTGCCCGTGCCCGTGGCTCCGGTGGCCAAAATAATAGAATCTTTGAAGAAGCCGCCGCCGCACATTTCGTCTAACGTCGGCACCCCCGACGACACCCTAGCATTGGACGATCGCTGGGTTAACTGCATCGCCCCCAGCGGGAAGATGTTGACGCCGCCGTTGGTAATCGTGAACGGGTACTCCCCCTTCATGTGGGTGGTGCCCCGCAGCTTGAGAATTTCGATGGTGCGGCGACGGCGCTCCCCCTCTAGGGCGTTGCGCACAATCACCACATTGTCTGAGACAAACTCCTCGACCCCAAAGCGGGCCACCGGACCGTACTCATCGAGGCGCTCGGTGGTCATCACTGTGGTCACGCCCATCAGCTTTAGGCGAGCCACCAGGCGAAAGATCTCCCGCCGCACTACCGAGGCGGCATCGTACTGCTGAAATACCGCCGTCACCGAGTCGATGGAGACCCGCCGCGCCTTGTATTTACGGATGGCGTACTGAATACGTTCAATTAGCGCCGACAGGTCAAAGTTGCCCACCACGTCCTGGCCTTCAGGGTCGGGGGAGGCGTCAAGAATAAACAGCTTGCCGTCGTCCACCAGGCGCTGCAAGTCCCAGCCAAAGCTGTAGGCGTTTTGAATGATGTCTTCGGGGGATTCTTCGAAGGTGACAAACACCCCCGGCTCGTCAAACTCCGTGATGCCGTTATAGATAAACTGCACTGCGAACAGCGTCTTACCGGTACCCGAGGTGCCGCTTACCAGGGTCGATCGCCCCGCCGGCATGCCCCCGTGGCTAATGTCATCGAAGCCTTCGATAAGGGTGCGAATTTTACGCACGCCCGGTGGATGGGAGGATGACTGCAAATCGGTTTGGTCGGAATCTGTCATGGGAGATCGCTAAGGTCATGGGCAGCGTGCCGCCCTTAATAAACTACAGGAAATCTTGAGGATTAAGCATACCCCGAACCGGCTACCCTACCGGATTTAAGCTAGTTGTCTCCAGACGTTGGGCGTCCCTTGCCAGCCATCGAGGACTTTTCACTCGAGCCAGAGCCGCTAGCCGTAAATGTCGTCTTCGCGCAGCTCATCGTAGAGCAGGTCGAGGCCAATCAGCACGCGCTCGCGGTCCGACAGGTCACCAATAATTTTGCGCACTGGAGGTGGCAGAATCTTGGCTAGGGTGGGTGTCGCCAAGATCTTGTCTTCCTCCGCTAGCTGAGGATTTTTTAGCACGTCGATCACCTTGAGGGCATAGACGCCCTGAAACTCTTCTTCGAGAATGTTGTTGAGGGTCTTGAGGGCGCGAATGGAGTTGGGAGTATTGCCCGCGACGTAAAGCTTAAGGATGTAGGTCTTTTTGATGGAGCTCATAGAACCCTCTGGGCTAAGCAGGAACAAGCATGATTGTATCGAGAGTTTTTGGGTCAAGGGCCGCGATCGCCCTAGGGTTCGCGAGGGATCGATCGCCGGTACATTTCGCACAGGTGGGCAATGACGTCGATCAGGGTGAGGCGGTAGTCCAGCAAGATCTCTTCGCTGCGCCCCTCTAGCTTGAGCTGTTTTGAGAAGTTATCCATCAGCTCCATATGAATTTCAACGATTTGAGCCACGGAGATATCGGCCATGAATGCTTGATCGACAAAGTCGTCGATCAGCTGGTTGAGGTTGATTTTGGCATCCTTGGCGAAATAGCCCAAGACAATAGTGCGGTAATCGGTCTTGAGCTGACCCAAAAACGCCGCGCGGTCATCGGGGCTCATATGTCGCAAAAAAGAGCCGGGACTGCGCTTGTAATAGACTCCTAAGTATCCTAACCGGGCCTTAAGTTTCTCTGTCAGCCGATGTTGCTGAGCGCTCAGGCTATTGGAGAGACCGTCAGCTTTGTCGGCAGCGGCGGCTGGCGGTGATGCCTTGGGGTTGGGTAGTTGTAAAAATCCTTGGATGGCGTCCTGAATCACCTGGTCAAGCTGGGGCAGGGCATCGACAGCGCGATGCACTAGGGCTCCGGGGTAGGGTTCAGTGCCGGTAAGGGGGACTGCGTTGGTCTCTGGCAGCGGTTCAGCGGTGGAGTTGGGCACACCAATCAGCACCACCACCGGCAGCATCAGGCCGAGCTGGATCAGCGCCGGACGCAGAGCCCGTTGCCAAACCTCGTCATCGACCACTAAGCAATCGGGTAGATCTGGACGACTCCGTAGCCAGTCTAAGACGTCGCCGAGCACAGCCGTTTGATGCACTACATAACGGCTAGGATCCAGACTTAACTCGGGACCTTGCTCGACCTGATCACCATGGGTCAGGATACAAATTTGAAGGGGAGCAACCAAGGGGCGACAGGGGTAAGCGGGATAGGAAAATGCCTGGAACTACGTTCAGGGCCAAACAGCCAGAACCCATTTGGCCAGAACGTACTACACCGGCCTAGGAGATATCAGGATATTGTCAATTGTAAAGGGTGGTTGTCAGAATACAGCCTGCCCCCTAAACCTGGAAGCAAACCCCTTTGGGAATAAGCCCATGGCGCTGCCGCCCCTCGACCATGTTTTGAGCCCTGTTCCGGCCTACGGTCTGACGACTCCCTTGGGCAAAATTGCCGATGACCTAGGGCAGTTGGGGGCAGCAACTCCTAGCCATATTGTTGTTGTCAACGACGAGCAGCAGCCCATGGGGGCGATCGCCGTTGGGCGACTGTGGGCCATCAGCCAGGGCACTTCGCCATTAGCTGGTTCGAGGGAAACCGCCACCCTACAGCTGGCTGACTGCCAATCTTGGCTAAAACCCGTGGTTGAAATAATGGCTAGTGAGTGGGGCGATCGCGCCACCAGCACCCGGCTCAGAGCCCTGGCCCTGGAAGCAACCGCTGCTGTTTGGGTGGGCACCAGCACCGATGGTCAGTACCTAGGAGTACTCGACCCCGTTAAACTCATGCCCTGGCTGGCAGAGCCCGAACCGGAGATCGGCGGGACGATCGGTTCTAGCCCCACCGTGCCGACGCTGGGGCTAGAACCGCAGGCCTGGGTGCTGGAACTCAGCCATGCCCTAAAGACTCCAATGACCACTCTGCTAGGGCTATCGACCCTGCTGCTCGACAGTCGGGTAGGGTTGCTCAGCGATCGCCAGTTTCGCTACGTCAGCCTGATGCGACAGGCCATTCGCAAGCTCACGGGCATGATCAACCTGCTGCTCGACTGGATGCGGCTAGAGTCTGGCCAGCTTAGTCTGCTGTCCCAGGGGGTAGATCTTCAGCCCTTAGCTAATGAGCTACTGCCCAGCTTTTTGAGCGCTCAGCCTGAGGGCGGCGGGATAGCGGCTGCCTGGGCCGACGACTTTACGGTGAGTCTGGCGATCGCAGAGGGTTGGGTTCAGGCCGATCCCCTGCGCTTGCGCCAGAGTCTTCACTACGGCCTAGGCTACCTAATTGCCTACGGCGCTACTCCTGGCGGGCTGATCATTGAGCCATGGGGATCATGGCTAGGAATCACCCTATGGAGTTCAACCTTCATCGTTGACCCTGGCCCACCCCTGGGAACAACGGTCGCCTCCGGCCTCATTCAGCCTATCCCTCTGTCGCTAGAGGGGTTAGGGCTTGCCCTGGCCCGTCGGTTTACTCAGCTTCAGGGCGGTGAACTCAGCGGCCTGAGTGCCCCTAGCTGGGGCAGTCGCATTACGCTGCTGCTGCCTCAGCTAGGGACACCCCACGAGGGCGAAACCACGCTAGTACTACTGGCCAGCGCCAGCCAAGCCGTAATTGACCAGGTCTACGGCAATCTGCGGGGCAGCCCCTATCGCTTAGCGGTGGCCTCCTGCTGTCAAACCCTAGCGGCTATGCAAACTCGCCTGGCCCCCTGCTGTACGCTGATCCATTGGGAAGGACTGGCCGATGCCCCGGTTGATCCGGTGGCTCAGATGGTTCTGTTGCAGCGCCTGGAGATCCCCAAGGCAGTGGCCCTGCGGTCAGCTCCAGGGATGGCGGCGATCGCTGCCACCGAAGCCACGATGCCAAAGACGCTATATCTTGAAACCCTGACTCAACGGTTGCGGCCTACCCTAGATCAAATGTGCCTGGCGCCATCGGTGTCGCTGCCCCTGCCGGACGGGCTGACTATGCTCCTGCTGCACCCGTCGGGAGAAGGCAGCGCGCTGCCTCCCCTGGTGCACACCTGGCTACAGCGCTACCACTGTCGCCTGTTGGAGGTGGACGATCTGCAACAGGCGAGCCTGCTCAGCCGGGTCTGGCAACTCAAGGCAGTCATTCTAGACGGGGAGGTACCGGTCGCTACTGCCTACCTCCAGGCTCTGGCCCGCCATCCAGACCTGGCTCGCCTACCCCTGATTGCTCTGACGCCCCTGGCCGAGCAGGATGCCGCCGCCCTGGGGCTATCTCTAGTGTTCTGTCCAGAGGTGCTAACCCAACCACCTGCCCAGGCAGTGGTGAGTCTAATGCGGGCGATCGCCCAGTCTAGCCCCCGATTGAGCAAAAGCAGTTAATTCTCACCTGCGGCGGCCAAACTGGCGTGTGCAGTATAGTTGGGCAGCATTCTTAAGCGCGACTTTGGGCATATTGAGACCACTGCCACGGGCACTAAAACCGCCAAGCCAAGCCAATGACCTATGCACGACCCCGAGATCCATCGCGTTAACTCCGTAGTTTCTCTTCCATCGGTCGGCTTTTCCGCCTCCAACCCTGCTCTCTACTGGCTTACCCTGGCACTGCTGAATTACTCTCATAAGGATGGTCAGACCGCTTTTCTGGCGCTGCCTTCAGGCACAGCGGCTCCCCAGCAGCTGATTGATGTGATGCCAGGCATTGTGTTTCAGGCCGATGGCGATGCTGGCTGGTCAATGCGCTACCTCAGTGCTGGCTGTTATGCTTTGACCGGATACCAGCCCGAAGAACTGCTCAACCCAGACTACCCAACGTCGTACAACACCATTACCCACGCCGCCGATCTTCCCCGAGTGTTGACGAAAATTCAGCAGGCGGTCGATTTAGACCAGGCCTATGAAGTGGAGTACCGCATCCATACCCGCAGCGGCGAGGAGAAGTGGGTTTGGGAGAAAGGATCGCCCATTGTCGATGGCCAGGGTCAGGTCAACGGCATTGAAGGGTTTATTACTGACATCACTCCGCTGAAACAGTCGGAGGCGGCCCTGCGCCAGGCGGAGCAGGCCCTAAAAGCGCGCGAGGACCTGCTGGAGCTGGTGCTAGACAGCATTCCCCAACCTTTGTTTTGGAAGGACAGCCAGGGACGCTATTTAGGCTGCAATCAGGCCTTTGCAACTGCCATGGGGCTGTCGTCGCCGGCCGAGATCGTGGGGAGCACCGACACCGCTCTGCCCTACCTAAATGTGGAGGAAGCTGCATACCGAACCGCCCGCGATCGCCTGGTGATGACCCAAGGCATTGCCGATCTCCAAGCCATTGAGCCCCAGACCTACCCCGATGGCCATCAGGGCTGGGTCGACTGTAGCCGCCTGCCTATGCGTGATGCCGACGGCACCGTGATCGGGGTGCTCTGCACCTTTGAGGATGTCACCGCTGAGGTTGCCTCCCAGCAGGCGCTGCAGCGCCGAGAACAGACCCTAGCCACCCTGGCCGAAATTCAGCGTCTGCTGCTGGCTTGGCAGTGGGATTGGCAAGAACCCTCGATTTTGTCAATTTTTGCGGCCTTAGGCGAACTAGCGGGCGCTAGCCGGGTCTATTACTACGAGCTACAGGGGAGCCAGGGTGCCCCCCTTTTCCTGCGCCAGCGGGTGGAGTGGTCAGCGCCGGGCATCGGGCCCACCGCTGGCGACCCCCTGTTTCAAACCCTGCCCTTAGACCCCATATTTACCGATTGGCACACCCAGCTGCGGCAGCAGCAGACCATCAACCAGCTAGAATCAGACTTTTCTGACCTCCAGCGCCAGCTGCTGAGCAGCCCACCGAGCAATGTGAAGTCGATTCTGCTGCTGCCCCTGATCCTACAAAACCGGCTGCAAGGAGTGATGGGGTTTAGCAACTGCGTTGCCCCACGCCCCTGGGCCGAGGCCGACATTGACCTCCTCCAGGTGGTGACCGCTGACCTGGCCCTAGCCCTAGAGCGTCGTCAAACCGAGCTGTCGCTGAAGCAGGCAGAGCTGAAATATCGCAGCATGTTTGAAAATGCTGTTGAGGGCATGTTTCAAAGCACGCCCGAGGGACAGTATCTGACCGTAAACCCTATGCTGGCTAGGCTTTACGGTTACGAGTCGCCCCAGGATTTGATGCATACCCTAGTGGACATCAATCAGCAGCTCTACGTGCAGCCTGGTCGCCGCCAGGAATTTACCGAGCTGATTCAGGCCGGGGGGGCAGTGCTGGGATTTGAGTCTGAAGTCTACCGCAAAGACGGGGCTGTTGTCTGGATTGCGGAGTCGGCGCGGGCGATCTATGACGATCGCAACCAGCTAATCGGCTACGAGGGCACCGTCGAAGATATTACCGATCGCAAGCGGGGAGAGGCGGCTATTTTGCGCCGCGATCGCCTGCTGCAAGGGGTAGCTGAGGCCAGCCAGTGCCTGCTCACCACCACCGACATGCACCAGGCCATTCCTCAGGTGCTGGCCCGCCTGGGGGATGCGGCCACCGCCGATCGCGCCTACGTCTATACCCACCATCCCCATTCGCTCACTGGGGAACCGGCCATGACCCTGCGCTACGAATGGACCACCCCCACCACGACCCCGGGCATTGATCAGCCCCACTGGCAAGACCAAAGTTACCGCGCCCTGGGCCTAGAACGCTGGCTCACCCTTTTGCAGCAGGGCCAATCGATCTGCGCCCTGACCCGCCACATGCCCTCTGCCGAGCAGGAGGTGTTGCTCAGGGACAACATCCTATCGATTTTGATGGTGCCTATTTTCATCGATGGCCACCTGTGGGGCTACATCGGCTTCGATGCCTGTCAGCAGGAGTGGGAGTGGAGCGCCAGCGACGAGTCAATTTTGGTGGCGGTGGCGGCGAGCTTGGGGGCTGCCCTAAAGCGTCAGCAGACCGAAGCTCAGATGTGCTATCAGGTCTACCACGACGCCCTCACCGGGCTGCCCAACCGAACCTTTTTTGATCAGCACTTGCCCCAGGCGATCGCTCGTACTAGCCAGAACGAGCAGATGCTAGCCGTTATCTTTCTCGATCTCGACCACTTCAAAACCATCAACGATACCCTTAGCCACGCCGTTGGCGATTTGCTGCTGCAGCAGGTCACCCAGCGGATCAGCGCCGCCCTGCGAGTAGAAGACATTGTGGCCCGCTGGGGAGGCGACGAGTTTACGCTGATTTTGCCCAACCTGGCTACCGCCAGCGACGCCGCCAAAGTGGCCCGGCGTATTGCCGACCAGCTGACTCCACCCTTTTTGCTGCAAAACCACGAGCTACATGTCACCGCCAGCCTTGGCATTGCCCTATTTCCCCAAGACGGCCAGGACATGACCACCCTGCTGCAAAACGCTGATGCCGCTATGTATCGGGCCAAGCAGCAAGGTCGCAACAACTACCAGTTCTACACCCAGAGCCTCAGCACCGAGGCAGCCCAGCGCCTAAAACTAGAGACCTACCTGCACCACGCCCTGGGCCGCGACGAATTTGTGCTCTACTACCAACCCCAAGTGAATGTTGTCAGCGGGGTCGTGGTGCAGATGGAGGCCCTGCTGCGGTGGCAGCACCCTACCCTGGGGCTGGTGGCTCCCAACCAATTTATCCCCCTAGCAGAGGAAAATGGGCTGATTGTGCCCATTGGCGAGTGGGTGATGCGAACAGCTTGTACCCAGGTGATGGCCTGGCACCGGACGGGGCTACCCTTGGTCAACTTGGCGGTCAACCTATCGGCTCGGCAGCTTCAGCACCCCAATCTGGTCAACGTGGTCACCGCTGTGCTCAACGAAACCGGCCTGCCCCCTACTTATCTAGAGCTAGAAATTACTGAAACGGCGGCCATGGCCGATATGGCAGCCTCCATTGAGCGGCTGCGCGACCTGCGTCAGCTTGGCGTCAAAATCTCGATGGATGACTTTGGCACCGGCTACTCCTGTCTCAGCCACCTAAAGCAGTTTCCCCTCGATGGCATCAAGATCGATCGCGCCTTTGTCAAAGACCTCACCCACAGTTCGGTTGACCAGGCTATGGTTAATGCGATTATTGCCATGGCCAAGGGGCTTTCCCTCAACCTGGTGGCCGAGGGGGTTGAGACCGCCGATCAAACCCTGTGTCTCTACGAACTGGGTTGTACCGAAATGCAGGGTTACCTGTTTGGCTACCCCCAGCCAGCCGCAAAGGCTGTGCCCTACCTACAGGCCAGCCATGGCCAAAGGTGGCGGTTGGAATAGATATGGGAAAGGGTATGGGGTGAAAGGTTTAAGGTCTAAGGCCAACTTCGAAACCTTGCACCCTGCACCCCAGTGCCCTGGCCCAGCTATCGTCGCCTAGGTGCCTAGGCCAGGGCAGCCTTGAGACTTTGGCAAAAGTCGGCAATGGTTTGCAGGGCAACTTCAGGGGTGTCAGCGGCCAATCGTTTGACAAAGGCGCTACCCACAATCACGCCATCGGCTCCCCAAGCCTTGAGCTGCTGGGCCTGATCGGGGTCAGAGACGCCAAAACCCACGCCCACGGGCTTGTCGGTGGATTGTTTGAGGCTATCGATCAGGTCTTTGACGCGGCTTTGCAGCTCGCTGCGGATGCCGGTGACCCCGGTGACGCTGACCAGATAGACAAAGCCTTGGGCCTGAGCGGCGATCGCCTGAATGCGATCGGGCGGAGAGGTTGGGGCCACCAGCAGCGTGACATCAATGTTGGCGGCAGCGGCCCCAGCCAGCAGCGCATCGACCTCTTCGAGGGGTAGGTCAGGTACCACTAGGCCAGCAACCCCGGCCGCGGCCAAATCGGCCATAAACTGGTCAATGCCTCGGTTGAGGATGGGGTTGTAGTAGGTAAACAAAATTAGCGGTGCCTGCAACGGTGGCTGCAGCGCTTTCACCATGCCAAGAACGGCATCGAGGGTTACGCCATGGCCTAGGGCGCGAGTGGCCGCCGCCTGAATCACTGGCCCGTCAGCTAAGGGGTCGGAGTAGGGTACCCCCAACTCGATGAAGTCAGCTCCATTTTGGTCGAGCACCCGCAGGGCCGCAGCGGTGGTGCCGAGGTCAGGATCGCCAGCGGTAATAAAGGGAATCAGGGCGCATTCGCCCCGCGCTCGCAGGTCACGGAAGCGATCGGAAACAAGAGCCATGGCAGGGTACCGAAGACTTAATGCAAAGAAGCTGGGCCAAAGAGGTTGAGCAAATCGCCCAATAGAGCACTCTAGGGCAAGAGGGGCACTACGTCTATGGTTAGGGATTTAAGGTTCAGGGTTTGAGGCTTCCACAGGTCTACCCCTTGAGAAATATGGATGACGTCCTACTCCTTGTCGCTCTCACCGAGCTTGTCTTGTAAAGCGGCTAGCTGTTCGGGGCTGAGTTCGTCAAGGCGTTGCTGCAACACTGCCGACTCGTAGTCTTCCATCTGCTGGTTGAGGGTCATGTTGTGGGTAACCACCCGCAGCAGGTAGCTGGCCAGCCAGGCCACTAGGCCGCCCACCATCACGACCTGGCTCCAAATGCCGGCGTTGATGCCGTCTAGGCCAAACAGCCGAAAGCCCAGAAACAGCCCGCCTCCGGCCAGGAATATGCCAATGCCAATGGCGATTACGTCAATTCGTCGCATAACCCCCTAAGCCTTGAGGTTGCGGGGCTGAGCACGAAAATTTAGGAAGGGGCTAAACAGCAGCATGCCTGGGAAAAAGACAAATACCAGCCCGTATAGCAGCGTGCGTTCGATCGACCCGGCGATATACCAGCGCTGCCGCGCGTAGAAAATCAGCGCTAGGGGAATCACCACCAGGTAGACCCCAGCAATGCCGGCGTACGCTCCCGCCGCCAGTAAAAAATCGTTTGATAGCGCTGGCATTGTTATGGCCATTGTCCACTCACCTAACTGTAAAGCTGAAGGGCTTGGGCGCAGAGCTTCTTTAGCACCCCGCTTACCCCAAATCATAGTGCTTCTTCGACGATTGTAAAGGGAAAGCTGGTTTGCGGTTTTAGGTCACGCGCCCGCTGCCGGCACAAAGGCGCGATCGCCCGTTCTCACCCATCCTTCCTGAAGCACTCGTGCATACAGTCGGCTGCTGCCAGGGTGGTGCTTGTGGCTGATGCGGCTAAAGCGACGATCGCTAAACCACTTCATGATGGTGCGGCAAGGAGTGGCATAGTCGGTAATTTCAAGCCGCACCTGGTCGCCCAGACAGAGCTGACTGCCGGGAGCTAGGCTGGCCCAGTCTAAGCCAGACAGGGTGAGGTTTTCGCCGACGCTGCCGGGAGCGATGGGATGCCCCTCCTGCCGAAGTTGTTCAATGACTTCTAAGGACCAGAGGCAAAGGGCGCGATCGGGGCCGCCGTGAAATTTGAGATTGCGCTGGCGATCGCCAGCTAGACCAGCCATAGTCACTTCACCAGCGGGCACCGGCAGTTTGGGCACCCCGCCGGACGAAGCGTTGATCTGGGCAATGTGACCAATGGAGTTCACAGGGTTAGGGCTAGAGGGCTGAGGCGGCGATCGCAGCTGACTAAATCTCTAGAACGCGTGGGGTTTCAAAGCTTCTAGGTTACGGCCCTAAAAGCCGCTGGCTCACCCTACCGGCAGACCTTAAGGGAGTGTGCCTTACAAATTTCATATAACCTCTGTGCTACGTTCTAGCTCAAATTTACGGCGGAGCATTTTTGATGTCTGCCTGAATTTTTGGCATCAGGGGTTGAGCATCGAGCCAAGGCAAATCCGGACCCATTTAAAAATCTTTACAGAACGTTTGTGGAATTCACGGATGCCCTTGGTATGATTTGTCGAGTTTGGCGGCGGAAGTAAGTCTTTCGACTGATGACAGGGGCCGCTTGACCATCCAGGGGTGATAAAAGGCTTTTCTCTGGGCGACCTAGAGGAATGCCAGTGGTGTGACGAGTAGTCTCAGAGGGGTGGTGTGAGACGTAATCAGCGACGACTGTACCGGGGGCTGCTGTTCTGGCTAGCCCTGGTTTTAAGCTATTTCTTAAGCCATGCGGTGCCACCCTCGACGGTGGCGCAGGCTCAGAGTCAAATTTTTGTCAACCAAGCTTCAGCTCAGTTTGTGGGTCCCAACGGGCCGGCTACTACCGTCTCTAACCAGACAGAGGTCAGCACCCTGACGCCGCCAGGCCCGCCACCAGGCCCGGAGCTACCGCTGCTGCAAATTACTAAAACCGCTGACCGTGCCGCTGCTGAGCCCGGCGACGTGGCGATCTATCGACTGCTGGTTACCAACCTCTCGACGAGCCAGCCGGCCACGCCCCTCACCATTACTGACCAGTTGCCCCTAGGCCTGCTCTACGTGCCCAACTCAGTGCAGGCGACCCCGCAGCAGCCAACCCAGGTAGTAGCCACCGACAGCAGTTTAACCTTGACCTTTGACTCCCTAGGCCCTGGGGAATCGGTGTCTGTTGCCTATGGAGTCTTGCTGACCCCTGACGCCGTGCGCGGCAACGGGCGCAACATCGCCCAGGCCTCTGCCCCTGGCTTTACGCCGGTAACTGCCGCCTACCAAATGACCATCCGTCCCGGCATTCTGGCGGACTGTGGCACCATTCTGGGCCGAGTGTTTGTCGACAAGAACTTCGACGGTCAGCAGCAGCCCGGTGAGGCTGGGGTGCCCAACGCCGTCATCTTTATGGACGATGGCAACCGCATTTTGACCGACCCTGACGGGTTGTTCTCACTGGCCAACGTGCTGCCGGGCTACCGGGTTGGCACGCTGGACCTCTATAGCCTGCCGGGCTACACCTTAGCTCCCAATCTATACCGCATTGAAGAAAACAGCGCCTCCCGCTTTGTGCGGTTGTCGCCCGGTGGGTTGGGCCGAATGAACTTTGCTGTTACACCAACCTTTGGGGAGGAGCAGTCATGATGCCTCTGTCTTCTCGTTCGCTGGGGTTGGGCCTGTTGACAACTCTGGCTGGCTCATTCGGAATGTTGCTGCCCGGCCATGCCGCTCCTGAAGATCTGGGTACAGCAGCGGATCTGGAGATCTCTGGTGGCTCGGGTGCAGCAGTGCAATCTGTCGTTGAATCTACGGCAGTCGAACCTAACGCCATTGAAACGCTAGAGCTACCCCTGCCAGAGTCGCCATTAACGAACTCTGAGGCTGTTGTTGCGACTACAGCTGCACAGCCTTGGGCAGATTCAACGGCGGCGATCGCCGCCGCCACCGTCCTCCCCTCAGGCGATTTTCCTACGCCTGAAACCAATGCTCTGCCTGGGGAGGGTGGGGTGCCCCTGGCTAATCGCAGCGAAAACTCTGAGCTGTTTGAGTTTCAGTTTGGCGGTGACCAGCTGCCGCTCAACCCGCCTCCCACTCAGCCGCTGCGGCCTGTTGTGCCCCAGCCCGAGGTGGCGGCTTATAGCATTACCCTTCAGCCCGAGCGCGACATTCAGATACCCGCCAACGGGCGATCGGCGCTGACTCTAGTAGGCGCTGTCACCGCTGCTGAGGGCGAGCCCCTCGACGACAATTTGGTGGTGACTCTGACCAGCAGCGCTGGCGAGTTTATTGGGGCTGACTACGACAGCGATCGCAGCGGGTTTCAGGTTCTGGCTCGACAGGGTCTGTTTGAGGCGCGGCTGCGATCGACCCTCGATGCCCAGTCCGTTACCGTGCAGGCCATGGTCGATTCTCGCACCCTACGCGAGCTTGACCCCACGCTGCGCCAGGACTACCCTGCCCTAGAGGCCACCACGCAGGTCAGCTTCGTCACCGACCTACGTCCCACCATCATTTCTGGGGTCGTCGACTTCCGCATCGGCCGGGGTGGCACCAATCTGCTGGGTAGCTTCAGAGACTTTCTCAGCACCGACTCCCTTAACCAAGACGTCGAGGTGAGCTTTACCACCGGGCTGTTTGCTACGGGTGCTCTGGGCGATTGGTCGTTTACCGGGGCCTACAACAACACCCGCGGCCTCAACGATCGCTGCGATGGCAACAGCCTCTACCGCGATGTGCAGGCCTGCGACCAGACCTACCCCGTCTACGGCGACAGCTCCACCACCGACTTTCTCACCGAGTCAATCGACAGCCTGTACCTGCGCTTTCAGCGTGACTCGCTGGCCCCCGACGCTGACCCTGACTACTTCATGTGGGGCGACTACGGCACCCAGGAGTTTGCTGGAGAGTCGCAGCAGTTCACTGCTACCGTGCGCGAGCTGCACGGCTTTAAGGGCAACTACACCTTTGGCAACGGCCTCCAGCTGACCGCCATGTATGGCGACAACGTGCGGCCCTTCCAACGCGACACCATTGCCCCCGATGGCACCAGCGGCTACTACTTCCTGTCGCGGCGGCTGGTGCTGCGGGGCAGTGAGAACGTGTTCATCGAGGCCGAGGAATTTAACCGCCCCGGCACGGTGCTGGAGCGTACGCCGCTCTATCGCGGCGTCGATTACGACATCGACTACGATCGCGGCACCCTGCTCTTTCGCCAGCCGGTGCGGGCCGTCGACCTCAACCCCCTGGGCACTACCCTAGTGCGCCGCATTGTCGTCACCTACCAGGTCGACGATGCCTCGGTGCGGGGCAGTCTTTATGCGGGGCGCTTGCAGTACCGCCCCCAGGGCGACAGCGGCGGCGTAGTCGGGGCCACACTGCTGACCGAAAACCAGGGAGCCCAAGACTTTACCCTTTACGGCTTTGACTTCCAGTGGCCCCTGGGCGATCTGGGCCAGGTGACAGGCGAATATGCCCGCTCCTCCTTTAATACCGGGGCGACCAACAACCAAGGCAATGCCTATCGCGTTGAGCTGAGCGCCACCCCTTTTGAGGGCATCACCGGCCAAGCCTACTACCGCTCTACCGACAGCGGGTTTAACAACACCGCTACTAGCAGCTTTAGCCCCGGCCAGACCCGCTGGGGTGCTCAGGTACGGGCCCAGGTAGGGGCGCAAACTCAGCTGCGGGCCCTGGTCGATCAAGAACGCAACGTGGGCAACGCCGTAGCCGTGCAAACCACTGCGATCGGGTTGTTCCAGCCCGGCTTCAACCCGGTGCGAGGCGGGGTCGTCGACAACACCCTCACCGAAATTCGCGCCGGTGTTGTGCAGCAGATCGGCAGCGCCACTCTGGGAGTAGACTTCGTCAATCGCTCCCGTGAAGACCGCCTGACCAACTTCTCCACCGACGCCAACCAGCTGGTGTCGCGGCTCAACCTGCCGCTGACCGCTACTTTGAGCGCTTTGGCCCAGAGTGAGATTAACTTGAGCGCCGGTGACCCCCTCTACCCGACCCGCAATACCGTTGGTCTAGAGTGGGCCGTGCAGCCCGGCGTCAGCCTGCGGTTGGCTCAGCAGTTTTTGTCGGGGGTGCAGGGGCCGAGTTCGATCACCAGCCTCGACACCATTGTTGACTACCAGCTCGACGACAACACCACCCTGACCAACCGCTACTCGCTGTTGGGGGGCTACAACGGCATTACTGGCCAGGGGGCGGTTGGCTTGAACCACCGGCTGACACTGGCCCCTGGACTGCGGGCCACCTTTGGTTTTGAGCGTATCTTTGGAGATGCCTTCAACCTCACTGGATTGGGCCAGCAGTTTGCCCAACCCTTTGCCGTGGGCCAAGGGGCTTCGGGTCTCGGGCTCCAGGCCTCCACCGTGTACTCAGTCGGGCTGGAGTACACCGACAACCCTGACTGGCAGGCCAGCGGACGCATTGAGTATCGCGATTCGCCGGGTTCGAGCAATCTGGTGCTGGGGGCCGCCGCCGCCGGGCGCATTACCGATGCGCTCACGGGCTTGGCCCGCTTTGAAATGGGCAATTTTGCCAACCAGACGATCACCGATCAGCTGGGGGATTCGAGCACCCTGCGGCTGGGGCTGGCCTACCGCAACCCAGTGAGCGACCAGTTCAACGGCCTGCTGAGCTACGAGTTTCGCAACAACCCCAGCAGCACCCCCAACAGCATCTTGCAGGGCGTCAGCTCAGAGGCCCAAGACCACACCCTATCGCTGGAGGGCATCTACGCCCCCAACTACCGATGGGAGTTTTACGGCAAGTACGGCCTGCGCTACAGCACCGCCAACCTCGCCCAGGACATTGGCTTCTCGAACAGCATTCACCTAGCTCAGGCGCGGGCCACCTATCGCTTTGCCTACCGCTGGGATGTGGGAGCCGAGGTGCGCTGGCTAGGACAGCCGGTGGTCGGCTACAACGAAACCGGCTTTGCCCTGGAGGCGGGCTATTACCTGACTCCAGATGTGCGGCTGGGTCTGGGCTACAGCTTTGGCGGGGCTAGCGACGGCTCCTTTGTGGGCGGCGGTGGCTATCGGTCGGCCAGCGGCCCCTACTTTGGCATTACCGCCAAGGTGAATCAGCTGTTTAACCGCTTTGGGGTGCAGCCGGTGTCGCCCCCTCAGCAGCAAGAGTCTTACGTGGATGAGGCGGCCCTGATCGACAGGCCCGAGGCCGATGCAACGGGCACTGCCCCAGGAGGTGAGGAATGAATCAACGGTGGTGGATCGGATATGGTGCGATCGCTCTGGGCCTGCCAGCTGTGGGCTTGGCGATCGCCCCGGCCTTAGGACAGTCAGCCTTGGCAACCTACAGCATGCGGGTAACCAGCGCTGAGGATGGACCGGTGCAGCCCGACCAAGGGCTGACGCTGCGGGAGGCGATTGAGCTGGCCAATGGCAGCCTTATCCCTGAGCAACTGAGTGAGGCAGAGCAAGCCTTAGTGCAGCCTTTACCGGCGGGCCAAGGATCGCGGATTGGTTTTGACCTGTCGGCGGGGCAAACCACCATCGCCCTAGTCGATCTACTGCCTGAGATTGTGGCTCCAGAGCTGGTGATCGACGGCACCACTCAGGCAGGCTATGACGCCGAAGTCACCTACGACCCTAAGTTTCCGGCTGCGCCAGTGGTGAGCCTAACGGTGGCAGAGGGCAGCGAGGTGGCTCGCGGCCTCACGATCGCCGCCGATGGGGTGACAGTGCGGGGGCTGAGTTTGTATGGATTTCGCACCAGCGAGCGTGCTACCCAGACCACGCCGCCTTCCGATATTTTCATCAGCGCCCTGGCGCCCCCGGTGGACGCTAGCCCCCTCAGCCCGGCTTTGGAGCTGTTTCGTCTCGATCAGCCTGACCTGGCTCCGCGCGGGGTAGTGATTGAGCAAAACTGGCTGGGGTTGCCCCCCGATGGCGAGTTTCCCACGGTGCCCTCGGCCTTTGGGGTGACGGTGTTTAACGCCGTGGAGACCACGGTTCGCAACAACCGCATTCAAAACCACGACGGCAGCGCCATCATTACGGGCTTTCGGGCCGATGGCTTGCAGGTGAGCGAGAACGCTATCATCGGCAACGGTCTGGCCGGTATGCCCGATGCTATTCGCTTAGAGGGCACCATCGCTGCCAGCGCCATCACCGACAACCTGATCTGCGCCAACGACGGCAGTGGCATCTATTTGTTTAAGTCGGAGGGGGCCACCCAAATCTCAGGCAACGCTATTCAGTACAACGGGCGGCGGTTTGAGCGGGCGGCGGTGTACCTGATGGGTAATGACCACCAGCTCAGCGACAACTTTATTGGCTACCAGCCAGGGCCAGGGGTGGCGGTGACGGCCTACCCCCTCAGCCACCGCAATCAAATTCGCGGCAACCGCTACGCCGAGCTAGACGGTCTGGCCATCGACCTCAACACCCAGGGCAACACAGAGGTTCAAGACTTTCAAAAGGGGGATGGGCCGAACCCGCCGCGCAACTCGCACCACCGCCGCCGCGAGACCGGCAACGCCGCCATCAACGCCCCTCAGTTTGACGCCTATAGCTTTGCCAGCGGCGCAGCGGAGGTCACTCTCACGGGAACTGCCGACCCCGGCAGCGAGGTTGACCTATACCGCGTGACGGAAGATGACTTTCCCTACAGTCCGCTGACTGAGCCGTTGGGAACGGTGAGCGCCAGCCCTGAGGGCACCTTCAGCGCCAGTCTGGCACTGCCGCCCGGTACTCGGGTGAGCGCGATCGCCACTGACCCCGAGTGGGGCACCTCTGAACCCGCCGCCGTGGCGGCCGTGCTCGCTGCTGATGGCACCCAGCCTGACCTGCCTGCCACCCCGGTGGAACCCCCTAGCTGTGATCCACCCACGCCGCCACCTGCGCCCGTGGAGCCGCCGCCGCCGCTGGAGCCCTTGCGCCTAGAAATTCCGCGCAATGTGCACTTTGCCCTCGATCGCTCCAACATTAGCGCCGAGAGCGCTGGGGTGCTCGACCAGATTGCCGCCGCCCTGCTGGAATATCCCTTTCTCACGGTGGAACTACACGGCCACACCGACCCCCGTGCCAGCAATGCCTACAACCTGGCCCTCAGCGAACGCCGCTCCTTGGCCGCCCGCGAGTACCTCATTCGCAAGGGGGTACCCCTAGAGCGCATGCGAATTGTGCCCTTTGGTGAGACTCAGCGCCGCAGCCAGGGCAGCGGCCGCGTAGACTATGCCCGCGATCGCCGAGTGGAGTTTATCTTCACCGACGTGCGCGGCCTCGATATTATCTTCGTGAATCAAGAGGCCGACCTCCAGCTTGAGTAGAACCCGAGCCATGGATGACCCGCAATTGCCGTATTCGTCTTTAACCATGTTTGTCATGCCACAGTTTGCTAAACCCCAGATGCAACCAAGGATCCCTGTGACGCTTCTGCCTTGGGTTGTGCGCTCGGCTGGCTTGATGGCCGGGGTTGCGCTGGCCCTAGCGACTGTGCTTGGAGGGGCCGCCCCGGCCTTTGCTCAGCTTGCTCCTCCAGTTGGGGTTGATCAGTTGATCTTTACTGAGCAACTTGCTACTCCCAGTCCTTTCCCCGATACGCCCTACACCACACCGTGTGATCCCAACTCCTTTAACGGTTGCGACGACCCGCAGGCTGTTACCGACCTCACCTTTGGGGCTGAGAACAATGTTGTGCTCAACGCTGTGATTGCTGCCGGTACTCGGTTTGAGCCTGCCACAGATCTACTGCCGCCAGTAGGGTTAGCCCAGCAGATCGTGTTTCGTCGCAATGTCGATGCCGATCTGCCCAACCGTCAGCTGCTCTTCTTTGAGCAAACGACCGTCACCCCCGACGCGCTCACCCTGGCCCCTGGTCAGGTCGCAGGCATTGAAGAGGCCATGCTGAGCAATATCATCAACCGGGGTATTGACAACGTTTTCAACAATGTACCGGAGGTGGCTCCTGAGCAAAATGGCCAGGAGACCGCCAACAACATTGAGAGAATCGACTACATCATCACGGCTCCCGGCATCTTGGTTCCCGTTGCCGACCAAGGGAATGTAGGGTTTTTGATTTTGGAGCGGGGCGGTAATGACGCCTTTAAAATTGCAGCGATCACGGCTCTAGACGGGAATGGGGCTCCAGCGGCCTATGGCCCTCTAATTAATATTTCTACCGCGAACTGGGGGGCCAGCAACGACGTCCAGGTAGCATCGGCCGTGATGCGGTGGGACGATCTAAACGATTCTACGCCACCGTTGTTTAGGCCGTCTCACGTGGTAGGGGCTCAGCCGGTGCGGGGTATCTTTTTCCCCATCAATTCTTTAGTGACGGCCCCTGACAACGCAAATCCTATTTTTGGGTATTCGTTGTTTGCCGTTGACGTGAATGGGTCAGGTGCACAGCTGGTCAATTTCTTCGACACGACTGTTTTTCCTACTAACACTACGGGAGCTAATGCAGTCGGCGGTCTTGACCTAATTGCCGGGGGGTTTGGTCTGATTCGACGAACCGGGGGTTTCTCGCTAGTGAAGCGGGTTACCGACCTGCTGGGGCCGGCGACTCTGCCCGACTTTAGCCAAGTTTTGGGCGCCGGCCGCGATATTGATCTACTCCGCAACAACAACCTGGGCCAGGGGCAAATTACCATTGCCGACCCGCCTGTGCAGACCGGTAATGGTATTGAGTACACCATTTATTTGACCAATACCGACACCATTGGCGTCACCGGCGTAGTGGTGTGCGACCAAATTCCAGCGGGGACGACCTTTAACCCCGACGGCTACGGGCCGGGGTTGGGCATTGAGGCGATCGCATCCTCTAGTCCGCCGGGGCCAGCAGTCACCTACACCAGCGCCGACGACGGCGACCCTGGCACCTTCTTCCCGCCAGGAGCGGCCCTGCCCGCAGTCTGTGGTGCCAACCAAAATAACGGCGCCGTGGTGGTAACGGTAGGGCCGGTAAACGCCAACCAGGTGGGGCTAATCCGCTTTCAAACTACCGTGAACTAATTGCTCACCTCATCCTACGCAGAACGGCTGGCCAATACGGCCAGCCGTTTTAGTATGAGAGCCAGGTCGTGGGCAAATATAGGGCGCGTTGCCGGGCTCAGGGGTGGAATGTGGACAAAGAGGGCTTGGACGGGCCAGCGATGCTGGGCGATCGCCTCCAGTAGCCGGTAATACAGGTGGTTGCAGACGTAGGTACCCGCGTCGTCGCTAATGCCGCTGAGGTGGGTGTTGACTAGCAGCTCCGCCAACGGCAGAGAGCTTTCTAGCGCTATATCCTTGCCTTTACCGTAGCGCTCCAAGTGCAGGTGGCTACGACCCTCGGCCATGCCGCAGCACACCACCATCGGCGATCGCAGTTCGACCAGCTTAGCCATCACTCGAATGGGGGCCAGCTCAAAACTGACCGGGATGTGGCGCAGCACAGTGGTGCCGGGAGGAATCTGCTGCTGCTGTTGCAGATAAGCAACCAGATCATCGGCGGCGTTGGAAGGCTGGTGGGCCCGCCAGGGAGCGAAGGTGGTGAGGAGCATGGGAGGGGTGAGGGAGGTGGGGAAGATAAGGGAGTGGCAGAGTAATAAGCTAGTTTTGAATCTTAAGGGTTGAGTTTTGCATGTACAGAAAGCATTCAAACTCAACCCTTAAAACTTTCCCCCCACCCCCTACCCATCCACCCTCTACTCATCCACCCCTTACCCATCCCCAGGTAGGATAGAGTCTGTAGAAACCCCGACGCCAGAGCGCAGGAGCATGTATGGCTAATATTGCCGTGATTGATTACGACATGGGCAACCTGCACTCGGCCTGCAAAGGTTTGGCACTGGCGGGGGCGACACCGCAGATCACTGACGTGGTGGCCGATCTAGAGGCGGCCGATGCTCTAGTACTGCCCGGTGATGGGGCCTTTGACCCAGCGATGCGGCACCTGCGAGAGAAGGGGCTGGTGGAGCCGATCAAAGCGGCGATCGCATCGGGCAAACCTTTCCTTGGCATCTGTCTGGGCCTACAGCTGCTGTTCGACGGCAGCGACGAAGGGGTAGAGCCAGGGCTGGGCATCATTCCCGGACGCATTAAGAAATTTCAGAAAGAGCCAGACATTGCTATCCCCCACATGGGCTGGAATCAGCTGACGCTGACACAGCCCCAGTGCCCCCTGTGGCAGGGGGTAAGCGATGGCGACTGGGTGTACTTTGTGCACTCCTACTATGCTGAACCGAGCGACCCGGCGGTGAATGCGGCGACGACAACCCACGGCAGTCAAACCGTGACGGCGGCGATCGCCCAAGACAACATCCTCGCTATGCAGTATCACCCCGAAAAGTCTGCCCCCGCTGGCCTGGTTATGCTGGCTAACTTCGTTGCCCTGGTCAAAGCCCAAACCCCTATGGCTGTGGCCTAGCCCATGCTGCGCATCTACGGCAATCGCGCCCTTAAAACCCTTCCCGGTCTAGACACCCGCCCCACTTCGGCGCGGGTGCGCGAGGCACTGTTCAACATCTGGCAGGGGCGCATTACCGACTGCCGCTGGCTCGATCTGTGCACGGGCAGCGGTGCGATGGGGGCCGAGGCACTGTGTCGCGGTGCGGCAGAAGTGGTAGGGATTGAGAAGTCGCCCGAGGCCTACACCATTACCCGCGAAAACTGGCAAAAAGTGGCTCAGCCCGACCAAACTTTCAGCCTGTTTCGCGGCGATGTGGTGAAGCAGCTATCACGGCTGCACGGGCAACCCTTCGACTGCATTTACTTCGACCCGCCCTACGACAGCGAGCTGTACCTGCCTGTTCTGGAACGGGTAGCGAGCCTAAATCTGCTTCAGCCTACGGGGGAAATTGCTGTGGAGCATCGACCCGATGCCTGGGTTCCGATCGCTGTTCCTGGGTTGGAGTTGGTGCGTCAAAAGCACTACGGCACAACCTACCTGGCGTTTTATGCCCCTGAGGCACCCACTGCTTAAATTCAGTAGACTACAAACACGCTTTCTTGCCGTAATCTAGCCCTCTCCCTAAATTCCTCTCCCAAGCTGGGAGAAGGACTTTGAAGTTTGGTTGCGGCTCCCCTCTCCCAAAGAGGAGAGAGGCTGGGGGTGGAGCTTGCTTCCCATAGGGTAGGTGCGGGGACTTTTGAACTATTGAAACTACCTCTAATAACATTCAAACGTTTGAATGTTTCCAAGAGAAATGTCTCAACCAAATAACTTACAGTGAGCTTTGTTTAGAGCATGATAGATAAGTGCTTTACAGCCAATGTTTTGGGTAAGGGCGGCCGGGAATCCAGCGGCTAAAGGCTACCGTGCAGAGCACTAGCAAAACCGCCCCAGTCAACACGGGGGTAAAGACAAAATCCCAAGAGGCATTGCTCATGACGCCCACCAGGGCAACAGCGCCTCCGGGGGGATGCAGGGTGTGGGTGAGCTGCATCAGCTGAATGGCGGTGGCCACCGCTAGGGCCATCACCCAGGGCGCAGTGCCAAAGAGACTGACGCAGGCAACGCAGACTACTCCCCCGACCACGCATCCGCCAATCACGTTGCGAGGCTGGGCTAGGGGGCTTTCGGGCACGGCAAACACCAGCACCGCCGTAGCCCCAAAGGGAGCGGCGATTAAAGGATAGCCGGTGTAGACCGTGAGGTAGGCCAAAACGGCAATACCCACAAAGCTGCACAGGTAGGAAGTCAAAATTTGCCCGTGGGTGAACCGGGGCTGATGGGATGAGGGGCGCAACAGCCTCAGGGTTCGAGGTGCAGGTCGATAGTTAAGCTGTCTCATAGTGGTGCCGCTGTTAGCCCTTAACCGCCTAAATGCTCAACGCAGTCGATAAGCAAAAATACTCTGGAAGTATTTTGTCATATTTTGCTGACATGGTCACAGAAATGTAGCTAAAGGCACAGAAATTAGAGACTCTTGGGCGAGCCGCATTGGGCGATCGCGTCCTCTATGCCTGAAATCCCAATAATTGGGCTAAAACAGCGATCGCACGAGAACGCAGCGCAGCAGCACTAGCCCCTGCGCTTAGCAAATTATGGTGTCCTCGATTGCTCTTAGACAAACCCTCGAAAGTGATTAGCCTGCGATCGCAGCCACCCGTAGGGGTTCTCCCGTCAGGCTAAAGGGGCGCACTTCGGTGATCTTGACTGGCACGAGTTCGCCCTTCAGCAGTGCAATATCGCCGGGGAAGAAGGCGAGGCGGTTGCCGCGAGTGCGACCCATCACCTGGGTGGGGTTTTTAGGGTTGGCGGCTTCGACTAGCACTTCTTCGGTGCGGCCTGCGTAGCGCTGCGATCGCTCCGCCGCCTTCGTATTCACCAAATGATTGAGCCGCTGGAGGCGATCGGCCTTCACCTCTTCAGAGAGCTGGTTTTCCCATAGGGCGGCGGGGGTGCCGGGGCGGGGCGAATAGGCCGCCGTATTGAGCTGGTCAAAGGCGATGTCGTTGACCAAATCCATGGTGCGCTGAAACTGTTCTTCGGTTTCGCCGGGGAAGCCGACGATCGCATCGGCACTGAGGGCAGCGTCGGGCAGATAGCGGCGCACGGTGTCGATAATGCGGCGATATTTTTCGTGGGTGTAGCCTCGCGCCATCGCCTTCAGCACGTCGTTGTCGCCCGACTGAAAGGGAATGTGGAAGTGTTCGCACACCTTGGGCAGCTCAGCGCAGGCGCGAATTAGTCGCTCGGTAAAGTAGCGGGGGTGGCTGGTGGCAAAGCGAATGCGCTCAATGCCGGGCACATCGTGGACGAAATACAGCAGGTCGGTGAAGGTGTGCTGGTGCCGCCCGTCGGCGGTAGAGCCGGGCAGGTCGCGGCCGTAGGCGTCGATGTTTTGCCCTAGCAGAGTCACTTCTTTAAAGCCCTGGCGGCCTAGTTCCTCCATCTCGGCGCGGATGGCCTCTGGCGTGCGCGACTGCTCGATGCCGCGTACCCCCGGCACAACGCAGTAGGTGCAGCGCTCGTTGCAGCCGTAGATTACATTCACCCAAGCAGTGATGGTGCTGTCGCGCCGGGGCTTGGTAATGTCTTCCATGATGTCCACCTCTTCGGTGGCGACGACTTGGTTGCCGTCGAACACCTGCTCGAGCAGGTCTTGCAGGCGGTTGGCGTGCTGTGGCCCCATCACCAGGTCGAGTTCGGGCACCCGGCGCAGCAGAGCTTCGCCTTCTTGCTGGGCGACGCACCCAGCCACAATTAGCGTCAGGTCGGGGTTTTCGTGCTTGCGTCTGGCCTGACGACCCAGGTAGGAGTAGACTTTTTGCTCGGCGTTGTCGCGAATGGTGCAGGTGTTGTAGAGCACCACGTCAGCATCGTAGGGGTCGTCGGTCCAGGTGAGGCCCATGGTGTCGAGAATGCCGGCCATGCGCTCGGAGTCGGCCTTGTTCATCTGGCAGCCGAAGGTGGTGATGTGATATTGACGAGCAGAACCGGCCATAGGTTTGGGCTTTGGGAGTAGCAACAACGCAGTTTCCCATTTTAGCGCTATGGCTCTGCATCCTTTCGCCTGTGAGAGCGATCTGAGGTAATAAGGGCGCTTATGATGCCTGAACCGGGTTGCCGTCAGGCAAATGCCAACAAGCTTGTAGGGTGCATTCGCGCAGCAATGCACCACTCAGAGTATCTACCGCTCCTCCCACAAATACCGATGCACACTTGAAAACACCCAATCCGTTGGGCACTCTACCAGCCCATGCTTTACCGGGTTGTTGTGAATATACTCACAATGGCTCACAAAATCCTGCTCATTTCGAATGCAGCTTTCCCAATAGCGCCGCTGCCACAAATTTCCTTCCCTACGCCGCTCTCCCGATGCGCTTTTCTCAGCCACAGTAGGGTGGGCAGTGCCCACCAGCGAAGAGAATAGGCGATCGCCCCAATGCAACCTGCTAAAATTGCCTGATTGCGAGCAAAATTGAGCTGACTGAAGTAGCTTAATTTTAATGGTGGCAATACCCATCTAGCAGTTTTTATTTACTCCCATTTCTGCCAGAGTTTCATCTCTTATGTAGTCAAGACTCCAAGTATATCCACGATAGTAATCAATAAGCCAGAGAAAATCTTTTACTGAAAGCAATATTTTTTCAAGCCCTCCATAGCTAGGTGCTTGACGGCCAACATGAACCACTTTATTTCTAAGTTCAACACCCTCTCCAATATCCCGACGGATGGATTTTGGTGGAGCTAAAACTTCAGCATTAAATTTATTTTTAGTAGGAAGAAGCGGTAAATAGTTCTTCATCATTGCTATTAACGGAGGAGTAGGTGCTTCTTCTGCTAACCATTGAGCATGTGGAACTAAAGAGGCTATACATTCTTTCATAGCAACTTCTGCTGCTGAAATTCCAATTACTATCGAACTCCGCGGATTCTTAAAGCGCAGTTCCCAAGACTCTCGAAAAAGTTCGTGGTAAACGGGCTCTTTCATTGATTTAGATAAAATTTCATCTATTTCATCCTTAGGAAGTTTAATCGGATCTAAAATTTCCGTAATATGAAAAATTGGCGAAAACAGTACATAATTAAAATGATTCCATACACTCTGATCCCTAGACCATTCAAATCGCCTTAATGTAGTCGTTTCGGAAAAGTCGGAGAGGTTCATGCGCCAACGAAAGACAGCTATGGTATCTTTCGCTATCTTTGCTATGTTTTCCTGAATAGATAAGATTACAGACTTGAACGATTCTGGAAAACTACTTGGCCGCATTGCATCTAGTTCTTTGCCGCTTTTGAGTTTAAAGCTTTGATCGACAATGCAAGATTCTTGCCCTGAGTCATTAAAAAGTTTTTCTAGCTCAAAAAGTATTTCCTCACATTCTTCATCAATGCTTGAGGCAATCACTATCTCACAAAAATGTTTGGTTTCAAATCCCTCGCTCTCGACTGGACCTCTCAAAACAACGGTTGTTAAATTATCAGGATGAGATTCAATCACTTCAAAAGCTGGAATTTTTTTTGAATTTATGTAGCGGATAGAGCAGGAGTAGCGAAAAAACATGATTTCGGCGAAAACAAAATTTGTAGTAGTGGTTTCAGAGGCTTAAGAGCCTGTTATAGAGCCCTATAAATTCGAAGGAATGGTTTTGTCTAAATCGGCTACCTAGGGATTAAATGGTTTTATAAATGGGCTCTAAGTCGAAGGCAAATGTTAGTTATATAAGATCGTCTTCTTCCGGCTTAGCCCTTAATATATTTCCTAGGTAAAGTTGTGCAAAATCTTCTGCGGCCTGAGAGTCGAGAATTTTCAAGGCTTCAACAATTTCTACTACTGTCTCTGCTGTAGGGTCGCGTTTGTCGTGGTACCAGCGGAAGACGCTGCCTCGTTCTACACCCATTGTCACGGCAAGCTGATTTTGGCTAATGCCGTAGGTGTCTAAAACCTGCTTTAGTGCTTGGCTTGCTCTACCCATGCTCCAACTGTGTCAGAGAGTCATGGCTACGTAAATGTTGGCTTAATGGATCACGACCGTGTAATCGGTGCTATCTTGTGATCCATTAAGCCAACAAGGAGCTTTCTATGCCGCAAGCGTTTATGCCTTCAATCCTGTCAAATCCTGCTCTGCAAGTCACTATTGAACCCGCTGCCGAGCCGGGGCGCGAGGTCATTCGCATCTTGGTCATCGGCAGCGCCCACGGCGTAGAGCGCATCATCCACGAACTCTATCGCCTCGGCTTTGCCGAAGTGCGCGAATGGAGCAAACCCCAGCCCACCGGACGCATCAACGAAATCATGCGCGTGCTCACCCGCTACGTCTTAGCGGAGTAGAGCCAGTGAGCTGAGTTTATCGTTTCCTTTTCAAAGCCCCTAGCTCATTTGCTCAAAGTAGCTATCGAGGAACCCAAGGGCATGGTTGCGGAGTTCAAAGTACTCTTTGGATTCGCGCAGGGCAGTGCGATCGCGCGGGTGCTTAAACGGCACCTCCAAAATTTCGCCAATGTGGGCATTGGGGCCATTGGTCATCATCACAATGCGATCGGCCATATAGATCGCCTCATCCACATCGTGGGTAATCATCATTACCGCCTGGGGGTTGCGCTCCCAGATATCCAGCACCTGGCGCTGGAGGTGACCGCGGGTGAGGGCATCGAGCGCACCAAAGGGTTCATCCATCAGCAGCATTTTGGGGCGAATCGCCAGGGCGCGGGCAATGCCGACCCGCTGCTTCATGCCGCCCGACAGCTCGTCAGGGTATTTCAAGGCTGCGTCGGTGAGGTTGACCATGGCTAGGTGTTCTTCTACCAGATCAGTGCGATCGCGGGGAGAAAGATGGTCGCACACTTCATTCACCGCCAGCCGCACATTCTCGCGCACTGTCAGCCAGGGCAGCAGCGAATAGTTTTGAAACACCATCATGCGATCGGCCCCTGGCTTTTTGATTGGTTTCCCTTCCAAAAGCACCCCGCCTGAGGTAGCCTGCTCTAGGCCGCTGACAATCTTGAGCAGCGTCGATTTACCACAGCCCGAGTGGCCAATAATGGCGATAAATTCGTTGGCGCCGACGGTGAGGTTGATGTTGTCGAGCACGACTGTGGGGTCGCCACCAGCGCTAGGGTAAGCCTTTACCAGGTCTTGAATGACCAAAAAATTGGTTCCAAGCTCAGCCTGCCGTTGCTCAGAGGGCTGTGAGTATTGACTTGATTTGACCATGGTTTTCTCCTGAATATTGCATCTAGAGCAAGGAAGACTGTTTGCGGGGCAACGGGCTTAGCTTAAGGGGGTCGGTTTAAAGATCTTGACATGTCAGCCCTTCAACCAGCCATCTCTCACCCCATATAGATCCGCTGGGGACGGTTAGCGCGAATCTCAAACCCGTTCAAATAGCCCACTGGGTCGCTGGGGTCATAGGCAAGACCGTCGATGAATAGCTCCCCAGGTTCTACCTTGTAGTCATCTGCTGGGCACTCAATACCCATTTCGTTTGCGATGTCTCGATATAAATCGGTGCGCCAGGCCTGCTTAGCTTTGGCCTCTGCATCGGCCGGAAACTCCTCAATCTGCCCCCAGCGGGTGGCCTGGGTCATCAGCCAGATTGACTGAGACTGCCACATAAAGGTGGAATGGTCGCCAGCGGGATGAGGCAGGTTCTCGGGCATTTTAAAGAAGACGGTACTATCTGGCATTTGAACAGTGCGATCTTTGCCGTCGAAACCGCCGTAGTTGTAGTTGCCCACCAAAGCAGGTTCCGTAAATTTAGGCTTTGCCCCAGTAAACGATCGGGCCGAGATAATCTCTGCAACTTCGGTGCGATTGGCCGGGTCGTCGCAGTAGCGGCAGGCCTCGATCATCGCCTTAACGAGGGAGCGGTAGGTCTTGGGGTTTTCGTTGATGAAGTCTTCCATCACCGCCAGCACCCGGTCAGGGTGGCCCTGCCACACCTCTTTGCCGTGGGCAAAGGTAAAGCCGACACCCTCGTTGCCGGTGATGGCACGGGTATTCCACGGCTCGGCTACCATGTAAGCCTGCATGGCCCCAATGCGAATATTGGAGACCATCTGCGGCGGCGGACTGATAATGATGCGGAACGTTTCTACCGGGTCAACCCCTGCCGCCGCTGAGATGTAGCGAATGAAGTATTCGTAGATGGCTGAACTGAGCACCGCGGCCCAGACCTTTTGAGATGTGGGTATGCTATCGAAATAGCCCCGAAAATCGCGACCAAAGGCCTCCAGATCGCCATTATATTCTCGCCAAGGGCGCAGGCCATAATCCCACATGGCGCGGTTCATGGTCATGGCATTGCCATGGCGATGAATGGTCAGGGCCGCACACATAGGGGCCGCCGGAGCACCCTCAGCCCCAACCCGGGCGTTGGTGACGGCCCCAGAGACTACCGGGGATGCGTCAAGCCGCCCAAAGATGACGGCATCGCGGGAGGTGCCCCAGCTGGCCTCGCGGTTGAGGGCAACCGTCAGCCCGTATTTGTGAAAAAAGCCCTTGGCCTGGGCGATCGCAAACGGAGCGCAGTCATTGACGGGCACATAGCCCACCTTAATGTGGGACCGCTCTAAACTAGCTGGGTCAACCACTTGCTCAACGTTGGCGGCCTGAGCCGCCCCGCCGCTAGGTGATGGACTGCTCGATCGCAGCGCCTGACTACAGGCCGAAGCCGCTAGCCCCGCCGTAAACCCAGCCGCCCCTTGCAAGAGCGATCGCCGGTTGATCATCGTCATGGCTTTAATCCTTGTTGTCTGTGAGGTGTCAGGAAGGGATTGGACTGACCAGCCGCGTTTGGCTGCCTACTCAAAACCTGCTCTTCAAAGAATTTGCTCAGCAGTGAACTGAGAGGTTTTGCCAGTTAGCTTGAAGGCTACATAGCTTTGGCAGGACGGTGGGTTGCCCAGCGCTCGAGCAGAGTGATGCCGTAGTCCAATACTAGGCCGGTGAGACCAATAACAACCACCGCCAAAAATACCGAGCTAAGGCTGAGCCGGTTCCATTCATCCCAAATAAAGAAGCCAATACCAATGCCGCCAGTGAGCATTTCAACTGCCACAATTACCAGCCAGGCGATCCCCAAGCTCAGCCGCAAACCCGTGAAAATATAAGGTAGGCTGGCTGGCCAAATAATCTTAGTCATCTGCCGCCAGCGGGGCATTTCTAGCACCTGCGCCACGTCTAAATAATCTTTAGGAACGCTGGCCACACCCAGGGCGGTGTTGATCACCGTTGGCCACAGGGAAGTGATAAAAATTACGAAAATAGCCGATGGATTGGCCAGGTTAAAGATTGATAGGGCAATGGGCAACCAGGCCACCGGAGACACCGGGCGAAACAGCTGCACGATGGGGTTGATGGCCATCATGGCGCGGGGCGATAGACCAATCCAAAAGCCGACTGGAATGGCCACTAGCGTGCCTAGCAAAAACCCCAGCAGCACCCGACGCAAACTGGCCAGCAGCAGCCAACCAATGCCCAAATTGCCCGGCCCGCGCCGGAAAAAGGGATTAAAGATGTAGTCGAGGTTGGCCATAAACGCTTGCCCAGGAGTAGGCATCAGCGTGGTGAAAAATGTGGCGACCACCCACCAAACCAGCAGCACGACGAGAAACGCGATCGCCGGTAAGACAATCCTTTCCAACGGAAAGCGAAATGGCGGCTTGACAGACTTGGTCTGCCCCGAACGGGCAGCCGCACGGGTGCGCAACTTGGGCTGCATGAAACACTCCTAGAGGCTAATCATGGACAGCGAACAAGCCGTGTTAACACGACTTAGGACACTGAAACAGCCAAACATTAGTAAAAATGCTGACGATTCAATCTCCCCTCAATGCCGACGAGGTTAGCTGACGGGCTAGGACTGAGAGATGTCCTCTTCCGATTACCCTCAATTTGGGTATTAAGAACTCGGAAATACGCCCCTTTACTGGTTCCCCCGCTCTTGCATACCCAGACACTTAAAGGCAAAAACCTAAAGACACAGGGTTAGCAGACTAGGCTGACTTGTTCGATTTACTGAGTTTAAGCGTAAGAATCTGAGCCTGTCAACTAGAAACTTAGCAGCACTCAATGTATCTATCCTAGGTAAAGATCTGTTTTCTCTCAATAGCTTGACTTCTCCCTATTTAAAGGTGCAATGGATATTAGCTCATGACTTATTTTGTTAACAATAATGATTCGTCAGCGCCAAACATTTGCTATAAGTAATGACTTATTGCTTAAAGAAGCACAGACTTTAATGCACTTAACATGAGTAATTACCTATTGATTGAAGGGGCAAAGATTCCAGCAAAACGCAGTCATCTGTCGGTACTAGAAACCCAAAATCCATAGGTTTTTGCGCAGCGTTGGGCTATTCTAGCTATCGTACAAATGGGTAACTAGTCGCTCCGGTCTTCATTTGCCCTATGGCTCAGTCAAGCCTTACTCCTAAAGCCATTGTGCTGCTCTCGGGTGGTCTCGATTCGGCTACGGCCGCTGCCCAGGCGATCGCCGATGGCTATGACCTGGTGGCGCTGTCGTTTAACTACGGCCAGCGGCACCAGCGCGAGCTAGAGGCAGCGAAGGCGGTGGCAAAGCATTTTGCGATCGCAGACCACCACTTCATCGATGTCGATCTGGCCCAGTGGGGCGCGTCTTCTCTCACCGACCTGGCCCAGCCGCTGCCCCAGGAAGGCATTGACGCGGGCATTCCTTCCACCTACGTACCGGGGCGCAATACGGTGTTTATTGCCCTGGCTCTAGCCCTGGCCGAAGCCAAGGGGGCCGAGGCGATTTACTTGGGTATCAACGCGGTGGATTATTCTGGCTATCCTGACTGTCGGCCTGAATATCTGGCTGCCTTTCAGCAGCTAGCTCAGCTCTCCTCAAAGGCGGGGCTAGAAGGTCATGCCCCCAAACTGGTTGCGCCTTTGGTGGTGGATTCTAAAGCAGATATTGTGCGTCGAGCGGTGGCCCTGGGGGTGCCGATCGCGCAAACCTGGTCGTGCTATCTGGGTGGTGCGGAGCCCTGTGGGCGGTGCGATTCCTGCCGCATTCGCGATCGCGCCTTAGTGGAAGCAGGCTATCCCCAGCTCGCCACCTCTACTGGCTAAAGACAGGTTTAACCGGGCGGGTACGCCTTTGGCCTGCTCTTACCGCTAGCCTCCTGTCTTGGTTTCCTAGCGGGGACTCTAGGGGAATGTGGCACAGTGTAATAAGCTGCATGACAGTCGCTGCCTCAAAACTGGAGGCAACGCGCTCTGTTTAAACCCCCTCTGCACTTCCACCTATGCTCTGGCCTCGAATCATTAGCGGAATAGTGGCGATCGCGGTCGCCTTGGTCATGATTTTGCTGGGGGGCTGGTACTTCACCCTGGGCTTTGGGGTGCTGATTTTCTTGGGGCAGCTCGAAATTTTTGCCCTGGTAAAAGCCAAAGGCATCTTGCCGGCGGCCAAAACTACCCTGGTGGTAAGCCAGCTGCTGCTGATTACTGCCCACCTGTCGCCGCCCTTGGCCGACGCTCTGCTGCCGCTCAGCGGCACGTTTATCTGCTTTTATCTGCTGTTCCAACCCCAGGTGGCCACCATTGCCGATGTGGCAGCGTCTATCCTGGGCCTGTTCTACGGTGGCTATCTACCCAGCTTTTGGGTGCGCCTGCGCGACTTGGGCGACACCGCTACCACTCTGCCCCTGGGCGGCTTCTGGCCCGCAACTTGGCCCCCTGCCCTAGATGCTCTACCCTACGGTCTTGTTATCACCCTGCTAGCTTTTGCCTGCATTTGGGCTTCGGATATTGGGGCCTACACGGCTGGAAGAATTATTGGCCGCACCCCGCTGTCTAACATCAGCCCCAAGAAGACGGTTGAAGGGGCGGTCTTCGGCATGCTGGGCAGCATGGTGGTGGCATTGATTGGCAGTCACTGGTTGCAATGGCCTATCTGGCCTGCCACTGGAGCTGCCCTCGGCCTAATGGTGGGCACATCCAGCCTGCTGGGTGACCTCACCGAATCGCTGATGAAAAGAGATGCCGGGGTCAAAGACTCTGGAGCCCTCATCCCCGGCCACGGCGGCATTTTAGACCGCACCGATAGCTATGTGTTTACAGGCGCACTGGTGTACTTTTTCGTCACCCTGCTGCTGCCCCTGCTGTCGGCGAGTTAGCGGCCCCGCTGCTCCCAAAAGTTCAGCTCTTGGCGAATGCGATCGCGCTCTTCCACACTGGCGAATCGCAGTTGGTGGCGCAGCTCTCCAATCACCTGGCGACGCTGGATAGACGATTGCTTATCCATAACTTTCCTTCAAAAACTGTAGCTATAACTACAGTTTAGAGAGCAATGTTCCGGATTCCACCTCCCATTACAAATCTTTGAATGGTCATCCAACGCCAACATTTGCTCATTAGCCCACCACCATGGTCGAATCAGCAGGGTCTGGCTCGGGCAGCTGCGCTGTAATCAGCGCCGCCGTCAGCACAAACAAGCTCGACACCCACAAGCACCCCACCAGACCAAACCACTGGTAAAACAGCCCCGAGGTAATTGTCCCCAGTAACCGCCCGCCCGAGTTTGCCATGTAATAGAAGCCCACATTGAGGCTAACATCGCGATCTTCGGTGTAGGCCAGCACCAAGTACGAGTGCACCGCCGAGTTAAAGGCAAACACAACGCCAAAAACCACAAGTCCGCCGGTCACGGCAATGTTGCCCCGCACTCCAGCCATCAGCGTCAGCGCAATCAGGGCTGGAATGGGCGTTAAAATGGATGTCCAAAACAGAATGGTCTTGGCCTTGGGCACCACCTTGCCGGTGCTGTCTTTGCGCAACAGCTGCGGGGCCAAAAACTGCACCATGCCGTAGCCAATTACCCAAAGAGCCATGTAGCTGCCCACCTGCATAAACCGCCAGCCTAGCGCCTCATATAAGAACACCGGCAGCGCCACTACAAACCACACATCCCGCGAGCCAAACAAAAAGAACCGCGCCGCCGACAGCACGTTGATCGCTTTGCTCTTAGAAAACAGCTGCTTGAAGGGCACCTTTTTGCCGATTTTGCCCATACCCACAGGCAGCAGCGAGCCCGACAGCAAAATCACCCCCAACACCGCCGCCTGGCTCAGCAGCGCTGGGCGAAAGCCCACCCCCTCTAGCAAGGCGGCCCCGACGAAAAATCCCACCCCTTTTAGCGCGTTTTTCGACCCGGTGAGCACCGCCACCCACTTAAACAGGCGCGACGCAGCCTCCTTGGGCACCACCAAACGAATAGCGCTCTTAGAACTCATCTTGGTAAGGTCTTTGGCGATGCCCGAGAAGGCCTGAGCCGCCATTACATAAGCCACCTGCACCGGTACCCCCCAGTCGGGATTCAAGTAGCTCAGCATCACCAGAGCAAAAATTTGCAGGGCAATGCCGCCGTAAAGGGTTTGCCGAATGCCCACTTGGGAACCAATCCAGCCACCGAAGAAATTCGTCACCACGCCAAACACTTCGTAGAAGAGAAACAGCATGGCGATCGCAAAGGGACTGTACCCCAGCACGTGGAAGTGCAGCAGCACCAGCATCCGCAGGGCACCGTCGGTGATGGTAAAGCCCCAGTAGGCGGCGGTGATGATCGCGTAGTTGCGCAGGCTCTCGGGTTTAAAGGTGGAGGACATGGGGAGTGGATGGGTGGGCGAGTGGATGGGTGGATGGGGGGCCGTAGGGTGCATTCGCGCAGCAATGCACCACAGAGTTCAGGTCAAGAAAGAAGAAAATGTTCGCTGGGCCTTCTCTTTTGAGGAATAGATTTATAGACTCTGCGCTACCTTGCGAGCGAGTTCCGCCATGCGGCAGGAGTAGCCCCACTCGTTGTCATACCAGGCGAGAATTTTGACCTGGGTGTCGTCTACGACCATGGTGGAGGGGGCATCGACGATCGAGGAGCGGGGATCGTCTTTGTAATCCACCGAGACTAAGGGTCGGGTTTCGTAGCCTAAGATTCCTTTGAGAGGGCCATCGGCAGCGGCTTTGAGAAGGGAGTTGGCTTCTTCGACGGTGGTGGGGCGATCGACTTCAAACACGCAGTCGGTAAGGGAGGCATTGAGCAGGGGTACTCGCACCGCTAAACCATTGAGCTTGCCCGCTAGTTCGGGGTAGATCAGTGCGATTGCCGTCGCCGATCCCGTCGTTGTTGGAATTAGCGACATGCCGGTGGCGCGGGCGCGGCGCAGGTCTTGATGGGGGGCATCCACAATGGTCTGCGTGTTGGTGTGGTTGTGGATGGTGGTGATCACCCCGTGGCGAATGCCCAGCCCTTCGTGGATGACTTTAACCACCGGGGCCAGGCAGTTGGTAGTGCAGGAGGCAGCCGTCAGTAGGTGGTGTTCTGCTGGGTTGTAGAGGTTATCGTTGATGCCGTAGACCACGTTGAGCGCGCCGGCTTTGACCGGGGCAGCAACGATAACCTTCTTAACGCCGTGGTCGTAGTAAGGGGCCAGGGATTCTACAGTGCGAAACTTGCCGGAGCACTCCAGCAACAGGTCTACGCCATAGTCGGCCCAGGGCACCTCATTGGGAGAAGCGCCGCTGCTGAAGCTAAGGGGAATGCCGTCGATCGCAATTTTTTCAGAGCTAACGGCTTCGACTTCTGCCGCCCAACGACCGTGGACCGAATCAAATTTGAGTAGATGCGCCGCAGACTCAGGGCCACCTTTGATTTCGTTGATGTGAACGAATTCCAGCTCAGGCATGGCCCAGCCCGCTCGCAACACCAGCCGCCCAATACGGCCAAATCCGTTTACAGCAACCCTAACCATTCCTAAACCCTCTGTATCAAACGATGGCGAATAGAAGCAAGAAACTAGCTGTAGCGCTTTGCTCACAGCCTCATTTCAAAAAATATTGATGCTTTATTATTTCAAGAAAAGTTGATGTGTCAAGTTGTGCAGACTACATCTCCTAGGCCTTAGAGTCTCAAACTCCGCGCTGCTGAAGAATTAGCGCAGCTAGGGTCAGCTGGCGAGTACAGTAAACTGTAATCACATCTGTTCTAAATCACGGCGGGTGTCTAGATGGTGCAGGCCACAGCGCAACCCCTCAGTTTTGAAGACTTTATCGATCAATACCCCTGCGATGGCGGGCGCTACGAGCTGATTGAAGGCGAGGTGGTTGAGGTGCGTCCCACGGGTGCCCATGAAGACATTGGTGGGTTTATTGCCCTCAAGCTTGGTGTTTTAATTGACCAGTTGGGGTTGCCGTTAATGATTCCTCGCACTTGTGTGGTGAAACCCCTGCGGCCCAATGCAGGCTACATTCCTGATGTGGCCGTGCTCGATCGCACCCAACTCCAGCACGAGCCCCTGTGGGAAAAATCGTCTACGGTTTGCAACGGCGCCACGGTCAAGCTAGTGGTAGAGGTGGTTAGCACCAACTGGCGAGACGACTACGGTCTCAAGCTGGCCGACTACGAGGCCATGGGCATCGCAGAATACTGGATTGTGGACTTCCGCGCCTTGGGGGCCGCACGGGTAATTGGCCAACCAAAGCAGCCCACAATCACACTCTGTACCCTAGGGACCGATGGCTATCAGCTAGAACGATTTACTGGAAACGATCTACTGGTTTCACCGACCTTTGCAGCGTTGAGGCTGACAGCGCAGGACATATTTAGAGCGGGTGCAGGATAGCCAGTTTTTCTTGCACCTCACTCGGGTTGTTCGCCGTAGCCGCCGCCGCCCGGTGTGGCGATTCGAATGCAGTCTCCCGCATCTAAAGCTATGGTGGCCTGCCCCGGCAAAGCCTCCACTTGGCCATCGGCGCGAAGCACCTGGTTTTCTCCCACCTGACCCGGTTGCCCACCAGCCAGGCCAAAGGGCGGCACTAGCCGATGGTTGGAGAGAATGGCGACCGTCATCGGTTCACGAAACTCTACTGTGCGCACAATGCCGTTGCCGCCAGCATATTCCCCCGCTCCGCCGCTGCCCTGGCGAATGCAGAATTCTCTCAACAGCACCGGAAAGCGCCATTCCAGCACCTCGGGGTCGGTCAGCCGCGAGTTGGTCATGTGGGTATGCACCGCATCGGTGCCGGGGAAGCCGGGGCCAGCACCGGAGCCGCCGCAAATGGTTTCGTAGTATTGGTGGCAATCGCTGCCAAAGGTGAAGTTGTTCATAGTGCCCTGGGAGGCGGCGATCGCACCCAAGGCCCCATACAGCGCATCGGTCACCGCCTGAGACACCTCCACATTACCCGCCACCACCGCCGCTGGGTAGTGCGGGTTTAACATGGACCCCTCTGGGATGATGATTTCCAGCGGTTTGAGACAGCCCGCGTTGAGGGGAATGTCGTCATCCACTAGGGTTCTAAACACGTAAAGCACCGCTGCTTTGCACACCGCTGCTGGCGCGTTGAAGTTGCTGGGCCGTTGGGGGGAGGTGCCAGAAAAGTCAATTTTGGCGCAGCGTCCCTCGCGATTCACTGTGACCTGCACTGCAATCTGGCTGCCGTCGTCCATAGGGTAGGTGAACTGCCCGTCTTGGAGGCTATCGATCACCCGCCGCACGCATTCTTCGGCGTTGTCTTGCACATGCTGCATGTAGCTCTCCACCAGCGCTAAACCATAGTGATCCACCAGCTTTTGCAGCTCTTGCGCTCCCTTTTCATTCGCCGCAATCTGGGCTTGCAAGTCAGCGATATTCTGCGTTGAGTTCCGCACGGGATAGGGGGCCGTCGTCAGGATTTGCAATAGTTCAGCTTCCAGAAACCTCCCCCGATCAACCAGTTGCACATTGTCGAGCAATACGCCCTCTTCCTCAATTGAGGTGCTGTTCGAAGGCATTGAGCCAGGGGTGATGCCGCCTATGTCGGCGTGGTGACCGCGAGACGCGACGTAGAACTGTGGACGGGTGGATGAATGGATGGGTGGATGGGTGGATAGAGTTTGAGAGGGTTTTGGATTCTCCTCTTTCCCCGACTGATCGAGATAGGGGTGGGGCTCAGCCAAGAAGACTGGGGTTATGACGGTTATATCCGGCAAATGGGTGCCGCCGTTGTAGGGATTGTTTTGCAGGTAGACATCGCCCGGTTTGAGGTCAGCGCCCTTAGCCTCGATTAAACTCCGCACGCTTTCGCCCATCGACCCCAGATGCACAGGAATGTGGGGCGCGTTAGCCACCAGTTGACCATTTTGGTCAAACACCGCGCAGGAGAAATCCAACCGCTCTTTAATGTTGACCGAGTAGCTGGTGTTTTGCAGCGTGATTCCCATCTCTTCGGCCACGGCGCGGAAGAGGTTGTTGAAGATTTCGAGTAGAACAGGATCAGGCAAGTTTGAATTTTGTTCGCGCAGCGTCTCTGAAGGAGAAATTTTGAATGTTGAATTCCTGACTCCTATTGCCTGTCCTCTGACCTCCTTCTTCAAAATCAAATGCCCCTTTGTTGTCAGAGTTGCCCTCCAACCCGGCTCTACAACATTGGTGCCCGTCGCCTCGATAATGAGGGCCGGACCAGCGATCGCATCCCCCGGACACAACTCATCGCGGTGATAAACCGGAGTGTCATACCAGGTGTCAGCGGTGTAGACAGACACACTGGTTTTAGGCAACAGCGGCGTAGTTCGAGTTTTTTGAATGTCGGGTTCGTCAGGGCTGTGGGTTTGGCCAATGGCTTCGACCGCAGCGGTATCAACAATGAGAGTTTTATTTTCCTGGGCGAAACCATAGCGCTGGCGGTGCAGGGTGGTGAACTGCGATCGCATCGCCTCCACCTCAGCAAAATCCACTGCCAGCACTGAATCCGTCCCCTCATACTTCAGCAATAGCCGAGGCAAAACCTGGGGCAATTTTGAATTTTTCAGTTCCCCTCGCCCTTGGGGATAGGGGCTAGGGGAGAGGGTCTCAAACCCCTGCTGGCGCAATTCCTCCAGTCCCTTTTTAGCCAGAGACTCCACCACCTGCTGAATCTGCGGCAGCGTAGCCTCATCTAGGGGGAGTTCTACAGATTGCTCGTTTAGCGATCTGACATCCGCCAGCCCCATGCCGTAGGCTGATAGCACCCCCGCGTAGGGATGTAGAAACACCTCGGTCATGCCCAGGGCGTCGGCAATCAGGCAAGCGTGCTGTCCTCCGGCCCCGCCAAAACTGCACAGCACATATTCAGAAACGTCGTAGCCCCGCTGCACAGAAATCTTTTTGATGGCGTTGGCCATTTTCTCCACGGCAATGGCGAGAAATCCAGCGGCGACCTGTTCAGGGCTGCGAGCATTCCCAGTGGCAGCGTGGATTTCCTCTGCCAGTGCCGCAAACTGCTCGCGTACCACCGCTGCATCGAGCGGCAGATCGCCCCCTGGTCCAAACACATGAGGGAAAAATTCGGGCTGGAGTTTGCCTACCATGACGTTGCAGTCGGTCACCGCCAGCGGTCCACCGTGGCGATAGCAGGCCGGCCCCGGATACGCCCCCGCTGACTCTGGCCCCACTCGGTAACGGTTGCCGTCGAAACTCACGATCGAGCCGCCCCCCGCTGCCACGGTGTGAATCGCCATCATTGGTGCCCGCAGCCGCACCCCCGCCACCTCGGTTTCAAAGGTGCGCTCGTACTCGCCTCGATAGTGCGACACATCCGTTGAGGTGCCGCCCATGTCGAAGCCAATCATGCGGTCGTACCCGGCTTGACGGCTGGTCTGCACCGCCCCCACTACGCCCCCGGCAGGGCCAGAGAGAATGCTGTCTTTGCCCTGAAACAGCGCTGCATCCGTCAGGCCACCGTTGGACTGCATAAACATGAGGCGAGGGGGCGAGGAAGGTGAGGAGGCATAGGGCTGCTTGTTCTCCTCCATCTCCCCCACCGCCAACTGCCCTGCCACCCGATCGACATAGCGCTTGAGAATTGGCGACAGATACGCATCTACTACCGTCGTGTCGCCTCGGCTGACGAGCTTGATTAATGGGCTCACCTGGTGAGAGAGGGAGACTTGGGTAAAGCCAGCCTGGCGGGCGAGGCTACCCAGGCGCAGTTCGTGGGCAGGGTAGCGATAGCCGTGCATGAGAACAATGGCACAAGCGCGAATCCCAGCATCGTAAGCTCGCTGAAGTTCCTGAATGAGTCGAGCTTCCTCTTCAGCATTTAAAGCAATTAAAACTTCGCCCTGGGCGGTGAGGCGTTCGTTGACCTCGATCGCCCGTTCGTAGAGCATTTCGGGCAGCTCGATGTGGCGAGCAAAGATGTTGGGGCGGTTTTGGTAGCCGATGCGCAGAGCATCCTTAAAGCCTTGGGTGGTGATCAGGAGGGTGCGATCGCCCTTCCGCTCCAGCAGTGCATTGGTGGCTACGGTTGTCCCCATTTTTACCGCCTCGATCAGCTCAGCCGGAATCATTTCCCCTGGCTCTAGCCCCAACAGATCACGCATGCCTTGAATGGGGGCGTCGGCGTAGCGATCGGGGTTTTCGGATAGCAGCTTATGGACGATAATCTGTCCATCGGGGCGACGAGCCACAATGTCGGTAAAGGTGCCGCCGCGATCGATCCAAAATTGCCAGCGGTTAGGTAGGGGCGGTAGGGTCATGGTGCAAAGGAGCGAAAAACTTGAGATGAGTCTCAGCCCCCATTGTGAACTACCGCTAAACTCGGCGAGCGAGCAGTTGTCGTTGACAGACTCCCGATGCCAGACTCGTGGCAATGGGGATAGGCCATCTACATTATTTAGTTCTTACGTAATTTTTATCTGAGCTCAACCCTATGGATACTCAATCAAAAATCTATGTAGCTGGTTCCCGTGGCCTTGTAGGCAGTGCCCTGGTGAGAACCCTTAAAGCCCAGGGTTATGAAAATTTGGTACTGCCCTCAAGCCAAGAGCTTGACCTGCGCAGTCAGGTAGCAGTGGATGAGTTCTTTGCCCAAGAAAAGCCCGATTACGTCTTTCTGGCGGCAGCTAAGGTGGGTGGCATCCATGCCAACAACACCTATCGAGCCGAGTTTCTCTACGACAATTTGATGATTGAGGCCAACATCATCCACAGCGCCTACCAGCACGGCGCGCAAAAACTGTTGTTCTTAGGGTCATCCTGCATTTATCCCAAGCTGTGCCCGCAGCCGATGAAGGAAGACTATCTGCTGACGGGTTTTCTAGAGCCGACCAATGAGCCCTATGCGATCGCCAAAATTGCCGGCCTCAAGCTCTGCGAAAACTACTGCCGCCAGTACGGGGTGAACTTTATCTCGGCCATGCCCACCAACCTCTACGGGCTCAACGACAACTTTGATCTGGCCAATTCCCACGTGCTGCCCGCGCTGATGCGCAAGTTCCACGAGGCCAAAGTCAATGGCGAACCCACCGTCACCGTGTGGGGCACCGGCACCCCGCTGCGCGAGTTTTTGTATGTTGATGATTTAGCCGACGCCCTAGTGTTTTTGATGAACAACTACAACGACGTAGATTTCGTCAACGTCGGCACTGGGCAAGAGGTTTCAATCAAAGAATTGGCCCTCACTATGAAAGCTGTGGTCGGCTATGAAGGTGACCTAGTGTTTGATACCACCAAGCCCGACGGCACCCCGCGCAAACTGCTCGACGTCTCGCGCCTCAACGCAGCGGGCTGGCAAGCTAAAACCGATCTCAAAACTGGTATTGAGCAGACCTACGCCTGGTTTTTGCAGAGCTACGACTCGCTCCGGGGCCGAACTGCTGCCTAGGGTCGTGGTGCCTCTTCAAGCGGGCTCGCATTTGCCGCTGCGAATCAACCCCACCCGGCGGGTAATGGCTTCCTGCTGGGTGGCGTAGGGTCCCCACATAGGGCGACGCTCCTGCAATCGCTCGCGGCTAATGCTTTCTGCGGATAGCACGTTGCAGGTGCCGTCTTCGGCCTGAACTACGTACCACCCCTCATTTCTTTCTGACATTCACTCACTCCTAAACCATGTCATGGCGCTAACCTATTAAACTCGGTTTTGCTCCAAGTGGGGGGAGAGGTTAATAACAGAAGCGATCGTTGCTATTGGCTTGGGTGTGTCCTTTGCCCTTGCGCATCGCCCCAATCATGGTAGAAACCACCACGCAGCGATGGGTTAGTTTGCTGCCACCCGTTGAGAAGGTTACAGTGCTGAGGCCAGCCTTGACGTTACCGTACATATCAAACTTGACATAGTAAGTGCCGCCCGAACTGAGCATGGTGTTGTCGATGTCGGCAAAGACAACGCCCTCAACCAAGGGAGACCAAGCGACTACTTGGGTCGATAACGTCGTTTCAGGATGACTGGCCCACTCAATTCGCCCGTTGCGATCGCGAATACTGAAGCGGCGATCGTGGCGCTGCTGCATCGCATCGGCCTGGGTAGCCCGCATTCCCTGATACACCATGTCTTGGGTGGCGTTGATCTTGCGCTGTTGCACAAAACTAAACCATGAGGGGGCCGCGATCGCCGCCATCAGCCCCATAATCACCACCACAATCAATCCTTCAATCAGCGTGAACCCAGCAGAATTAGCCTGCTTGTAGATTGGTCTGCGCGATCGCTGCAAAAGTTGAGCCATATCGTAGATGAACAAAGTCCAATGAGCTCAAGATGCCCGTGGGCAAACGGGTGTAGGGGATTGTCTAGCCTCACATCGGCCATTGTGCCGAGCAATGTCTGAGAATGCTGACAGATAGCCTAAGCGCTGCAAAGTCGGTAAGCTGACTAAGAGGTTGCAATAGCTCATCTGAGCCGGTTTCAGCCCCTTGCCAAACTAGCCAAATTGGCGATTCCCATGACAGGTGTTGATACCAAGCGACAGACTACAAAATTCTGCGTTTGGCACCCACGCCACCGTTTTGACTGCCCCAAAGGAGATCTTGCTTGTGGATGTTAGAGCTGCCGTTGCCCTTGGCCCTGGCCAACCCCTGACTATTGAAACCGTTCAGCTAGAGGGGCCCCGCGAGGGTGAAGTGCTAGTCGAAATCAAAGCCACCGGCATTTGCCACACTGATGCTTACACCCTCTCTGGCAAAGATCCCGAAGGGTTGTTTCCAGCAGTCTTGGGTCATGAGGGGGCCGGAGTAGTGGCCGAAGTCGGTCCTGGCGTTACCAGCCTTAAGCCCGGTGATCACGTGATCCCGCTCTATGTGCCTGAGTGCCGTCAGTGCGAATACTGCCTCAGCTTTAAGACCAACCTCTGCCAGGCTATCCGCCTCACACAGGGGCGGGGTCTCATGCCCGATGGCAGCAGCCGATTTTCTCTGGGTGGGAAGCCGCTGTTTCACTACATGGGCACCTCCACCTTCTCGAACTACACGGTGGTACCCGAGATCGCCTTGGCCAAGATTCGCTCCGATGCCCCCTTCGAGAAGGTTTGCTATATCGGCTGCGGCGTCACCACGGGTCTGGGCGCAGTGATTAACACTGCCAAAGTTGAACCCGGTGCCAACGTGGTGGTGTTTGGCCTGGGCGGCATTGGCCTTAACGTCATTCAGGGCTGCCGCATGGTGGGGGCCAACAAAATCATCGGCGTTGACATCAACCCCAACCGTCAAGAATTGGCTACCAAATTCGGCATGACCCACTTCGTCAACCCGAAAGAAGTGGAGGGCGACCTGGTAGCCCTCCTGGTGGAATTAACGGGCGGCGGGGCCGACTACAGCTTTGAGTGCGTGGGCAATGTCAACCTCATGCGCCAGGCACTAGAGTGCTGCCACAAGGGTTGGGGCGTCAGCGTCATTGTCGGCGTTGCCGCCGCGGGCGAAGAAATTAGCACCCGCCCCTTTCAGCTGGTGACCGGAAGGGAGTGGAAGGGCACGGCTTTTGGTGGAGCCAGGGGTCGCACCGACGTACCCAAAATTGTCGATTGGTATATGGATGGCAAGATCAACATCGACGACCTGATCACCCACGTCATGCCGTTGGATGAGATCAACACCGCCTTCGACCTCATGCACCGGGGTGAGAGCATTCGCAGCGTGGTGACGTTTTAGGCTCTTTTTTGACAACCGAGACGGCTATCTCACAAACCTGAAACCACCTGCTTTTCTCGGGTGGAATAGGGAGCCTGCCTGTCCCAGATAGACAGCCGAGAGGCTATCCCACAAACATCTCTACCATCTACCCCTATGGCCCTTACTCTCCATAAACAACATGCCTGCTTTGATGGCACAGTTAGCTACTACAGCCATCCCTCTGATGTCTGCAACTGCGAGATGCGATTTGCGGTGTTTGTGCCACCCCAGGCGCAGACTGGCCCGGTGCCGGTGCTGTTCTACCTGTCGGGGTTAACCTGCACCGAAGACAATTTCACCAGCAAGGCCGGAGCTCAGCGCTATGCTGCGGAACACGGCATTATGTTAGTGGCCCCCGACACCAGCCCTCGCGGTGAAGGGGTGCCCGATGAGCCGGAGGCCTGGGACTTTGGCGTTGGAGCTGGGTTCTACGTGGATGCCACGGAAGCGCCCTGGAGCAAAAACTACTCCATGTATAGCTATGTGGTGCAAGAACTGCCGGAGCTAATTGCCCAGGAGTTTTCGGTGCGGCGCGATCGCATGGGCATTTTTGGCCACTCCATGGGGGGCCACGGGGCGCTGGTGTGCGGCTTGCGCAATCCCGAGCTATTCAAATCGATCTCGGCCTTTGCGCCGATCGCCGCCCCCTCCCAATGTCCCTGGGGTCAGAAGGCGTTCTCGGGCTATCTAGGGGCAGATTCCAATAGCTGGAAGGCTTACGACGCGACGGAGCTGGTGAAGGTTCATCCGCAGCGCGATCGCACCATTTTGATTGACCAGGGCACCGCCGATAATTTTTTGGCGCAAAACCAGCTGCTGCCCGACGTTTTTGCAGACGCTTGCAAAGAGGCCGGACAACCTCTAGTTTTACGCATGCAGCCGGGCTACGATCACAGCTACTTTTTTATGGCGTCCTTTATGGCTGACCATCTGCGCCACCATGCCGATGTGTTAACAAAGGGCTAGGCTAGGAAAGATTGTCCAAGCTGACTTGCGTTATCAGGAGACCCCGCTATGGTGAGATATTGTGTTGCTGCTCTACTAATAGTGCTGGCATGGCTGACCCCAGGAGCAGCTTGGGCCAGCTCATCATCCCCGCTGCTGGCCCAGGCTACTGGGGTAGAAGTGCCTGAGATTGACGCCAGTGCGCCCCTTAGCGACACCGACATTGCCACCTTTGCCAAGGTTTACCAGCAGGTGCAAACCCTGCGTCTCCAGGCCGAGCAGAAGATGGCCAAGGCCGTAGAAGACGAAGGTCTAACCATTGAGCGGTTTAATGCAATCGCAGAGACTCAGCTCACCGGTGCAGCCGAAAGCTCTGAAGACATGGCTAAAATTGCTGAGAAAGCCAAAATTTCTAAAAAAGACGACAAAAAGTTTAAAGCGGCCGTAGATCGCATCATCGCTATTCGCCAGAGCACCGAAGGCGATATGGAAAAAGCCATTGAGGCTGACGGTCTCTCGATCGATACTTTCAACAGCATTCTGGAGCGCTCCGCCGACGATACCACCCTCCAGCGGCAGATTAGCGATGAGATCGTTAAGCAAACCCTGGCTGCTGCGGAACCGGCAGCTTAGTAATCTGGGAAGCCAAACGTGACAGGTTGATGGGGGTTTAGGGTTCAAGGTTTAAGGCCTCAGGTGCATGACCTGCCTTAAATCCGGCACCTTGAACCCTAGACCCTAGGCGTTAAAACCTGTCACAGTCAGCTCGGTTGATCAGTAGCTCTGATTAGAATCATCAACCACCACCCTTAAGAGTAGTTATCTCAGGTTTTATGAGGTTATGTGAACCCGACCCCGGGCTGCGGAAAAATGGGGTCACAATGGGCCACAGAAGCCGATCTGTGCTTACTCTTGAGGGTTTTTGTGATGGTGCCTTTCTTTAAAACCGCCCCTGCGGAAACCGATACGGAGACCAAGATTCTAAAAGCGGCTCTAAAGCTGTTTGCTAAGCATGGCTATGGGGGCACGACTACCCGCGAACTGGCCCAGAGCGCCGGGGTGGCCGAGGGCACTCTGTTCCGCCATTTTGAGAATAAGAAAGCGATTCTAGTGGCAGTGGCCAGCCAGGGCTGGGTCGAAATTCTTACCGACTTGCTGACTGAGCTGAGCGAAATGGCTAGCTATAAGGCGATCGGCCAGGTCATGCAGCGGCGCATGCTCAATCTGCAAAAGAACTCGGCCCTGATGCGGGTGTGCTTTATGGAAGCGCAGTTTCACCCCGAGCTGCGGGAGCAAATTCAAACCGAAGTGATCGGCAAAATGATCGACGTTGCCGAAGCTTTCTTCCAAACTGCGATGGATCGCGGCGTCTACCGACCGATGAACGCCCGCATGGTAGCGCGCGTCTTTTTGGGCATGTTTACGGTCGCTGGGTTTAGCCAAGACACCCTCGGCGACGAAGCCGCCTCGCCCCAAGCGATGAAAGATTTGGCCGAGTGTTTGACGGATATCTTTTTGAATGGGGTGTTGGCCTAGTAAAAGGTAGGGAAGATAAGGAAGGTAAGGAGGATGAGGAAGGTTTTGCTACTTTTTCTCCTCATCCCCTCATCTCCCTATCTTCCTTACTTTCCTACCGCCGTCCCTGACCAAACAGGATCGCCTTGGCCTCATCGCTCATGGTTGATTCAGCGCGCATTGACTCGGCGATCGCATAGGCCCGCTCCACCGCTGGCCGCGCTTTGATCGCCTCAAACCAGCGCTTCAGGTTGGGGAAATCCTCCAGGTTTTGCTGCTGGGTTTCGTAGGGCACAATCCAGGGGTAGCAGGCCATATCGGCGATGGAGTAGTCGCCGGCGATAAAGTCTTTGCCCTCAAGCTGCCGATCTAAAACGCCGTAGAGACGCTCGGTCTCTTTGACGTAGCGGTTGATGGCATAGGGGATTTTCTCAGGGGCGTAGCTGCCGAAGTGGTGGTTTTGGCCCAACATTGGCCCTAGCCCGCCCATTTGCCAAAACAGCCACTGCATAACGTTGGCGCGATCGCGCAGCCCCGACGGCAAAAACTGCCCGGTTTTTTCGGCTAGATATTGCAAAATTGCTCCCGACTCAAACAGGCTCAGGGGCTCACCACCGTCGGCTGGGTCGTGATCAACGATGGCGGGGATGCGGTTGTTGGGCGCGATCGCTAGAAAGTCAGGATTAAACTGATCGCCCTTGCCGATATTGATGGGCTTGAGGGTGTAGTCCACATCAGCTTCTTCGAGAAAAATGGTGACCTTGTGGCCGTTGGGGGTCGTCCAATAATAGAGGTCAATCATGGCAAGCATCCTTGGGGGCAAAGCACGGAAGCAGACCCAAATAGCCTAGACCAAGTCCTCCGCTATTGTGAAAAATTTAGTACAATTGAACTATGTAATGACGATAGGCACAGCGCCTAAAGCAGCAACTTGGACAAAACGCGCTGATATCGGTTCAAAACCCCGACCTCTAAGGCGTTGTGAGCCCTAGGTCGTGTGTAGCTCAACATTTCTTTCGATTTTGTTCCCATCCAAATCTCGATCTGGCCTTAGAATCAAGCGATATTTCGGACTCGCGCCCGAGCAGACCGGCCTTTAAGGCCAGCCCACCGCCCTAGAGGATGACTCGTTATGGCCATTATTGCCCTCAAAGCCTGGTACCTCGAAGCCTACGAGCCGGTGCGAGATTTAGAGCAGCGGCCCCATGACCTGCGGCTGAGCAAAAACAGCCTGCTGAAGTCAGCACTGCGGGCCGATTTTTTGGACGACAGTGCCGATGTGAAGCAGTCGGCCTGGTTTCAGCGGTACCTCGATGGCGAAACTGTGGAGTTTTACATTGAGGGCAGCGGCGGCTACGGGATCGCTAACATCGACCTGATCAGCCACGAGATCTACTTCACTAAGCTAGATGTCATGGCCCGCCTGGAGCCGATTATCTACTTCTGCTATCAGCAGGAGTACAGCGAGTCGGCCGAGGCTCTGCATCAGGCCCTCACCGATGCGATCGAAAGCTTTAACAAAAAGTCTCGCATTGCCCTCACCCTAGAGGTGTCCCACCGGCTCAGCGACGGCCCCGCTCGGCTCAACAGCGCTCTCACTCGCAAAATTCGCAAGTCGCTGCTGTTTGTGGCCGATGGCACCCCGATCGCAGCCGTGGAGGGCAACACTACGCTGCTGCTGCCCAGCCCCCACGTTTGCGTGGAGATGGGCTACGCGCTTCAGGCGAAGCCCGCCGAGCAAATTTTGCTGGCCCAAATGGAGCGATCGGACATTGTCGGGCAGTACCCCTTTGACCTGCCTGCTCAGAACCGGCTGACTTTTAAGACTAAGACCGACATTGCCAAGCAGATTCCTAAAGCCTTAGAGCAGCACCTATCTCGCTTCAATCTTTGGGCTTAGCGGCGTTGTGAGGATGGCACGGGTAGACGGGTGGGGGGAGGGCGATCGCAAAGCGTCCCCTGCGGAGAATCGTCCATCAGAGCCGGTCTTTGACCATCGTTCGGTTGCCAATACCCAAGATTGTGCGGCGAATCACGGTGCCGGTTGAGAGTTGTGTCCTAAAGTAGGAAAAACTTAGCCTAACCACGCCCTCTCTTCAGAAAGCCCCATGCTGGATGCCCCCGATCTGCTCAGACTGCTGCACCCGTTTCTGGCCGTTACGGTGGTGATGCCGCTGATTGGCGTAGCCGTCTATTTTGCGGTGCAGACTCGCCAGCGGCGTTTGGCCGTTGCCGACAAAGCCAAAACCACTATTTCCCCAGTGGTGGGCAAAGAGCATGTGCGGGTTGGGCAATGGCTATCCGGGGCAGTGGTGAGTTTAGTGCTTTTGGGTTTAGCCCATCCCATTTTCAAGACCCTTTCCCAAGAAAATGTCTGGGCTGAGGACCTCTTTCGAGGGGTGTTTGTGGTGGCTATGTACGCCTTCACCCTGGGGGCTTTGGTGCTGCTGTATCGCTCCAGCAGCCGGGTTTGGCGGGGTACCTTTGCGACCCTGACCGGCATGGGGCTCTGGCTAGTGGGTATGCAGCCGGGGGTATTTCGGCGCGGTTATGAGTGGCCGGTGTCTCACTTTTACTTGGGTATGACAGCGGCCATGCTGATGATCTTCGCCCTCGCCACCCTGCCCGAGATTTACAAGTCCAAGAGCTGGCGGCTGACCCACGCGGCGCTCAACACGGTGGCAGTGCTGCTCTTCATTAGCCAGGGTATTACCGGCGTGCGCGATCTGCTCGAAATTCCGCTGCAGTGGCAAGAGCCTTTTATCTACCAGTGTGACTTTGAGAACAAGAGCTGTTGATAGCGGCTCAGCCCGGCGGCGCTACAATCTAGGCACTGCTGGGGTAGGTGTCGATCCGTAGGGCCCATGATCACTAAGGCATTTGCAAAAAGTCTGCCCCGATGGGGGTGGCTGGGTCTAGGGCTGCTAACTCTGATCTTTTTCGATGCGATTATTAATCTTCAAGCTGAGCAGCTTTGGTTTGGGGAAGTCAACTACCTAGAGGTGTTTTGGCTGCGGCTTAAGTCACAGCTGCTGCTCGGCATTATTCCTATTTTGTGCACCTTGGGCTTTACCTGGGGCAACCTGGCCCTGGCCGATCGCGCCCAGCCGATGGAGAAGCCTAGCGATCGCCGCGATCAGGCCAGCAGTTTAGGCCTCAGCGGGCTGCTGTTGCTGGGGGTCACCCTGAGCTTTTTGCTGGGCTTGCAGCTAATTTACCAGGGGCAAATTGCCGGCGATTTTTGGCAGCAGACCACCACCCTCTACGACTCCGCTACACCCCTCGCCCTATGGCCCAAGCTCCAGCTATTTAAGGTCGTTGGGCAAATTTTTATCACTCAGCCCTGGATGCTGATCGCCCTAGGCATTAGCACCGTGGCCTTTTTGCTATATCCGCGACAGCTGGGGCGACTGGCGGCAATGCTGATGAGCCTCGGCTACGGGCTGATTTTAGCCAAGCAGTGGCCAGCCTTGCTGCTTTCCCTCGACCCCGTACCCTATGGTCAGACAGAGCCGATCTTTGACCGAGACATTGCCTTTTACATCTTTCGGCTGCCGGTGCTGCGCCTGCTGGAGTTTTGGGTGATTGGCGGACTGTTTTTCACCCTGGTCAGCGTGTATCTGGTCTACTTGCTCAGAGGCCAAACCCTCAGTCAAGGGCGCTTCTATGGTTTTTCAGTCGCCCAGCAGCAGCACCTCTACAGCCTGGCCGGACTGCTGTTTTTGGCCACCAGCTTTAGTCACTGGCTAGCGCGCTACGAAGTGCTTTATGCGAGTGAAGGCGTGGTGTATGGCGCTGGCTACACCCACGTCAATGTGGTGCTGCCCGCGAACTGGCTGCTGTCGATATTCGCTCTGGGGATGGGGCTGGTCTTTTTAAGCCGAGGGCTGCTGTGGGCCCCAACCTATATCAACCCCATGCGCAGAACTTCTCCCACGGGTGCCGGCAAAGCGCCCTTGGGGTGGTGGGCAGGGATGGGGCGCACCAGTTTACTGATCAAAGGAATCTGTGGCTATTTGGCATTAACCCTGTTGGGTCTAGTGATAGCGCCTGCTGTGGTGCAAAGGCTAGTGGTGCAGCCTAACGAACTTCAGCGTGAGCGCCCCTACATTACCAACTCCATCGCCCTCACCCGCACCGCCTTTGATCTAGAGGCCATTGAGTCAGAACCCTTTGACTCTAGCGGTGATCTAAACGTCGAAGACATCCAGCAAAACGATCTCACCCTCGAAAACATTCGTCTGTGGGACCCACGGCCGCTGCTCGACAGCAACCGTCAGCTTCAGCAAATCCGCCTGTACTACGAGTTTAAAGATGCCGACTTCGATCGCTACAATATTTTGAACCAGGAGCGCCGCTCAGAGCGCCGTCAGGTAATGATCTCAGCGCGGGAACTCAACTATGAGCGGGTGCCCGAGATTGCTAAAACTTGGGTGAACGAGCACCTGGTCTATACCCACGGCTACGGCTTCACCATGAGCCCGGTGAATACCGCTGGCCCCGATGGGCTACCCACCTACTTTGTTAGCGGCATCAACAACCTGCCCAGCAGCGACCAGGTGCGTCAAAGCATTCCCATCGGTGAGCCGCGCCTGTATTTTGGGGAGCTCACCGACACCTACGTCATGACCAACACCCAACTGCTGGAGCTTGACTACCCCAGCGGCAACGAGAATGTCTATACCTCCTACCTGGGCCGGGGCGGCATTAACCTGGACAGCATTTGGCGACGGCTGTTGTTTGCTCGCTACCTGCTCGACTGGCGCATGCTGTTTACTGAAGACTTTACCGCCGATACGCGACTGCTGTTTCGCCGCAACATTGCCGATCGCGTTCGGGCGATCGCGCCTTTTCTGCGCTTTGACACCGATCCCTACCTAGTGGTCGCTGACATTGGCAACGCCTCGCGGCAATGGGGTACTGGCGTAGCTCACGGCAGCCGTCCCCCCAGCACGGTCAGCTTTGAGGGTTTTCGCGATCGCGACCCGAACCTCACCGTCGAAAACTACGATTCCCAAGACACCGAAGGCTACCTTTATTGGGTGATCGATGCCTACACCGTCAGCGGTCGGTACCCCTACTCTGACCCTAGCGACAACGATTTCAACTACATTCGCAACTCGGTCAAGGTGGTGGTCGACGCCTACAACGGGGCAATTAGCTTTTTTGTCACGGATCCCAACGACCCCATTATTCAGACCTGGGATCGGCTGCTGCCTGCCATGTTTGAGCCGCTAGAGGCCATGCCCGATAGCCTGCGCGCCCACATTCGCTACCCGCAGGATCTCTTCTCGGTACAAGCCAATTCGCTCATGACCTACCACATGACCGATCCCCAAGTGTTTTATAACCGGGAAGACCAGTGGCGCGCGCCTAATGAAATCTATGCGAACGAGGCCCAGCAGGTTGATCCCTACTACCTGATTATGAAGCTGCCCCAGGAAGACACCGAGGAGTTTGTGCTGCTGCGGTTGTTTACTCCCGATCAGCGCAACAATTTAATTGCCTGGCTAGCGGCAAGGTCGGACGGCGATCGCTACGGGCTGCGGCTGCTCTACCGCTTTCCCAAGCAGGATCTGGTGTTTGGCCCTGAGCAGATCGAGGCCCGCATCAACCAAGACCCCGAGATTTCCCAGCGCATCTCTCTCTGGGACACCCAGGGGTCCCAGGCCCAGCAGGGCAATTTGCTGGTGATTCCCATTGAACAGTCTCTGATCTACGTAGAGCCCTTGTATCTCGTGGCTGAGCAGAATCAACTGCCCACCTTGGCTCGGGTGATTTTGGTCTACAAAAACCGTATTGCCATGGCTCCCACGCTACAAGCGGTGCTGTCGGCGGTGTTTTTAGAGGAGCCCGAGCCAGCGACCCCAATTTTGCGCGAGCTGGGGGCAGAGACTCCCGAAACCGACCCGCTGCAACCGCTGCCGGGTATAGACACCCCCGCCGGAGCCCCGGCGGAAGGGGGCCTGCTGGAAGGACTGCCGGCGGAGGAGTGACCGTTATGGTCGATCTAAAAACTGCGCCAGCAGCTCTTTGGCGGGCTCAACCATCGCCCAGGTGCCATCGGCCTGGCGTCGGAGGGTGGCAAAGGCCACGGTGTTGCCGCTGCCAATAGGCTCACCCTGGGACAGGTCACCCAGCTTCACCTGGCGCAGCCCGCAGAGGCGAAACAGGTAGGCCGGCACATCGGGGCTCGATAAAATGATGCACTGGTCGGCGTTGCCTTTGGCAGGCTGCACCTGACCATCAAACGGCATAAACACTCGATTGCCCTTGAGATCGACCGTAATGTCGCCTAGGCCGCTCTGTACTGAGTATCCTGCCAGGCGATCGCCGGGCTGCAGCGCCCACTTTTGGTGCAGGGTGACGTTACGAGGGCTGGGGTCTGGGCGGGAACTGGAGCAGGCCGTAGTCAGCAGCACGAGGGCCAGAGTCATTCCCTGCCAAGGCCTCCACCCTAGTTGATGGCCGCTGTCTATCCTTGTCCTTAGCTCTGTCTTAGCGCCCATTGATCGTCGGCCATAAATACACATGAACTTTAGTTCATTTATACTGAATATGCCATTATTTTTTGGGATGGATAGGGGCATAGCCCAATCGCGTCTAGAGCAGGCCAAGGCGCTAGGATATTAGGGCCATTTGGAGGCCCGCCGTGTTTTTTAGCGTTGTTACCCCTACCTACAATCGCCAGCCCATTCTCGAAAAGTGCTTGCGTGCCCTTGAAAACCAGGTTTTTGACTCCGCCCTAATTACCGACTACGAACTGGTAGTGGTAGATGACGGCTCTACCGATGGCACGATTGAGTGGCTGCAAGCCGCTGCTGCCGAATTTCCCCATGTGCGGCTGGTGGAGCGTCACCACCAGGGGGCGGCGGCGGCCCGCAACTACGGGGTGCAGGTGGCCCAGGGGGACACTATTGTCTTTGTGGACAGCGATGTGATTATGCCGCCGGGCAGTCTCCAGGCCCATGCCCAGGCTCTAGTCGATGCCTACCAACGTTTAGGAGACGATCGCGTATTCACTGCCGGGCGCCTAGTGAACACCAGCAACTTTGAGCGGCCCACCGTCGAACCCGCCAAGGTGACGGACTTCTCCAACGCCTTTTTTGATACGGCTAACCTGGCGATCGCCCGCCACTGGCTGCTGACCGCTGGCCTGTTCGACACCGAGTTTAGCCAGTACGGCTGGGAGGATTTAGAACTGGGGGTGCGGCTCAAAAATCTGGGCGTCACTATGATCAAAGTGCCTGAAGCCGTGGGCTACCACTACCATCCACCCTTCTCCCTCGATCAAATTCCCAAGATGATCGACCAAGAAATTCAGCGCGGCCGCATGGGAGCGATCTTTTATCAAAAGCACCCCACCCGCGAGGTGCGCATGATGATTCAGATGACCTGGCTGCACCGACTGCTGTGGGGCTTGCTCACCGCGGGCGGGCGGTTGAACGAGCGCACCATGGCCCCCCTATTGCGCTGGCTGATTGCCCAAGGCAAGCCCCGGGTGGCTCTGGAACTGGCGCGGGTGTTTCTCAACTGGTATACGGTGCAGGGGGTGTATGCCGCCTATAGCGAACTTCAGCAGCAGGGATAGAGGGTGTAGGGTGCAAGGTGCAGGGTTCAGGGTCGGTCTCTAGCCTCATACCCTGGACCCTATATCTCTTACATCAGCCACATTTCAGCAGCACTGGCGATCGCCATCGCCAGCATCCCAACCGCCAGATATTGCATCAGGGGCGGCTTAGCTTGCCGCTGTCGCTCAGTAGAGCGCAGTGCACCGTAGATGTGGGGTGCTCCGATCAGAAAGAAGAACAGTTGGAGGATGTCGACCTTCCGCCGCTCCAGCGTGAAATCGGATTGGGGGTGCATCGGAAACTCTCCTTTGAGGTTGGCACTAAACGTTGGCCGTCGTGACCAGGCTCAATGTAACACAACATTAAAAAATGTTGTGTTATGTCGCAACATGATCTTCTGAGCTTTCACCCCAAGGACGGATCTATGGCAGAAGAATGAAAATAGAAGAGAAAAAATGGCTGACAGGCTTGAATTTTGGCATTTTTGGCTTTCCTAATCCAGAATTCACCTGTTGTCGCAGAAATTTGCAGTCAGCTTTGATTAAGCTCAATCGCAGAGCGGAAGTATCCGTAGCGCTGTCGTCTGGCTCTATGAGCGGCTTGACCGGTGAACCTATGAGAGTTTAGACCTAGATTGCCTGCTGCTGGAAGCAGTATTTTCTCACCACAGATCGCTCAAAGGCTCATGGGTAGATGGCAGAGCTGACTCGGAAGGACGGTTCCAAAGTTCGAGCAGGAGCTTAGCTAGAGCTTGGCTCACCCAGTCATTGCCCTCGGGGCTGAGGTGAATGTGGTCGAAGTAGAGCTGTTCGTGGGCCGTCTGCTGAAACAGGGGCAGACCGTCGAGGTAGGGAATCCCCTCATTTTGGGCAAAGGCGGTGAGGCGCTGGCGAGCCACCAATTCGTAGTCGCGGGGGCCATCGGAATCAAGCTCGCGGCGCAGGGGAGTCATGGCGATCGCCAGCCGCCCGCCCGCATCCTGCACCACCTGGTTGAGCTGGCGCAGGGCCTCTAGGTTGACCCCCACGCGATCGCCACCTTGGTCATGCAGCGCTTGCAGGGCTGGGCTGGGGGTATAGCTAAACCGACGCTGGACTACCTCCCACAGGGCTAGGGGCGGACGGCGGATGGGGTAGGCGGGGTTGCGACCCAGTTCGTAGCTGTTAGGGGCGATCGCAAACAGATCGTCAGTATTTAGCACCACCAGCACCAACTGGGCCTCAAAGGTGCCAAACCGCAGCAGATAGCCCAGCTCGTTGCGCGGCCCCCAGGAGTTGGCCGAGGCGTTGAGCACCTCCACCGTTTCTACTCCCGGTGGGTTGAGCGCAACGAGAGCCTGCTGCACCTTGACCGACAGCAGCTCGCTTTGATCGGTCCACCAGCCGCCGTTGACAATCGAGTCGCCCACCATCAGCACCCGCAGGGCATCGGTCGGTCTCTGGGGATCCACCGCTGGCCCCCGCATCGAATATTGGTTAATCTCAATGCGATTGCCCCGCCGCCGCAGGCTCTGGTTAGGAGCTAGGCGGTAGCCGGTACGGGCATCGGCGACGTAAAGAGGTGGGTTGCCCAGGCCATAGCGCACCCGCAGCAGCAGCTCGGCGATCGCGATCGCCAACACCCCAATTCCCAACGCCCAGAGCAAAATTTTGATCAAGGTTGCCCCTATTGCAGCACCACATTTTAGTCACATTCCCCAGGGTTGTGGCAGGGGATAGGGCGATCGCGCTTCACGTACGTTGGCTAGATAAATGCTGTAATGCTGATTATCCAAGAGAAATCCTGCTTACTGTTGGGCGATCGAGAACGAAAACTGGCCGTTTCAAATCACCTTCAGCGGCAGTCATTGACAAGCGCTATTCCACTAGCTCGCGGAACCAGTTGTCGCTCCACAACTCGTCAAAGGCAGGCTCGGTACGGGCTTCTTCGCGGTAGTCAGGGTCAAGGCGCACCGCCTGCTGTAGCGCTTCCATGGCATTGTCGAACTGGCGTTGAAGGGCGTAGCAGAGGGCCTTGTGATAGTGGGCCTTGGGGTAGTCAGGGTCGAGGGCGATCGCTCGATCAAAGCTCTTAATCGCATCCTCATCGCGACCCAGCTTCACCAGGGCCAACCCCCGGTTGTCCCAACCCTTGGGGGCATCGGGGTTGAAGCGGGTGGCTTTGTCAAAGCTGGCCAGAGCATCGTCGTAGCGCTCTAGCTCAATCAGCGACAGACCCCGATTGAGCCAGGCGATCGCATCGTTGGCCTGGTACTCCACCGCCTTATCAAAGGAGTTAAACGCCTCCTCGTGCTGCTGCAAAATGCCGTAGGACACGCCTCGGTTCACCCAGGCTTCGTGGTATTCGGGATGAATCTCTAACGCCCGGTCAAAGGCGGCGATCGCATCTTCGCGACGCTTAAGGCGGCTTAGCACCATGCCCCGGTTGAGCCAGGCCTTGGCGTCGTCGGGGGTGATTTCGGTAAGCTGGTCAAACACCACCAAGGCATCTTCGTGGCGGCGCAGCTCCCGCAAAATAAGCCCCTTTTGCAGCAGCGCTACGGTGTGTTTGGGCTCTAGCTCCAGGGCATGGTCGAGGGAATCGATCGCCCCCTCCAGCTGCTCTAGGGCCTGCTGGGCCGTAGCTCGGTTGAGCCACACCTGGGTGTTGACCGGCTGAATGTCGAGGGCTTTGTCGTACTCGGCCACTGCCAGGGCATAGTCGCCGTCAGCCAGGTAGCGATCGCCCCGGCCAATATATTCATCAGCGGTGAGAAACAGCTGGGGTCGGTTGGTCTCCAGCCGACCGATCTTGTCGGTAATCGTCTCGAACTGCTGCCGTGCCTCACTCATAAACGAGTCGGCCAGGTACTGGGGCGACACTTCGCCCAAGCGGCGCATAATCTCGTCTTTCTGATGTTGGGCTTCTGCCTGGATAGCCTCTAGCCGCACTTGGTAACTCTGCTGTAAATCGCCCAAACGACCCAGGCTAACCTCTCGCCCGGCCTCAATGTCGGCTTCCAAACGAGCAAAGCGCTCCGCCATTTCGGCCATTAGCCCGTCGAGCTGGGTGCGGGCCGCCGCCTCGCGCTCGGCGGTGGTGCTGCCTAGGGTAGCTAAATCTTCGCTGAGGCGAGCATCGAAGGTGTCGATTTTGTCGAGGATGCGATCGCGGCGGGTAAAAATAGTGCCGCGCACCTGATTGAGCTGCTCGGCAAAGGCCGCTTCCATCGCCCGCAGCCCGTCGAGCACCTGGAGCTGCTGCTCCCCTGCCGCCTCTTGCAGCACCCGCACCTGCTGGCGAAAGGCGTTGGCGGTGCCCTCCACATCGGCCAGCAGGGTCGATCGCTGAATCTCGGCCTCGGTGGCCATCTGGCTAAGCTGGCCCTGCAACGTCTGGGCCGTGCGCTGAAAGTCGTCGAGGGTGTTTTGTTGGCGAGAATCCACCTCGGCGCGGGTAGCCGTAAAGCGCTCCAAGGCCTCATCCGCCGCCCGGCGCAGGTCGCCCAGCAGCATATCCTGCTGCTTTTGAATATCGAGCTTCAGGCCACCAAACTGGGCCAAAAACTCGTCGGCTTGGCGGCGCAGGTCAGCCAAGATGCGGCTGCGCTGACCATCCACCTCGCCGCGCAGGTTGGCAAACCGCGAGGTGAATTCGTCGATGGAGCGCTGAATAGTTTGTAACGCTAAGTCGCGCTCGCCTAGGGCACTCACTTGCAGATCGCCCAGCTGGCGGCTGATCTCCTCAGTTTGGGTTTGCAGACGAGTGAGACTGCCCTGGCGCAGCGCCTCTAGGGCCTCGGCAATGGTGGCGGCCTGGCGCTCTACCTGGTCGCTGGCCTGGGTAGTGAGCTGCTGGCGCAGGTCGGCTAGGGCTACCATGACGCGATCGCGCTCTTCTTGCATGGCCAGGGTCATCGTGCCCATCTGGTCGGCAAAGCTGGTTTCGGCGTTGCCGATTTTTTGCAGCACCGCATCTTGATGCACTTCTACATCGCTGCGCAGTCGGTTCACATCGCGCAAAAAGCCGGTCTGATTTTCTTCGAGGGTGCGAAACACGACGTCGCGCTGAAGCTGGGTATCTTTGCGCAGGGTGGTGATTTCGTCATCGGCGGTTGCTCGCAGCCCGGTCAAGTGACCGACAAAGTTGGCCTCAGTCGACTCTAGCTTCACCTGCAAATCGCTCAGGGTCGACTGCCAGTCGTTGATCGTGCGCGCTTTGAATTCCGCCAGGTCATCCACCAGCCGGTTGAGCACCTGCTTTTTGGTAACAGCCTCTTCTTGGAAGCGATCGGTACGGCTGTCTAACTCGGCGGCTCGCTCTTTCGCCTGGTTGAGAATGTAGTCGAGGTCGCGGGTGGCCGTTTGAATTTTGGTTTCTAAATCGGTGATGTCGTTAATTTGGTTGCGCACAACAACCGAGACTTCTTGAATCACCGATCGCCGCATCAGCCACAGCATCACCACGCCAACGCTGAGCAGCAGCAGCAGCGTGCCCAGCATGACAAAGAATAGAGTGGTAGCGCGACGAAAGGCCAGATCGGCCTCGGTGCTCAGCCGTTCTAGCTCGGCGGTGGTCGCCGTCTGGGCTAGCCGCATTGGTTCCGGAGCTGAGGCAACGAGCTGAGGCTCGGCTTGTTGAGAATCTTGCGCGATCGCAGGCCGCACCACCCCGCCGCTGATCAACATCAGCGCCAGCAGCAACAGGGGTCGGGGAACATCGGCCAGGGAACGCATGGGCTGCCTCATCAGGACTGTCCTAATGGAATAGGACTAGGATACCTGATACTTCAAAGGGTTAGGGCAGGGGCCAGCAACATTTGGCTGGGGGTTTGTGGCCTTTCTAACGGCCATAGTTGTAACCATTGGGCAAAATTGTCGTGCCGTCGCAGCGGCTCTCGACTAGGTCGGCCCCCGTTGCCCGAAACAGGTTGCACCGGCTGAGATTAGCCCCGCTAAGGCTAGCTCCGCTGAGACTGGCCCCGCTGAGACTAGCTCCCTCCAGATTAGCGGCGCTGAGGTTAGCACCGCGCAGATCGGCCCCGCTGAGGTTGGCCCCGCGCAGATCGGCTTCACACAGATTGGCCCCGCGCAGATCGGCACGACCCAAGTCAGCCCCGGTCAGCAGGGCGGCTTGCAGGTCAGCCCCGTAGAGGTTGACGTCGCCCAAATGGGCTTTTACCAAGCTCGCGCCCCCCAGTTTGGCCCCGCTGAGATTGCTGTAGGGAATGTAACTCTCGTCTAGACAGCTACCCTGCAAGTCGATCTGACGCAAATCTACTTCGAACAATTCAGCCCCGGTCAAATCGATCGCTGCAAAGCATCGCTGACCGTTTCGGTATGCCGCCAGCAGGGCATCTTTTGTAAGTCGATCCATTGCTGTTGCTGAAATCAGGCCGTAAGCCTGAGTATTTGTGCTCAACTAAACGTCACCTGCCAATGTAAACGTTTACGTTTCGCAACATGAGCGCGTTAAGCTTCTCTTCAGGTTTTTAGCGCTGTGTTTGCTTGCTTGACAGGGGCTGATCTCGCTCTTTGAGCTCATTCCACTGAGCGGTTGTGTTTTGGTCGTCTAGCTCTCAGGACTCAAACCTTTGACGGTACCGATAGGCCTCAGCTGACGTAGCGTTTTCCCAGGAGCATGCCACGGACCGTTTTGAAGGCGTGCTGACCTGGTACTCAGTATCTAGCCAAGTGCTGAGTGCCCATCGGCTGATGCTCGATGGGGAGAGTCGCCGGGGGCCGCGATCCCATGCTTTTCCTGTAGGCTACACTGATCACACCTGCCCGGCGCGGCCCGCGATGGCCCTTTGGGTCGGCCTTTGATCATCGCACCCCTCCCCTCCGGCCATGCCCGACGCTCTGGTTTCCATCGCCCAGCACTATCACAGCCGTACCAAGTACGACCCCGACACTCTCGAGTCGAAGGCACGGCCCCTCGACTATAGTCGCCAGCCCACTCCTTTCAAGACCTACCGGGTGGGGACCGAGATTGACCTCAAACCCTATATAGACGAGAGCAACCCGCCGAAGCCAGACAGCGAGCGGGTCGATTGGATGCGACTGTCGCGGCTGCTGATCAACGCCTACGGGCTGACGGCCAAGTTTCCGACCGCCACGGGGCAGACTTTTTACCTGCGATCGGCCCCCTCGGCGGGAGGGCTGTATCCGGCGGAGATCTATATTATTTCGCGCGGTACTCGGCTGCTGCCAGCGGGCCTGTATAACTACCAGGCCCGCAGCCACAGCCTTTGGCGCTATTGGGATGACCACGGCTGGCAGAATTTACAGCGGGCCTGCTTTTGGCATCCGGCACTGGAGGCTACCCATTTGGCCCTGGTGGTGACGGGAGTGTTTTATCGCTCTGCCTGGCGCTACCAAGACCGCGCCTACCGCCGCATTTGCCTTGATGTGGGCCATCTATTGGGCAACCTGGAGCTGGCCTGCGCTCTGGTTGACTATCGCCCCCACCTGGTGGCCAGCTTTGCTGACGAGGCCGTGGCTGAGCTGCTCTACATCGACGCTACCCAGGAGGGGGCGTTGGCGGTGCTGCCCCTGGCCGACCTGCTGCTGGTGGAGCAAAACTTGCCCTGTGCTCAGGTAGCCTTTGCTACGTCACCCCAGACCCAGTTCCCATCGGTGCCCGATGGAGAACTGCTGAGTTACTTTCACCAGGCGACTGCTATCGCCTCCACTGCCGATGTGCCCCCGTGGGCGATGCGCCCTACCGGTGATACCCCCCAACCCGCTGACACTCTCGAAGATAAGTACAACCTGCCCTTTGGGTTGCGAGTGCCCACTACTACCGCCTCCATCGCCTGGGGACCTCAGCTAGAAGAGCTAGAGATCACGGTATTTAAGCGGCGATCGACTCGGCGCTACACCGGTGGGTCGATTTCTTTAGAAGCGTTGAGGCTATTGCTCGACTTTACTTACCAGCCTCACCATTATTCTAACCAGGGGCTTGACCTCGACCCCGATTACTGCGATCGCACCCTGGTGCATACCTTTGTGGTGGCCTGCGGAGTCGAGGGGCTCGACGATGGCTGCTACTACTACGCTCCCCGCAGCGAAGAGCTGCGCCAGGTGCGCTTTAAAAACTTCCGCCGGGAGCTGCACTACCTCTGTCTGGGGCAGGAGCTAGGCCGCGATGCCGCCGCCGTGGTGTTTCACACCGCCGACCTAGCGGGAGCGGTGGCGGCCTACGGCGATCGCGTCTACCGCTATCTGCACCTCGATGCCGGGCACCTGGGCCAGCGGCTCAATTTGGCGGCCGTCCGCCTGGGGTTAGGGGTGAGTGGCATCGGCGGCTTTTTCGACGACCAGGTCAATGAGGTGCTGGGCATTCCACCCGACGAAGCGGTGATTTATGTGACTACTCTGGGGCAGCCAGGATAGTCAGGGTAGTTTAAACAGTAGATCGATCATCCCCCAGAGTTGATTGTTGCTCTGCTCAGTTGTGGCGTTGTGCTATGGGCCAGCTTTGGTCTCAGACCCCAATTACAGAAGAAGGCCTTTTGCACCAAGAAGCGGCACCGCGTGACCCAGTGAGCCTGCTGCTACTGGTTGCGGACGGATCTGAACGCACCCGGTTTAACCCGCCCGCTGCGATCGCCCCACCCGCCTTTACCCTGATCGAGGCCGCTACGCTCACCCAAGCTTTGGACCTGTGGCTCACCGGTAGGGCAGACTGGGCCGTCCTAGACTTAGCCTGGGCCGCAGGCAGCGGGCTAACATTTTTGAGCGCCCTGGGCGAATGCCAGCAGCGTCCCCTGCCTGTGGTGGTGCTGGTTGGGCCTGGGCAGGAGCGCACTGCCCTAGAGGCAATGAAGCTCGGGGCCGCTGACTACCTCTTTACCGAGGACTTCACCCCGGAAGATCTCTGGGCCAGGTTGAAGAAAGTTGGCCTAGGATCGCAGCGAGCTTTATCCGATACCCCGGATAAAGCTCGTCAGCATTACCAAAATCTGGTCGAAAACTCCCCCGATATTATTGAGCGGTTCGATTGCGACCTGCGCCACCTCTACGTCAGCCCGGCGCTAACCAGAATTTTGGGTATGGATGCGGCCGCCTTCTTGGGCAAAACCTGCCGCGATCTCGGTTTTGACAACGCCATGGTCAACGCCTGGGAAGCGGCGGCGGCCGTGGTGCTAGCTACCGGAGAGAAGCAGTCGATTGAATTCACCACCCCGACAGCTAGCGGCTGGCGGCACTTCGAGATGGCGATCGCCCCCGAGTGGTCGGAGTCGGGACAGATCGAGTCGCTGCTGTGCATTTCGCGCGATATTAGCGATCGCGTGGTGGCCCAGCAGACCCAGCAGCGACTGCTCACCGAGGCCCAGACGGCCCAGCACGAAGCTCAGGCGGCGCGAGACGGGCTAGTCCGCGTGTTTGACCGCATCAACGACGGCATCATCGCCTTTGACCGCGATTCGCGCTGCGTGTACCTCAACCCTAGCGGCGAGCAAATCCTGGGACGATCGGCGCTAAAGATCCTTGGCAACCACGTTTGGGACGAGTTCCCTGAGGCGGTGGATACCCCCATTTACCAGGTCTATCACCGCACCATTGAGCAGCAGCAGCCCGAGTTCTTGGAGTACTACTTTCCGCCCTTAGACAGCTGGTTTGAGATGCGGCTCTATCCCGACAGCAAGGGCACCACGGTCTATTTTACGGATATTAGCGATCGCAAAGCCGCCGCCGCCAGTCGTCAAAAAACCGAGCAGCTGCGCCACGAGCTAGCGCTGCTAGAACGCATCCTAGAGTCAGTTTTGGCGGGCTATTGGGATATCGATTTCGTCGCCAACACCGCCTATATGAGCCCTAGCCTCAAGCGCATGTTTGGCTACGCCGACCACGAATTGTCTGACGCCATCGACACTTGGCAAACCCTGATTTTGCCCGAGGATTTGCCCCCCACCCTAGACAATTTCAATCAACATATTCAGAGCCACGGCGAGGTGCCTTACTACAATGAAGTGCGCTATCGCCACAAGGACGGTTCGATTGTTTGGGTGATCTGCGCTGGCCAGGTGATTGCCTGGGATGACGCCGGTCATCCCCTACAGATGGTAGGCTGCCACGTTGACATCACCCAGCTAAAGCAGACCGACGCACAGCTGAGAAAAAGTCGAGTTCATCTTCAGGAAGCTCAGCGCATTGGTAACCTGGGTAGCTGGGAGTTTGAAGTGGCCACCGATCGCATCGTCTGGTCAGAGCAGGTCTACCGCATTTTTGGCCTAGAAATAGGGGTCAGCCCCCCCAGTTTTGAGGCGTTGCAAAGCTGCTTCCATCCAGACGATCAAAACCGCCACCGCCAGACCGTAGAGGCGACCCTGACGACCCACCAGCCCTACGACGACGAATTTCGCATTGTGCGCGCCGATGGCAGCGAGGGCTACATCCACGCCAAGGGCGAAGCCTTGGTGGACAGCGCTGGCCAGCTCACCCACTTGACCGGCACCGTGCAAGACATTAGCGATCGCAAACACAGCGAGGCCGAGCGCCAGCGGGCCGAAACCCAGCTGCAAGACCTATCGCTGCGGCTGTCGCTGGCCCTAGAGTCAGGGCGCATTGGCACCTGGGGCTGGGATCTCCACCAAGCGGTCCGCTGGGATCAGCGCATGTACGAAATTTGGGGTTTCGAAGACCTGGGTCGAGCCGCTGTCTTCGACGACTGGGCTAGCCGCGTGTATGGCGGCGACTGGCCTACCGTCGAGGCAGCTATCCACCAAGCCTTGGAAGACGGCTTGCCCTACGACATCGAGTTTCGGTTTTACCGTCCTGACGGGGAGCTGCGGTGGGTACGCGCCGCAGCTATGGTGCAGCGATCGCCCGCTGGAGAAGCCCTGGCCATGGTGGGCATCAACTACGACATTACCGACCAGAAACAGGCCACCGTTGAGCTTGAGGACCTCTCAGCCCGGTTAACGCTGGCCTTAGAATCGGGGAGTTTTGGCTGTTGGGACTGGAATGTCGTCACCAATGCCATTACTTGGGATCAGCGCCTGATCGAGCTATATGACTTTGATGAGGAACGGCCTACTACTTACCAAGACTGGCGCAGTCGGGTTCACAGCGACGATCTGCAGTTGGTAGAAGCGGCCCTCCAGGCCGCCCTCGAAACTGGCGCCCCCTATGACGGTGAGTTTCGCATCTGTCGCAGGGACGGCGAACTGCGTTGGATTAAGGCCAGCGCATTGGTCTATCGCACCCCCAAGGGGCAGCCCCTGAGCATGGTAGGTATCAACTACGACATTACTGAGAAAAAGCGGGCAGAGACTCAACGGCAAGAGCTGTCCCTACGGCTGTCTTTGGCCCTAGAGTCGAGCAAATTGGGCAGCTGGGAGCTGGATCTGATGAGTGAACAGGTCAGTTGGGATCAACGCATGTATGCCATGTATAGCCTTACCCCTAGAGAGCCAGGGCTGACTCTTCAAGATTGGCGCCACTGCATTCATAGCGAAGATAGGAATTGGATGGATGTTGTCTTTGCCCGTATTCTGGAGGGCGATTCCCCGCCCACCCTTGAGTTTCGCATTGACCGGGGTAACGGCGAACTCCGCTGGATCAGAGCCACTGCCGTAGCCCAGTACGACTCTAACGGTCGACCCGTGCGCATGATTGGGACCAACGCCGACATTACCGAGGCCAAGCAGGCTGAGCAGCATCTGCTGCGCACTACCGCCCAGCTCGAAGCCTCGAACCACGAGCTCGAGGCCTTTGCCTACTCGGTCTCCCACGACCTGCGCGCTCCGCTGCGGGCGATTGACGGGTTTAGCCGCGCCCTAGTCGAAGACTACGGTGACCAGTTTGGAGAAGAGGGACGAGATTATTTCGATCGCATTCGTCACAATGTCGGCCGCATGGGGCAGCTGATTGACGATCTGCTGCGGCTGTCGCGGGTGTCGCGTCAGGCCATGACCTACCGGTCCGTTGACCTCAGTGCCCTGGTGCAGGAGCAGATCGATGAACTTCAAAGGGTGGATGCCGATCGCACCGTCACCGTCACCATTGCCCCCGCCCTCACCGTAACCGCCGACCCAACGCTGATGCGGGTGGCGATCGCCAACCTGGTGCAAAACGCCTGGAAATTTACGGCCCAGCAGCCCAGCGCCTGCATTGAGTTTGGGCTTGAAAGGCAGCAGGGTGAGCCCGTCTACTACCTGCGCGACAACGGCGCCGGGTTTGACATGGCCTACGCCGACAAGCTGTTTGGCGTGTTTCAGCGCCTGCACAACACCGACGAGTTTCCCGGCACCGGCATTGGCCTGGCGACGGTGCAGCGAGCGATTCACCGCCAGGGCGGGCGGGTTTGGGCGGAAGCTGCCGTCGAGCAGGGGGCCACCTTCTACTTCACCCTGCCGGGGGGCTTAGGAGCAGAGGTGCAGCCATGACGGCGCTGCGCCCGATTCTACTGGTGGAAGACAACCCTGACGATGAGCGCCTTACCCTGCGCGCCCTGCGCCAGGGCCACCTAGCTAACCCCATTGTGGTTGCTCGCAACGGCGAAGAGGCCTTGCGGCAGGTGTTGGACTCAACCTTGCTGCCCTGTGTGGTGCTGCTCGATCTCAAATTGCCTAAGATCGACGGGTTAGAGGTGCTGCGGCAAATCCGATCCAGCGATCGCACCCGACTGCTGCCGGTCGTCATCCTCACCTCGTCTAGCGAAGACCGGGATATCATTGAAAGCTACAGCCTGGGAGCGAACAGCTACGTTCGCAAGCCCGTCAATATTGACGAGTTTACCGAAGCCGTGCGCCAGCTCGGCCTCTATTGGGCATTGATAAGTGAGCTGCCTCCCACTCTGCCATGACTGCTGAACCCCTACGGGCGCTAATTGTAGAAGATTCTGACGACGATCTGCTGCTGCTGCTGCGCGAGCTACGGCGGGCGGGGTTCGCTCCTAGCTGGGTGCAGGTGCAAACGGCAGACGACTTTCGCGCTGCCCTGGAGGCTGAGGACTGGGATGTGGTGCTGTCTGACTATCAGCTGCCCCAGTTCAACGCCCCCGCCGCTCTGGAGATACTGCAGCAAAGCCCCTGCGATCTGCCGTTTATCGTGATCTCGGGCACCGTGGGGGAGGCCACCGCCGTCACCATGATGCGGGCCGGAGCCCACGACTACGTGATGAAAGACAATCTTTCTCGCCTGGCCGAGGCAGTGCGGCGCGAGGTGCGCGAGGCCCACAGCCGCCGCGATCGCCGGGCAGCCATGACCGAACTCGATCGCACCCGCGAGCTGCTGCACCTGGCCATCGAGGGCTCTGGCATTGGCATCTGGGATTGGCAGGTGCAAACCGGGGAAGTCTGGACCAGCGATCGCTGTGCTGCACTGATGGGCTACAGCACCGATGACCTCGGCCCGGCCCGTATCGACACCTGGCAGCGTTTTGTCCACCCCGACGACTGGCGCCACAAAAAGGTCGCTCTGCAGCGCCACTTTGAGGGCGACACCCCCGCCTACAACTGCGAGTTTCGGCTGCGCCACCGCCAGGGCCACTGGGTGTGGGTGCTCGACCGGGGCAAAGTCGTCGAGTGGGATGACGCTCGCCGCCCCCTGCGCATGAGCGGCACCTATACCGACATCACCGAGCGGCGGCTGGCCGAGGCCGAGCACCGCCGCGTGGCCGATCAGATGCTGTTTAACAGCCTTCACGATGCCCTCACCCAGCTGCCCAACCGCAACTTTTTGATGCAGCGGCTTGAACTGGCCATTCAGCGCTGCCGGCGCGGTAGCCAGCGCCAGTTTGCGGTCCTGTTCCTCGATTTAGATCACTTCAAGGTGATTAACGACAGCCTCGGCCACCTGACGGGGGATGAGGTGCTGGTGGTGGTGGCCCAGAAGCTGCGATCGCTGATTCGCACTAGTGATCTAGCCGCTCGTCTCGGGGGTGACGAGTTTGTGCTGCTGCTCGAAGACATCGACACCCTGCACGAGCCCGTGCGCATTGCCGAACGGCTGCTGCAAGAGCTGCAAGTGCCTCTGACCGTGGGCGGGCACAACGTCTTTCTCAACGCCAGCATCGGCATTGTGATGGGTGTGGGTGATTACCACAGCCCCTCCGACTCCCTGCGCGACGCCGATATTGCCATGTATCGGGCCAAGGCCCAGGGGCGAGGCCGTTACGTGGTATTTAACGAGTCAATGCACCTGCAAGCTCTACAGCGGCTCCAGCTTGAGCAGGAGCTGCGTGACGCCATTGATCGAAATCAGCTGGTACTTTACTACCAGCCCATTTTTCAGCTCAAGACCAAGGAGATCTCGGGGTTCGAGGCTCTGGTGCGGTGGCAGCACCCCACTCGCGGCTTCATTTCCCCCGACAGTTTTATCCCCATTGCTGAAGAAACCGGGCTGATTGTCCCCCTCGATCGCTGGGTCTTGACCCAAGCTACCCAGCAGCTAGCGATCTGGCACCAGCTCTACCCCCACCGGGCCGATCTGACGGTGAGCGTCAACTTTTCGGTTAAAGACCTACTGCGCGCCGATCTGCTCAGTGACCTCACCCGCATCCTGGGGCAAACCGGGCTTCAGGGCCACCACCTTAACCTCGAAATCACCGAAAGCACCCTGATCGAAGACATTCAGGCCATGGTGACAATTTTGCAGCAGCTCAAACACCACGGCTTTACCGTCACCATCGACGACTTTGGCACTGGCTATTCATCCCTCAGCTACCTGCACCAGCTTCCCGTCGACGCTCTCAAGATCGATCGCTCCTTTGTCATGGCCATGGAGGCTAACCGCCGCAACTCCGACATTGTGGAGACCATTATTACGCTGAGTAATCGCCTAGGGCTGGCTGCGATCGCCGAAGGGGTCGAAACCGAAGCCCAGCTCTGCCACCTGCAACACCTAAACTGCGAGCTAGGTCAGGGTTACTGGTTTGCCAAACCCCTGCCCGCCGAAGAGGCCGAAACCCTGCTGCTGTCGACACCCGCTAGCACTGCGGCTACACTCTAGCCCTACTCTGGAAAGAAAAAGTCGGTGGGTTCTTCGTCCTCTTCGGCGGCAATATAGCTGCGGTAATACTCCTCTAGCTCTGCCGCCCCAATGGAGCGTTCAGAGGGGTTCTCAAAAAATGTTTTCACCTTCAGGTAGCGCCGCAACCCCTCAGCCCCGGCATCGTGCTGGGTAGCCGCTTTAAAGTCGTCGGGGAAGGTGTCGCTAATCTGTAGCCACGCCTCTTCTAAAACATCCTCCACGTCTTCGTTGGGGGCGCTCTCAATTAATGCCTCTAGCCCATCGAGAATGTCAATCAGCTTGAGAATCTCTGGAATTTTCTCCGAATCAGACATTGAGCCGTGCATGGATAGCGCTAAACAACCGCGAATGCTTAGAAAAATCTTAGTGGAGTATGGACCCGATTGATCGACCTTGGGCGGGAGAATCTACCTGCTAGCAGACAGATTCTCCCGCCCAGGGTACTGCCATCGTTCATAAAAATCACCCTAGGGCATAGTCATGCCGCCCTGAGGCTCTAGGGCGGCGCGCCACTCGCGCAGGCGCAGCTGGGCTTGGGCATAGGCTTCAGTTTGGGCGGGCACGGCTTCGGCTAGGGTGATCGCCCGGCTGGGGTTGGTCACAGCTTCGGTTTCGGCTAGGCGCAAAATGTCCCAGCTCCAGCGGGTGAGAGCTTGGGTGGCCTCGGCCCGCTGGGAGCTGCTCTCGGGCACCTGCTGAGCCAGCCGTATCGCATCCACTAGGGCACCCACGGTACCCGACTGAGCCACCTGGTAGGCCTGTTGTAACAACTGCTGCCCCTGGAGCTGACCTCGCCAGGTTTGAATGTTGGCCTGGGCATCGCTGTGCAGAGCGCGGCCTGAGCCAATACGCGAGGCTACCGCCACGGCTTCAGCTAATCGACCCTGGGCGGCGAGCTGGCGAGCTTGGGCCAGCAGAGGACCGTCTTCGGCCCGCTGGAGGTCGGCCCGCCATTGGCTAATCTCTCCCTGGGCTTCGTCGTAGAGGGCGCGGCCAGAGCCAATCTGACGGGCGGTGGCGATCGCTCCAGCCAAATCCCCCACCTGGGCCTGCTGCTGCGCCTGGCTGAGAATAGGCCTATCTTCGCTGGTTTCGATCTGACTCCGCCAGCGGCTAATTTGATCCTCAGCGTCATCCCAGGCGGGGTTGGCGCTGGACACTTTTTGGGCCTCAATGATGGCGGCCTGGAGGTCGGCGATGGTGCCGGGGGTCGCCACCTGCCGGGCCCACTCTAGCTGCGATCGCCCCTCTACTTCCTCCTGCCAGCGACGCATCAGGCCTTGGGCCTTGTTGTAGAGGGGGCGATCGGCCCCAATGCTTTGGAGTCGCACAATGGCTCCCTCCAGTCCGCTAATGCCGCCCTGCCACGATAGCTGGGTGGCGTCGATCAGCGTGCGCATGTCAGCAATTTCGGCTCCCATGTTCAGCGCCGCTGGAATTGCCTCTAGCATTTGCCCCGCCGCCTCGGCATCGCGCCGCTCTAGGGCAGATTCAGCCATATCTAGCAGATCGCGCCCAAACTGGCGAATCACCGTCTGCGCCTCAGCGTAGACCGGGCTCTTGCTATCGATGCTCTGGGCGATCTTCAGTGCCTCCTGCATGGCTTTGAGCGTACCCTGACGGGCTAGCTCTTTGGCCTTGCCCAGCGTGTTGAGATCTTCGCGGGCGGCGGTAATTTTAGCGGTCAGCTCGTCGTATTTGGTGGTTTGCCAGTGGGTGTTGTCTACGTCTAGCAGCTGAATGGCTTTGGCGAAAGCATCCTGAAAGGCCAGCGCCTTGAGGTCAGCCTCAGCGGCCTGGTAGATGGTTTCAGCCTCTTTCCAGATCTGGTTCCAGTCGCTGACCTGCTGGCTGACGAGCTGGGCGGCAGCGGTGTGGTTGGGAATGCGCTGGGCGATCGCGATCGCCTCAGCTAAATCGCCCGCCTGAAACGTGTTTTCGGCCAGCGCCAAAATCTTTTCAGACCAGTCTTCAATGCGCAGGTCGATCTCGCCTCGCAGCGGGTGATCGGAAGGTAGGGATTCCAGTAGGGCGATCGCCTCTAAATAACCCTCCACCGTGGCCTGCTCGGCGTAGGCTTCGGCGCACTGCAACCGGGTCGTTGCCGACGCGGTCGGCCAAAAAATTGCCCGACAGTTAGGCAAGTTAGGAATCCGAAACAGGCTGATGGCCGACATCGCCCCCACCCCAGACACCAGTACCAGAACCCCTACCGACCAGACTGGCCAGGTTTTTGCCAGCCGCTGCACCAGGGCACGACGCGGCCGCGGCTGCACAGGAGCCGCAGGAGCCACCACGGCACCGTGATCGGTCCGCTGCCGCAGTTCGGCCAGGGGATCATAGCGAGGCGACCCTGGCTCGCGAACGGGGAGCCCCGGGGGCAGCGGCACAGGTCGAGAAGACCCATGGGTTGGCCCTGGATAAATTGGTCGCTCAGAGGTGTCTTGGTCCGAAGCCATGCCCGCTTCCTGAGAGTGGCTCGCTGCTAGCCAATGGAAGGATTAAACCCGCCCAGCTAGAGGCGCAGTGAAAGTCAGCCCTAGTATAGCCATGTCTTGAATAAACGCAATGCCTCAGCCGCCCACCTGGTCTTTGTACTCGTCGGCGGTGAGGGCGTCATCGAGATCGTCGAGGTCGGTGGCTTTGATTTTAACCAACCAGCCGTCGCCGTAGGGGTCATCGCCAATCTGCTCGGGCGCTTCAACCAGCGCCTCGTTGCGCTCTAGCACCTCGCCAGAAACCGGCGATTTCAGCTCTTCTACCGCCTTGACCGACTCCACCGTGCCAAACTTTTCACCTTTTTCGACGCTGTCACCGATCTCAGGCAGTTCCAAGAAGACAATGTCCCCCATTTGGTCGATCGCAAAGGCGGTAATCCCCACGGTGACAATGCCCTCGTCGTCATCGGCGCGGGCATATTCGTGACTGTCGAGATACTTTAGGGTTTCGGGATATTCAAATGCCATGGCGTAACCTCATATCGCCCCAGGAAGAGTAGTTTGTAGCGCAGCTACCGTGCAGAGTTGATAGATCCAGTGTCAGTGTGCCACGAGTCAGCAGTTTTGGAGCAGGGAATGGGGAGATGAGTGGATGGGTGGATGGGTAGGGAGTGGGGGGTGAAGGGGTAGTGAGTGGAGATGGGAAGAGAGTTCTAAAAGCATTCAAAACTCAACATTCAACATTCAAACTTTCCTTCCTCACCTCCCCCACCGCCTCATCTCCCTTACCTTCCCCACCCCCTCACTTCCTCACTTCGCCCGATAAAACGGCCGCTTCACCACCGTCGCTGCCTGGGGTTCACCGCGCACTTCGACCTCAAGGGCCTGCCCCACCTTAGCCAGGGGAGCGGCGACATAGGCCAGGGCAATGGGGATATTGAGCGTAGGGGCGAGGGTGCCGCTGGTGACGGTGCCGACGCGATCGCCCTGGTAGATCACCGGGTAATCGTGGCGGGCGATGTGGCGGCCCGCCATGGCCAAGCCTACCAGGCGGTGGCTGACACCCTCGGCTCGCTGCTGCTCAAGCACCGAGCGCCCGATAAAATCCCCCTTTTCGTCTAGGTGCACCAGCCAACCTAAGCCCGCCTCCAGTGGACTGGTAGTGTCATCGATGTCTTGGCCGTAGAGGGCCATGGCGGCCTCCAATCGCAGGGTATCGCGCGCCCCGAGGCCGCAGGGGGCAGCACCGGTCTCGATCAGGGTCTGCCATAGGGCCAGGGCGATGTCGGGGTCAGTCATAATTTCAAAGCCGTCTTCACCGGTATAGCCGGTGCGGGCAACCCAGGCCAACTGCCCCAGTAGGGCCGTGTCTCGGTGGGCAAAGCGGCCCAGAGCATTCAAGTCGAGGGCTGCATGGGGCTGGAGCAGGGCGGCGGCGGCAGGCCCCTGGATGGAGATTAGGGCGCGATCGCGCGATTCATCTACCAGCTCTATCCCTGTACCCGCCAGATGCTCCAGCAGCCAGGTTTTATCCTTGTCGGTGGTGGCAGCATTGACAATCAGCGCCACAGTCTCCAAACCCGTCCCTGAGCCAGCGGGCGATGACTTGAGGTAGACGATCAAATCGTCGACAATACCGCCTTTGGGGTTGAGCAGCACGGTGTACTGGGCCTGGCCCTGGGTAAGTCGCCCCAGGTTAGAGGGCACTAAGGTTTGTAAGGCAGCAATTACGCCCGGCCCTCGCAGCTCAAACTTGCCCATATGAGAGATGTCGAATAGCCCAGCCCGCTGCCGTACTGCCTGGTGCTCTTGCTTGATGCCGCTAAACTGCACAGGCATAGACCAGCCAGCAAACTCAGTCATGCGCGCCTTTTGCTCGACGCAGGCAGAATAGAGAGGCGTTTGCAATAATGTCATGGGGGGAATTCTAGGGGCATCCAGTAGTGTACTGAGAAAATCCCTGACTGATTAGGGCTTTATACCCTTGCCGCCCCAGAGTCTTTTGGTAAAGGTATGAAGGTCTGTGGTTACACAATGTTGCCGTGCCGTTTTGCGCAGTGGTGGCATGGCATTAGCGGTAAGCCCAACTACCTACCGCAGGTGTAACGCCTGTTCCCTTAATTGTGTTTCCCATGATTGCTCTTATGCCCCACGGGTCGTGTTTCCTGTGGGATCTCCAGCTGACGTCTCTGCATGTGGTTAGTGACTTAGCCGTAGCAATAGCCTACTTTTCGATTCCGCTGCTGCTGCTGCTGAACCGACAGCACATCGACACCCAGATTCGGCCGGTGCTGCTGCTCTTTGCGGCCTTTATTTTTAGCTGTGGCATTGGCCACTGCCTGCGTGTGTGGAACATCTGGCACACCAACTACTGGCTCGAAGGCGCTTGGACCTGGATTACCGCCATGATTAGCCTCTACACTGCCTGGGAACTCAAAGGGTTGGTGCCGCAGCTGCTCAACACCCACAAGGACCTGGTCACCATTCGGGCGCTGGTAGAGCAAGATCCCCTCACCGGCATTGCCAACCGTCGGGGGCTAGAGGCCGCCCTAACGGCCCTAGTCTATCAGCCCGGGGCAACGGGGCACACCCTCATGCTGCTCGACCTCGACGGGTTCAAAGACATTAACGACACCTACGGCCACAGCGTAGGCGACCAGCTGCTTCAGGCCGTCGGGCAGGTGCTCAGTCGCCAGATTCGCACCACTGACCTGGCTGCCCGTATCGGCGGTGACGAGTTTGCCCTGCTCATGGTGGGTTGCCTGCCCGAAGAAGCCTTAGATAAGGCCGAGGTCATTCGCCAAGAGATTTTGCAGATCACTATGCCCCAGCTCCAGCCTCCCAGCCGTTGCCCACTGGTCTCGGTCAGCATTGGCATCAGCGGCTTTACCTCTGACCAGGGCGTTACCCAGAGCTATCAACTGGCCGACGCGGCCCTCTACGCGGCTAAGTACAACGGCAAAAACCAGATTAAGGTAGCCTCTCCCGTGGTTGCATAGATTTGCCCTAATTTCTGATAAACCCACCCAGGTCGGGCCGGTAACGAGCCACAAACCCACCCTGGGCGTCGTATACGGCCACCTGACGGTCAACTTGGTGACTGGCGGTAATAATCTGCTCAATCAGCTTTTGGGAGTTGGAGTTGAGCTGATTGGTAAAGGCAAAGGTGCCGTCCGCTGCCGGTGGGGTAATGGCCTGGCGCAGGGGCTCGGCGTACTGGCTAGAGAGCACCACGCGAATCTGGCTGGCATCTTCACGCACCGTGCAGGGAGTGGCGGAAAACTCGCAGAGCTGGGCTAGGTTGGTGGTTAGCGTTTGCAGCGCCACGGCGGTGCGGAGGCGATTTTGGGCGTTGGCCAAGGCCGGCTGGTAGGTTTCCAGCAGCACCCCGCCCTCCGCCGCCAAGATGGTGTCAGCGGGAATTTGCCGAGCGCTGGCCACCGCCTGACGCCACTGGGTCACCGCTAGGGTCCACTGGCCCTTGGCCTCGGCAGCGGCGGCGCTGCGGGCAGCCTGCACCGCCTGGTGATAGTTTTGGGCGCCGGCCTCTTCCAAGGTAGAGCGGCTGCTGGCGCGGTTGAGCTGCCCCTGGTAATCCTTAATCTGAGCCTGGGCTTCGTCATAGACCACGGTGCCCTGGGGAATCAGCGACAGTCCGTTGATGGCAGCCTGCCACTCCTTGGCGGCCAGTTGCCAACCTGCCAGGGAGTTGGCGGTTTCCATGCGTTGACGAGCCAGCTCGCCAGTTTGAATGGCGGTGTTAAAGTTGGCCTCGGCCTCCTCTTCGGCCACGATGCGGCGGCCGATAGCGCTGTAGTTGGCCCGATATTCGCGCAGCTTTTGCTGGCTGTAGTCAAAGGCTGGGCTGTCGACAGAAACGGTGCTGAGCCGGTCGATCGCCTGCTGCCAGAGCAGGTGCACCTTAACCCATCGCTCCACAGGGTGGGGCGGCGATTGGCTCAGGTTAGCCGCCTCATTGGCCAACGCCTGGGCGCGAACAATGGCGTTGAGGAAGACAATGTTGCCCTCGTAGCGCGCCAGGTCGCTCTGGGCTGTGTCGTAGTAGGTCGACCAGGTGGGAATGGGGGTGAGCATATCGATCGCCGTTTGGAGGTCGGCCTGGGCCGTGGCCAGGTCGTCGCCGGTCGGATTGCCGATCAGAGTAGCTTGGGCCAGCTCATAGTATTCGGTGGCCTCAGCAAGGCGATCGCAGCTCCCAACTACACAGGGGCGCGACAGGGCATAGGCAAAGGCCCCGCTGCCCACCAAAATTAGCCCCGCTAGGCCATAGCTCCAGTAGTCCCGCAGCGATCGCAGCCCGTGGCGAGCCCAACTCCGGCTGCGCTGTCCCCACCCTGGCCCTGCGGGGGGCTGCACCGCCGCATCGGGCAGCGCTAGGGCCGCATCACTAAATCTAATTCCAGAAGAATCCGTTCTGGCGTTGGCCTCGGCAGCACTGACGTTGGGGTCAACGGCTCCAACGTCAGCCAGCTCAAAGGCCCCCAGATCGTCGGGGCGGCCACCGGCGGCAGCATCAATCTCAAGATCATCCGCCTCGACTTCAACAGCCGTATCGATCGCAGGGGGGGCAGCGGTTGCCGGAAAAATCGCCTGTACCGCATCCTGGGGGTGCCAGGTGAACGTGTGCATCGCATAGGGCTGAGCGACCGACTTGAGTTTGAGATAAACCCGCACCGCTAGAGCATCGACCGCTGCCCAGTCGGCATCCGGCAACCCCACCGTTGGCACCAGCTCCCGAAACGCTGACTCCAGATCCTTCAGTAAAGCCCTAGGTGCATCCGCCTCCGGGGCCTTGTGCTCCGCCAGCAGCAGCAGCCGCCCCGCCCGCTCTGAACAGTCGAGGGTCAGCCCAGGGTGGAGTTTCGTCTTTTTGAGGTAGGTGGCAAAGGCCCGCTGCAGCGGTTCAAAGCCCGTGTGGGTGGAGGGTGATAGTGAGGTCATAGCGTACCGATGGATATTGCCCCAAGCTGTAGTGCTCCAAAGCGTGAACGACCAGACCGAACAACCCAGGCGGAGAACCCCAGGTTGTTTAAAATGCTCCCAAGCCTAGGCTTAACCCTGAGTTGTACTGTTGCGGCTGCTCCCAACGCCCAGTCTGTGGTCTAGCCCAAGGACTAACCCAAGTGGGGCAGGGACTTCCTTAGTGAGTATGCTAGTGCAAGGTTGATATTCTGGGACAAGATATCTGGGGTGATAGATCGCGGTGCTGATTCTAATTGTGGAAGACGAAGCCGAAATTGCCCGCCTGATTCGGCTTTACCTCGAAAAAGAGGGTTTTACCTGTGAAGTCTGTGACGACGGCGAAACTGCCCTGCGCTACCAGCAGACTCTCCAGCCCGATCTGATGATTCTCGACGTCATGCTGCCCAAGCTCGACGGTCTGGAGGTGTGCGCCCGCGTGCGCCAGGGGCCCGGGGCCAAAGACCCCTACATTCTCATGCTCACCGCCCGGGGTGAAGAAATTGATCGCATTATTGGTCTGTCTACTGGGGCCGACGACTATCTAGTCAAGCCCTTTAGCCCCAGGGAACTGGTGGCCCGGGTACGAGCCCTGCTGCGCCGCAGCCTGCGCCACAGCCAGGAGGCCCCCGCACAGACCTACCGCACGGCTCACTTTAGCCTCGACCTCGACCAGCGCACCGCCCATCGCCAGCTTGACTCTGGTGACTTAGAACTGCTCGATCTCACCCCTTTAGAATTTGACCTGCTGTCCACCTTCATGAGCTACCCCGGCCGGGTCTGGAGCCGCCACCACCTGATCGAAAAACTCTGGGGCGAGGACTTCTTTGGCGACGAGCGCGTCGTCGATACCCACATTGCCCGCCTGCGTAAAAAGGTTGAACCCGACTCGTCGCAGCCTACCTTTGTCAAAACTGTGACCGGCGTGGGCTATCGGTTTGAGGATGAGACAGCCTAGGGAAGGGGATGGCGGGGCGAGGGATGCGTGGCCAGGGCGTCTAGAGGCATTTAGAGGCATTTGTGCAGGCTCATGCCCATGAGGTGGGCATCAATGTTGGGATCGCTGGTGGTCAGGCTGAGGTGCAGGCGACCGTCAGTTACGGTGGTGGGGTAAGGCCCATAGCGCGCCCAACCTCGAAACGGCAGATAGCCAATTCCTTGAGCGACCGACCGACCGGCCACCCGCAGCTCTAGGGTGTGCCAGTGGGTTTGGTAGTTTTCCATCATCCACAGGTAGAGGTCGTAGCTGTCGTTGGGCAAGGGTTGCTCAATTTCTAGAATTTGTTTTTTGAAAATAACGGAGTTCAGCATGGCGCGCGTTCCCCGGCGGGCGTAGGGTTTGGGGACGAGGTAGCTGTTGGCGGCAGTGGCTCCCGGCGTAACTAGCCCCGCCGCCAGAGCCTCTGTGTAGGATTGCCAGCGATCGCCCCCGATCGCCACCGCCTCACCACCCAAGTTGATGCCCTTGACGAACGCCCCCGACAGCAGGGCAGGCTCCTGGGCGGGCTTAACCCAGTCGCGCAGGGTCAAATAGGGTTCGAACAACAGCACTTTTAAAGGGTTAACCATGGGATGGCCTAGCTCACGCAGATCACCCCTAATCCTACTGACGGGTCGGGCAGGGCAGGCCAACAAGCGCCGTCGGTGGATAGAATTTCACCGTTCTCTGAGTTCTCCCAATCTCGGCTGGTCGACCCGTTGTCAACCGGTCGCCAGCCGCTACTATGGGGGACTGCCAACACTACAGACATTTCAGCCATGGGCATTTGGCAGCTCGATCACATTCGCATCGTCTTGGTCGAGCCAGCAGGGCCGCTGAACGTAGGTGCCGCCGCGCGGGTTATGAAGAACATGGGTCTGCGCCAGCTGGTGCTGGTCAATCCTCAGTGTGACCCGGCCTCGGAGGAGGCCCAGCGCATGGCGGTGCACGGCGGCGATGTGCTGGCGGCGGCGACTACGGTGTTGAGTCTGCCTGAGGCGATCGAGGGGTGTGAGCGGGCGATCGCCACCACCGGCCGCCTGCACCGTCAAGATCAGCCCCTAGAGCTGCCGGAGACCGCTCTGCCCTGGCTGCTGCCCCCTACGCCAGTCAAGAGTTTTGCCGCCGCCCTGATTTTTGGCCCCGAAGACCGGGGACTGAGCAACGACGAGCTGATCTATGCCCAGCGCTGGGTGCGCATTCCGGCCAGCGACAGCTATCCGTCGTTAAATCTGGCCCAAGCGGTGGCGGTTTGTGCCTACTTGCTCCATCGGGTGGCAATGGCTGAGGCGCTAGGGGCAGCGTTTCCGGCCGTGGGGGTGGCGGCGACGACGGGGCATTTGGCCCCTCTGGAGCAGATAGAGGGCTTTTATCAAGATTTGGAAATCGTTTTGCTGAAAATCGGTTATCTTTACCCCCATACCGCCGCAAGCCGCATGGCTAAACTGCGGCGATTGCTGCATCGAGCCGGTCCCGATCGCCAAGAATTGGCTATGCTTAGGGGCGTTTTGCGGCAGATCAACTGGGCAGCCAGCCAGGCTCCCAAGAACGACTAATCCTCGATCGCAGCGACAGACGGGTGAACGGGCACACAGGGCGAAAGGCACAGGGCGAAAGACAATGGCACAGTACGACGATCCTCGCAATCCATTTTCGGCAGGCCGTCCTCCGGCGGGCTCGCCCTGGGGAGAGTCGAACCCCGGGCCTAGCCCTGGTCGCGACGGGCTTCAGCTGCCGGGCGAAGCTGACTCCGGCGGCTGGGGCAACGACGGGCAGCAGCGCCCGTCGCCCGAGGCCCGCCGTCGCAACCAGTGGCGGCAGCACCAGCAGCTTGCCCCCGACTTTGGCTCAGCCCCAGTGGAGCCCGACGAGCCGGTCATTCGCTCCACCGCTCGCAACGCTTCGTTGCCAACCTTCCGCCGGGGTCCAGCCCAGCCCCAGCCCAGCAGCCCCAAGCCCGCTGCCCCCAAGGGGCGGATCTTTGAGCCTCGCCCGGCTCGCGTGGTTCAGGCGGCTCCGCCGAGCCCGCCTCGCCCTGGTGCCCCGCCGCTGCAAATGCACCCCCACAGCATTCACCCCAGCACCTTGAATCCCAACGGTGCGATCGCCCCAGCGGGAGGGCAGACCGTCGCCAGAGCCCTGCCCCCCAACGTCACCCCCCTACGTCCTCAGTCTCGGCGCGCGGCGATCGCCCCCACTGCTCCCCTAACCCAGCGGGCTGGCCTATCGGCCCCTGGTGTGCTGGAAGAGGCGGCTAGCCCTGGCGGCGCAGGCGACAGTTCGTTGCCGCCCCGACGATCGCGGGCGGCGACGGCCCGGCGACGGCTGGCTAACCCGCCCCTGCCGCTGCTCTACCTGATTCGGTTGATTATTTTGGGTGTGGGAGTAGCGGCGATCGCCGGCACCCTGCTATCGGTGCTCAGTCCCAGCAACGTGGCCGCCCCTGGAGAAGCTACCCCCGCCGCCGCCCAGGCTAAGCCCGGTCGCGCCGCTGGTGGTTCTCTGGTGCAGGGCACCGCTGCCACCGTGGCCGATCTGCGCCTGACCGGCGAAATTTCTCATCTCAAGGGCGAGCTTGAGCAGCTGGCCACCCTGACTCCGGGTCTCACCCCGGTCAGCTTTGCTGTCGACCTTGATTCGGGCCAGTATATTGACCTGGGCGGAGCCGAACCCGTTGCCTCGGCTAGCACCATTAAGGTGCCAATTTTGGTGGCCTTTTTGCAGCAGGTCGACGCGGGCACTCTAGCCCTTAACCAATCCATGGCCCTGCAAGAGGAGTACATGGCGAACGGCTCAGGCACCCTGCGCGGTGAAGCGGTGGGCACCGAATACACCGCCCTAGACATCGCCACTCGCATGATTGTGACCAGCGACAACACCGCCACTAACATGATGATTGCCTCCCTGGGAGGCATTGAGGCGCTCAACCAGACCTTTACCGCCTGGGGGCTAGAGCACACCGTGCTGCGCAACGCTCTGCCTGACCTAGACGGCACCAACACCACCAGCGCCAAAGACCTGACTCTGCTGATGGCCCTGATTGACCAGGGGGGGCTGCTGACGCCCAGGTCGCGCGATCGCCTATTCAGCATCATGCAGCGCACCGAGAATGAAAGCCTGATTCCCTCTGGCATTCGCGATGGCTCACTGCTAGCCAACAAAACCGGCGATATCGAGGCCATGCTGGGCGATGTGGCCCTAGTCGATGTGCCCAACGGCAAGCGCTACGCCCTAGCCGTACTGGTGCAGCGCCCCTCCAACGACGGCCGCGCCAGCGAGCTCATCCGCCGCATGACCGAAACCATCCACGCCGAAATGGCTCAGCCTGTGGCCCCCGTTGGCGGCAGCGGCGCCACCCCCGCCCCGCTCAGCCCCCCAGGAGAATTTGAGACTGAACCTCTACCAGAGGCATTTGAGACTCAACCTCCCCAGGAATATGAAGACCCCTATTCCCCAGCTCCGGTGGATTTGGCCCCACCCGATCGGGCACCGGCGCGGGATGAGATCCCGCCGGGGTAGCATAGTTCATACAGCTTCATTAGGAGGCTTTTCAGTTTCAATTCCTATTTAATGAGACCCACCGTCATGAAGCAGTTTACTCGACTCAAAAAACTTTCTTTAGTAGCCGTTTCTGCCCTGGCCCTGACTGCCGCTGTAGGCAGCATTGCCGCCGCCGCTCCCTGTCTGATACCTACCCTCGACTGCTCAATTTTCAACTGCGACTAAGCTAGCAGTGGCCTAAGCGCTAAACCTAGATAGCTCAGATAGCCTGAGACCTCTACAGTCCCAGGCTGTCAGCAGTTGTAAGCCCGCGATCGCGCAAAACCTGCCTCAGTACAAAAACCGCTCGTGGCGAATCACGTCTTCGCCTTCGAGCTGGTCGTAGCTACCGCCGTTCACCTGGTACACCGCTAGGGCCTGATCGCTAACGTGGTATTGCTGGTTGCCGTCGATGGCAATGTAGGTACCCTGGCTATCGCGCACGTCGGTGGTAGTGAGGGTTTTGTTGTTGGTTTTGTTGGTGCCGATGTAGCTCAGCCCCTGGGGAGTTTGGCACAGGTGAATATTAAAGGATTTAGTTTCAAAAAACGCCTCCGGTCGGTTGTCTCCGCAGGGGCCAGTGGTGATTTCTTCAACGGTGGGAGACGGCGCAGCAACCTGGGCGCTGGTGTCGATAAAGTCGCCTCGTACCCAGCCCTCGGCTTCGGATTGAGCAAACTTGACGTAGTACCAACTCAGGCCCCCTTCGCCCTCGGCCAGGCGCAGCAGCGTCACCACGTCGCCGCCAAGGCCATAGCCTCGCGAGTCAGATTGGGTGGTGGGCTGCGATCGCAGATTCACTTGTGATCCCTCCCCCTGGGTCACCAGCTGAGCGGTGCGAATGGGGTCAATGGGCGTCGAACGATAGCCGCCATCCTCCGCTAGTGCCGCAGCATCGGTTGCAGCCGTAGGCGTGCTCTCGGCTGCAACCGATGCTGCGTCGGAGACCTCAGCGCCCCGATTGCAGCTACCCAGTAGCGCTAACAGCAGCAGTCCTAGCCCCAGTTTGGCGTTTCCCGAACCCAAGCCCATGCGCGACCTCTCGACCAAATGTCGCCGCTAATGGTAGCGCAAACTAAGCGTCCCACTTCACCTTAAAGAGGCGAAACAGCTCATAGTCTTTGGTAGAAACAACCCGTGCGCCTTCGGCTTTGACTAGGGCAGGCCAGCGATCGAGGTCTTCTAAATACACCTCGGCTCCTAAGTAGGTTTCGAGAATGGCCCAGGGTTCGGCCAGCTCGGCTTCGGGGTTGATGGCGTCGAACAAAAACCAGCCGCCGGGCTTGAGGACCTTTTTCACCTGTTGCAGCACCGTGGCCCAATAGTCGGCGGGGTAGTAGCAGCTGACGCCCGTGGCGATCGCCATGTCGAAAGTGTGAGGCTCATACTCCAGCCGGTGGGCGGGGCCTTGGGTGACGCCCTTAAACAGCTTCGAGTTGAGCTGAGGGCCGCGAGCGGTTAGCGCAGCGCAAGCCACCGAGCTAATTTCGTGGCCCTGAAACAGTGCCTCCCATTCTCGCCAGGGGTAGATCAAAAAGCTGATGCCGCAGCCGATATCCAGGCAGCGATCGCGCTTGCGGGGCTTGACCGACTCCCAGAAGGGTGTCGAAATACGCGGCGTCAGCGTACCGGCAATCCAGTCTTGGAACACCGCCATTTCTTCTACCTCGGGGGGTAGGTCGAATGCCTTGCCGCCAAACTCGTGGTCGTAGCGTCGGGCCACAGCCTGCACCTGGGCGCCCCACGGGGAGGGGTCGGCGGCGGGCAGGCGGCTCATCCTTTCAGAGCCCGGCTAAAGTTCTGGCGGTACGACTTGTTAAGGGCCAAAAACAGCGGCCACAGCAGAGTGAACTTAACCCTGCCATCGGTAAAGTTGGTGCGGTTGAACCCTGTCCAAAACTTAAAAGCGCCGCCGCCATAGATAACGGCTAACAAAAGCGCGATCAATGTACCCATAGTCACTGCTCCTTTCTACCCGGTTCACCTATGCTTCTACAATACCAACGTTGCTCCTGGTTGCCCGCCATTGCCTCACTTTTTCAAACGTTTGCTCCCAAGACGCGGCGCGAGAGAACGGTCGTGGCAGGGCGAAACAGATCTCACTCGCGGTAAAGCATAGATCGTGTACATTTACTCTAATCTATCTTTGAGTAGATCAATGGCGGAGTAATGTTATGGATATCCCTGTCGATGGTTGTGTTCGGTGTTTGGTTGAGAGCCCTAGCTAGAGCTGGGGCAACCCCATCAGGAATGTTTACGCAGCAAGGAGACTCTAATGCGCGCAGTGCTAATGGCCGGTGGTTCAGGAACCCGTTTACGGCCTCTAACCTGTGACTTGCCCAAGCCCATGGTGCCGATCCTTAACCGCCCCATCGCCGAACACATCGTCAATCTGCTCAAGCGCCACGGCATTGATGAGGTGATCGCCACCCTCTTTTACCTGCCCGATGTGATGCGCAACTACTTTAGCGATGGCCGCGATTTTGGCGTGCAGATGACCTACGCCGTCGAAGAAGACCAGCCCTTAGGTACGGCGGGCTGCGTCAAGAATATTGCCGACCTGCTCACCGACACGTTTTTGGTGATTAGCGGCGACAGCGTCACCGACTTTGACCTCAGTGCGGCGATCGCGTTTCACCGGCAAAAGGGCGCTAAAGCTACTCTGGTGCTGACTCGGGTGCCCAACCCGATCGAGTTTGGCGTGGTGATCACCGACGAAGAGGGGCGCATCAAGCGGTTTTTAGAAAAGCCCTCCACCAGCGAAATTTTTTCTGACACGGTGAATACTGGCACCTATATTTTCGAACCCGAGGTGCTCGACTACCTGCCCGACAACGAAGAGTCTGACTTCTCCAAGGATCTGTTTCCCCTGCTGTTGGAGAAGGGGGAACCCATGTACGGCTACGTGGCTAGCGGCTACTGGTGTGATGTCGGCCACCTGGAGGCCTACCGCGAGGCCCAATACGACGCCCTGTACCGCAAAGTGGTGGTCAATTATGCATACCCTGAGACATCTCCCGGCGTATGGATCGGTGACAATACCCAGATAGATCCAACGGTTCAGATTCAGCCGCCGGTGATGATTGGCAACAACTGCCGCATCGGTGCCCGCACGGTGCTCGAACCGGGCACCGTGATTGGTGACAACATCACCATCGGTTGCGATGCCGACCTCAAGCGACCGATTGTCTGGAATGGCGCGATTGTGGGCGATGAAGTGCACCTGCGGGCCTGCACCATTGCCCGAGGGGCGCGGGTTGACCGCCGCTCCCACGTGCTGGAAGGGGCGGTGATCGGTCCTTTGTCTTCGGTGGGCGAAGAGGCGCAAATCAGCCCTGGCGTGCGAGTCTGGCCGAGCAAGCAAATCGAGTCAGGTGCAACGTTGAACATCAACCTTATCTGGGGCAACACGGCGCAGCGCAATCTGTTTGGCCAGCGGGGGGTGGCTGGGCTAGCTAACATCGACATCACCCCCGAGTTTGCGGTCAAGCTGGGGGCGGCCTACGGCTCTACCCTCAAGCCCGGCTCCCAGGTTACGGTGTCGCGCGATCAGCGCAGCATCTCACGCATGGTGTCGCGATCGCTGATCGCGGGCCTGATGTCCGTTGGCATCAATATCCAAAACCTTGAGGCGACGGCAATTCCGGTGGCCCGCAGCATGCTGGCGGCGATGGGCGTTGCCGGAGGCATTCACGTGCGGCTGCACCCCGATCGCCCCGACTACGTGCTGATTGAATTCTTTGACGAGAAGGGCATCGATATCTCTAAGGGCAAAGAGAAGAAAATCGAGGGTGCCTACTTTAAGGAAGATTTGCGGCGATCGCCCGTCCACGAAATCGGCACCGTCACCAACCCCACCGATGTCGTCTCCACCTACACCACCGCCTTTGAGAAGCACCTCAATATTCAGGCCGTGACCAATAGCCAGGCCAAGGTGGTGATCGACTACCTCTACGCTGTGGCCGGGGCAGTGCTGCCCCAGATTCTTGGCAAGTTTGATTGCGACGCAGTGGTGCTCAACGCCAGCCTGCGTCAGGTTGCCCTCTCCAACGACGAGCGCGAGGTCATGCTCAGCCAGCTTGGTCAGGTGGTGCAAGCGCTGCGGGCCACCTTTGGAGCCCAGGTGTCGGCCAACGGCGAACAGCTGATTTTGGTCGATGAGGTGGGCACCCGCATTCGCGGCGAAGTGCTGACCTCGCTGATGGCCCACATGATGCTGACTACCAACCCCCGCGGCACCATTGTGGTGCCGGTGCACACCTCAGGAGCGATCGAGCACATTGCCCGCCGCCACGACGGGCGCGTGATTCGCACCAAGGCCAATCCCACGGCCCTGATGGAAGCCTGTCAGAGCAACCCCAACGTGGTGCTGGGCGGCAGCGGCGAAATGGGCTTTATCTTCCCCGAGCTGCACCCCGGCTTTGACGCCATGTTCTGCATTGCCAAGCTGATTGAGATTTTGAGCCTACAGCAGCGATCGCTCGGCCAGATTTGGTCAGACCTGCCCCGTATGGCCTACCGCATGCAAACCCTGCGCTGCCCCTGGACGGTGAAAGGTGCTCTGATGCGCTATTTGGTAGAAGATAACCCGCCCGAGCGTCTAGAGCTGATCGACGGCGTTAAAATCTTAGGTGACAACCCCGACGATTGGGTGCTGGTGCTGCCCGACGCGGGCGAGCCCCTGGTACATATCTACGGCAACAGCCAGAGCCGCGAATGGCTCGACTGCACCCTGGCCAAATACCAGCAGCACGTCCAAACCTTCATTGAGAAAGAACAGGGGATCAAGGAGCCCATGCCGCTATGAACAATTGCCTACTAATGGCCGAGATCGTGCAGTCGCCCCAGCTGCGCTACACCTCCGACAATCAAACTCCCGTGGCCGAGTTTGTGGTGCAGTTTCCAGGATTAAAAGAGGGCGACCCCTCCTCGCAGATGAAGGTGGTCGGCTGGGGCAACCTAGCCCAAGACATTCAGGCCCAGTACCATGCGGGCCAGCGAGTGCTGCTAGAAGGCCGCCTAGCCATGAACGTGGTCGATAGCCCCCAGGGCTACAAAGAAAAGCAGGTCGAAATGACCGTGCAGCGCATCTACGCAGTGGGTGAGCTCAACACCATGCCCATGGCCCCTCCGGCTGCCGTTGCAGTTCCTGTAGCCACGCCTAGTCCGGCGGCCTCCCGTCCGGCAGCCGCTCGTCCGGCAGCCCCGGCGGCTCCAGCAACCCCACCGCCGTCCACCCCTGCCCCCAGCTACGACGACATTCCTTTTTAGTTCGCATAAAAGGGAATGTATAAAGTTGCTGGGTAAAAGCAAAAGCACCGATACACCTTGAGTCAAGGTTTTAGAAAGTCGTCTACAGAATGTAAAGCTGTAGACGACTTTTTTCGGTATAAATTTTGTGCATACTTTTTGTAAAGTTATAGCCTCAAAAACGTTATGAGCGAAGATTTAACGAAGGTATTTATAAAAGTTAGATTTTTGTCACGATTTAGGGTTCGCTCTGTGGTATTGAGCCATTGCTCAGCCATTTGACGACCAATTGCCAATCTTGTTGGATGGAGATAGCCTAGCAATTTCTAGCTTCAATAAATTTGTTCTGTTTTGACTCAACTTGGTGACCAATGCGCTTGTGCGTGAAGGGAAAAGAGGTGTTTTTGTTGTATATCTGGGCACACTTAACTAGTCAATCCAACAGAGCGCCTTTCTGGAACTTCTGTTCACACAGCATCTGCTCAAAAGTATGTCTACAGAACGTTTCTATGCCAACCTTCCTGCCATAGACAATTTGCTCAGTGCGATTGATGCCAACAATCTGCTGCCAGTACCAAGTGACTGGTACATCATCATCGCGGATGTTAGGGGTTCTACGGAGGCCATTGAGGCCGGTCGCTATAAAGAAGTCAATCTCTTAGGCGCTTCTTCTATTGCAGCGGTACTCAACGCTGTCAAACCGTTGGAGATTCCCTATGTTTTTGGCGGAGATGGGGCTTCTCTTCTAATTCCCCCTACTGTGTTAGAGAAGGTAAAGTCGCCTCTGCTAGCCCTGCAACAGCTAGCCCAAAGGGAATTTAACCTTGAGCTACGGGTGGGAATTGTTCCAGTGACAACGGCTAGCCAAGCAGAGTTTGAGGTGAAGCTGGCAAAGCTCAAGGTGGCAGAGCAGTATCACCAGGCTGTTTTTGTCGGCGGGGGATTAAACTACGCAACGGAATTAGTGAAATCTTCTGAAACGGCTGGTCGCTATCAAATCAGTGATGCCAAAATTTCCGAGGCGAATCTGGCAGGATTGGAGTGTCGCTGGCAAGATATTGCCAGCAGGTATGGGAAACGGTTACGCTGCTGGTGCTAGCAACCGCCCATAGCCCAGCGGCAAATAATGCCTTGTATCACGATGTGCTTGAGAAGATCCAAGAGATCTATGGCACTGAGGATGACTTTCATCCAGTTGGGCTACAGAATCTCAATCTATCCCTAAAAACTGAGAAACTGCTTCCCCAAGCCAAGCTGCGATCGCAGCCTTCCAACTGGCTATCTCGCTGGCGCTATATCTGGAGCCTTAAGATCGATAACATTTTGGGTTCGATCTATATGCGGTTTAATCTTAAAGCTGGCGGTGTCAACTGGGGCTCGTATAAGCAGTTGGTTCAGGCTGCCAGTGACTACAAAAAATTTGATGACATGTTGCGGATGATCATCTCAGGCGATACCAATCAGCGAGAAAAGCTGACCGACTACCTTGAGACTCAATCGCGCGAAGGCAATCTTGTCTATGGCATACATGTTTCAGATCGAGCTTTGATGACGTGTCTGGTATTTGAGCGCAGTGGGCATGAAGTTCACTTTGTCGATGGGGCTGATGGCGGCTACGCTTTGGCTGCTAAGCCGCTGAAGGAAAAACTAAAGCGCAAAGCAGCTAACTGGCAAGCCTATACCCGCATGGTAGGGCTTCGTGAAAAGCTATCTAGCCAAGGACAAAACTCAAATCTTAGCTCACAAGAAAAGGGTGAGGCAGCCTGTATTGATTAGGCTGTGATTACATACAGTGCCTTCTTGTTTGTTGTAGAGATGAATCGATGTTTTGGAAGAGAGAAATCTTGACCTGGTAGCTCTTTTTGCCTAGAAATAGCTGAATATATTTAAATTTTGTGTAGGGGTTAAAGAAGGTAAGAAAAAGGGCGTGAAGCGAATACTATGTGGGAACAATACCGATTCTTGATCACGCCCAAAAGCTAATTTATCAACACATCATCCCCGCCGATAGCGCTGGGCGTAGTCAGGAATAGCGACTTTCGGCGAGCACTGGGGATCGGTAATAGGGGCAGCGGCGGTGACCGCTAGGGGAATTTCCCCTGCCCAGACCGGTAGGGCATAGTCGGCAGCGGCATCGAGGGGCGGACCGATGCGCACTTTGACCGAGGCCTCGGCAATGGGCAGGGCCAGCACCAGGGTACCCACCAATTCTGAGGTGGTGGGCGGGCGCACTTCATCCCAACGGCCAGGTACAACGTGGTCGGTAAAAGCTTTAAGCGCCGTCAGTTTTTCGTTGGCATCGTCTACCCGGGTGGCGGTGCCAAACAGCACCACCGAGCGGTAATTCATCGAGTGGTGAAACGCCGATCGCGCCAACACCAGCCCGTCGAGCAGGGTGACGGTGAGGCAGACCTCCACCCCTTGCTCCAGCGTGGTCAACAGGCGACTGGCGGGGGAGCCGTGGATGTAGACCCGATCGCCCATGCGACCGTAGGCGGTGGGGATGACAAAGGGTTGTCCCTGAGCAACAAAGCCTAAGTGGCAGACTAGCCCTTCATCGAGAATGGCGTGGGCCTGGGGGCGATCGTAGCTGGCCCGTTGGGGAAGGCGCTTGACTTGAGTGCGGGGGGTGGGGGAGAAGGATTCTGGGGACATAGGAATGGATGGGTAAGGGGTGGATGGGCTAGAGGACGGCGGGCAGGTGGGCAATTAGATCGGCGGCGGTGGGGTGGGTTTGTAGGGCGGTGACGACTAGAGGGTTGGGTTGGGTGTAGATGGTGGGATAGTCAACTTCACCGAGGTGGGGGCGGATGGGGAAGGCGAGCTGTTCGCGATCGCTGTCAAACTCGGCCTGCACCCCAGGCTTATTGCCCCGCGCATCGAGCCGCACCCAGCGGTCTAGCTCGGCTAGGTAGACGGCGTTGAGGCCGTGCAGGGTATAGCGGGTGGGCTGGGCGTCGTCAAACACGAGCCGCTGGTAGCAAAACCCGGTGGGGATGCCGCAGTGGCGCAGTAGGGCCGCCAGCAGATGGGCCTTGGCAAAGCAGAAGCCGTGGCCCTGGGCCAGCACTTCGGAGGCGGTGCAGGTGACGAGTTCGGCTTGGATGTCATAGGTGTGGGCGATCGCATCGCGCACCCACTCGTAGACAAGCTTGATCTGCTCTACGGGTGAAGTGGCCGCTGTGGTGAGCGATCGCGCCCGATCAGCAATGACCGGGTGCTCACTATCCACTACCGTCGATGGCGCCTGATAGTCGGCCAGCCTAGCCGACTCAGAAATTAGAGCAATCGGTAAGGCAATCGACATCTAGCCCTCCTGGGATACGAGATTGAGTTCCATCAGATTGCTCTCGCTAAAGCCCAGCTTTTGGTAGAGCGACCGCGCCTGGGGGGCGGCATTGAGCACGGCTTTGGTGCAGCCGATTTCTTGGAGATATTCCACCATTAGCTGGGTCAGCCGGGTGGCAACTCCCTGATTGCGGTAGGCAGGCTCCACATAAACGCCCCAGATGTAACCGTACTGGCGATGGGTGGGTGACAAAACTGGGGGATACAGCCCGGTAAAGCGCTGTCCACTGACCGAGCCCACAATGTTTCCCTCAGCCTCAGCGACAAAGGCTTGGTAGTTGAGGGTGCGCCGGGCCTGATCGATAAACTCCAGCCCTATGGTGAGCCAGTCGGGTTGAATGTCGTTTTCATCCACGCCTAGGTCGCACCACATGCGGTAGAAATGCTGGGCAATTATGGCATCTTCTGCAGGACTGCTAATTCGAATAGTGATGGGGATTGACATTGACATAATTTTTGCGCGTCAGTCAGGATTTCTCAAAACACAAATCATGTCAGCGACAATGTGTAGTGATAGAACGCCTCGTCTCGGCAGTAACCCTGCGATTCATAGAGGGATTGAGCCGAGGTATTAGAAATTTGCGTTGATAGAACAATCCGGGCTGCATCAGTTGCTTGCGCAAATTCTGCTGCTGCATTCAGCAACAGCCCTGCCGTTCCTTTGCGCCTATAAGCTTCTTCTACAAACAAGTCATTTAAGATCCAAACCCGCTTCATCGATACAGACGAAAACGTGGGATAAAGCTGCGTAAATCCGACAATTTTCTCGCCATGACAGGCCACAAATATCGCTGAACTGTTTTCCTGAATACGCTTGCTGATGAATGTTTTTGCTGCTTCGAAATCTGGCGAGGCTTGGTAAAAAACTCGATAGTGGTCAAACAGTTTTGCCACTGCTTCAAGATGCTCAAACCCAGCTTGAAAAACGTTCATTTTTTCTTTTCTGAAAGCTTTGCTTAGAATAGAGGCAAAATTGGAGAGCCACAAGAGCCAATTTTGGCTAAACCGGCCAGTCCACTTTGCTCGTTCCTATGGGTTCACCCCGATGGATTTTGCCATCGCCCTCGACTCCCACAGCCCAGACCCCGTCTACCAGCAGATTTACGCCGCTTTGCGGGCTGGAATTCTCAAGGGACGGCTGGCTCCGCGTCAGCGCTTGCCCTCGACCCGTGCCCTGGCCCAAAGCCTGGGAGTATCGCGGGCCACGGTGACCCAGAGCTATGACCAGCTGCTGAGCGAGGGATATCTGCAAACGGTGACGGGCTCTGGAACCTATGTTTGCGACCAGCTGCCCGACGATCTGCTGCAATCGCCTCCCCTAACCGCTATCCCAGTCAGGCCGATCCCCACTGTGCCGCTGTCGGCCTACGGTCGTCGCCTAGAGCAGATTGACCCTGGCCCCAGCCCTGAACCCGCCGTAGCTCTAAGCTTTCGTTATGGCCGCCCGGCCCTCGATCGCTTCCCGTTAGAGCTGTGGCGGCAGCTATTGTCTCGCCACTGTCGCCGCACCGAATGGCTCGACTATGCCGCCGACCCGATGGGGCATAGGCCGCTGCGAGAGGCGATCGCCGCCTACCTGGCCCAGGCCCGCGCTGTGCACTGCCACCCCGATCAAATTTTGATCACTAACGGCACCCAGCAGGCGCTTTCTCTCGCCACACGTCTGCTGCTATTGCCCGGCGATACGGTGGCCTTGGAAGAACCCAGCTACCTCAGCGCCCGCCGCGTTCTGGCCAGCCAGGGGGCAACGCTGCACCCGATCGCTGTAGATGGGGCAGGCATGGATGTGGCGGCACTGGCTGCCGCCTCCGGCCCGATTCGCCTGGTGTATGTCACCCCGTCGCACCAGTTTCCGACCGGGGCGGTGCTGTCTCTGCCGCGCCGATTGGCCCTGCTGGCCTGGGCAGAGCAGAGCGGCAGCCTGATTTTTGAAGACGACTACGACAGCGAGTATCGCTATGGGGGTCGCCCCATCCCGGCACTGCAGGGGTTGGGGGATGGGCAGTCGGTGTTGTACGTGGGCACGTTTTCGAAGGTGCTGTTTCCGTCGCTGCGGGTGGGCTACATGGTGCTGCCCCCGGCCCTGGTGGCGGTGTTTAGCCGCGCCAAGTGGCTAGCCGATCGCCAGGGGCCGACCCTAGAGCAGGCGGTGCTGGCCGACTTCATCACCCAGGGCCACCTAGAGCGCCACATTCGTCGCATGCGGGGCATCTATGACAGGCGGCGGCAAGCGCTGGTTGTGGCCCTGGCTGAGCACTGGGGAGATCGCGCCACCGTGCTGGGCGAAAATGCCGGACTGCACGTGATGGTGCGCTTTGCGACTAATATCCCCGACGACGTACTGATAGCGAAAGCAGCTGAGGTGGGCGTTGGGCTCATTGCCGCCAGCCCCCAATACCTCGGCCCTAGCCCAGGGCACGAGTTTATCTTTAGCTACAGCGAACTGGAGGAGGATGCGATCGCTCTGGGTCTCGAACGCTTGGCCGGCCTAAACCTGATCTAGCGGCGTTGCTGAATCCTGGGATGAACCTACCCGATCCGCCCTCTCCCTAGCCCTCTCCCAAGGGGCGAGGGAACAGGACTCCGGCTCCCTTCTCCTTTGGAAGAAGGGTTAGGAATGAAGGCAATTCATGTCTATATTCAGCAACGCCGATCGAGCCCTGGCCTACTCCTCGTAGATCATCTTGCGGCCCATGCCGCCATCGACCACGATGTTTTGCCCCGTGATAAAACCGGCTTTATCTGACAGCAAAAAGTAGGTCATGTCGGCAATATCTTGAGCATGACCCACGCGCCCTACGGGGTGCTGGGCGTGGTCAGTCGGGCTCAGGTGCGACTCTTGGGGCGGATGTTTCAGCGCGCTGACATCGATCCAGCCGGGGCTAATGCAGTTGACGCGAACTTCCGGGCCGAGGCTCATGGCCAGGGCGTGGGTCAGCGCCACGACGCCTCCTTTAGAGGCGGCATAGGCTTCGGAGTTGGGTTCAGACTGAAGGGCGCGAACCGAAGAAATGTTGACGATCGCACCCCGGGCAGCGCGCAGATGGCGGACGGTATGCTTAACCATCAGAAAGTAGCCGGTCAGGTTGGTGCCAATCCAGCGATTCCAGTCTTCCAGAGCTAGATCTTCGACGGGGCCGCTGTAGGGATGGGCGATGCCCGCATTGTTGATCAGCGCGTTGAGGTGGCCAAACCAATCCACCGCAGCTCCGACACAGCGCGCCACCTCATGCTCCTGAGATACATTGCAGGGCAAAAAGATAAACGACTCGTGAAACTGGGGCAGAGTGTCTTGCAGGGCAGCGCCGGCGGCCATATTCATATCGGCAACTGCAACGCGCCAACCCTGATTAAGCAGGAGTTGAGTGATGCCAAGGCCAATCCCTTGGGCGCCTCCGGTTACCAGAGCTACGGGGGTCTGCTCGACCTGACTCATCGGCGCACCTCAGATGGATTGGACGGAGCACTGGGCAATCTAGGGTGTCCTCCGCCCAGGCAGCGCGGTCTTTACTCTAACAAACCCTATGCGCCGAAAAACCGCTCTAATGGTTCTTTTTACCCTGACAGTTATGTTGATCATCGGCGTAATACTCGGGTTTATGCCCGCGCTCATGTCGTCGATGATGTTTGCTGACCCCAAGGTTCTCGAAAGCCCTGCCGCAGTGACCCTAGTGATCAGCGTTGTCACCTTTCCGATTATTTGCATAGTGGCGGTGCTGCTGAGCTGGTTGGTTTTTTTGCTGCCGGTGTTCGCCCATTTGCGCTATCGCTACCTGTTGGCCTGCGGGCTCACCACCCTACCCCTGATCAATCTAGCCACTGCGGCAGCCACCCTAGGCTGGCTCTTCTACTTCAACGACGGCCTTTCTTGGTGAAGTCTGAGTTAGAGCAGCCCAAAACATCAGGCTTCAAGTTCTCTTTGGTGGGCGTTGCTGAATTAGTGCCCTCTCCCTAGCCCTCTCCCCTCGGGAGAGGGGACAAGAGATTGGTTCTCTTCTCTCTCATGAGAAGGATTGGGAACTGGGGACTTTTAACCCCTTTTTATAACGCTTGCGGCTTCCCGCAGGGTAAAGGGGGCAGGGGAGATCAGTAGGTGACTAAAGCCGCAGCAAATCACTTTCAAACGCTCCCTCAATCCGTGCCCAGTTGCAGGCTGTAGAGGTTGGCGTAGATGCCCTGACGGGCTATTAGCTCGGCGTGGGTGCCCCGCTCGACAATGTCGCCCTGCTGAATCACCAGCACCTGGTCGGCCTGGGTGACGGTGCTGAGGCGGTGAGCAATCACAAAGCTGGTGCGGTTGTGCAGGAGGCGGGCGATCGCCTCCTGCACCAGCCCCTCCGTACGCGTATCAATGCTGCTGGTCGCCTCATCGAGCAGCAAGATGCGCGGGTCAATCAGCACCGCGCGGGCAATGCTCACCAGCTGCCGCTGCCCCTGGCTCAGGGGTGCGCCGCGTTCTCCCAGTCGGGTGCTATAGCCTTGGGGCAGCGAGGTGATGAACTCATGCACATTCGCCGCCTGGGCCGCCGCTTCGATGTCGGCCTGGCTGGCGTGGGGGGCACCAAAGGCAATATTTTCGGCCACGGTGCCGGTAAAGAGCAAATTGTCTTGCAGCACAATGCCAATCTGGCGGCGCAGGCTGGCCTGGGTGACGCTGCGCACGTCTACCCCGTCGATGCGCACCGCCCCCTCCGACACATCGTAAAATCGCATGATCAGGTTGATAATCGTGCTCTTGCCCGCCCCGGTTGGCCCCACCAGAGCGACCATCTGCCCCGGCTGGGCGCAGAGGTTGACCTCCTTTAGCACCCGCTGGTTGGGAGTGTAGCCAAACCCGACCGACTCAAACCACACCTCGCCTTTGATCGGCGGCATCTCAGTAGCGTTGAGGGCATCTTGCAGGGTAGCAGGCTCGTCGAGCAGCAGAAAGATGCGATCGAGCCCCGCCAGCGCCGACTGCGCCTGGGTATAAAACTGGCTGAGAATCTGGATCGGCCGAAAGAACTGCTGCACGTAGAGCACAAAGGCTGTCACCGTGCCCACCGTCATCACCCCCGTCACCGCCAGATAGCCGCCGTAGGCCGTCACCCCCGCCGTCGCCAGAGTATTGAGCAAGTCAATGGAGGGCAAAAACGCCGCCGTCACCGCCACCGCCTGCACGTTGGCCTTGCGGTTCGCCGCGTTGAGGCTGTCAAACTCTTCAATATTGAGCTGGGTGCGGTTAAACGCCTGAGCCTCCTTGACACTGCCAATGTCCTCTTCCAGCTTGGCCGACAGGTCGCCAATGGTCTGCCGAGTGAGGCGAAAGCGGCTTCTCGCCCAGCGCGAGAAAAACCCGGTGGTAAAAATCATCAGCGGCACCACCAGATTGCTTAGCAGCCCCAGCTGCAAATTGATCGAGAGCATGGCGATGATGATGCCCAGCAGGCTAAAGGTCTGACCCAGCACCTGGGGAATGGTGAGGCCAAAGGCTTGGTTGACGGTGTTGACATCGTTGAGCAGACGACTCATCAAGTCGCCCGCCTCGCTGCGATCGAAGAAGCTCACCGGCAAACTTTGGATCTTGTCGAAAATATCCTGCCGCAGCTGCCCCAGCAGCCGCTGCACGATCGCACCCATCCGCCAGATCTGCCCCCGGATCGCCCACACCCCAACGAGATAAATCACCGTCAGCGCCGCCAGCATCCACAGCAGCCCCGGCAAGTTACCCTGCAAAATCAGGTTGTCGATCGCCCAACCGATCAGCAGTGGCCCGATCGCCTGGGTCGTGGCCCCAATGGCAACCAGCAACAGTGCGATCGGCAGATCTTGTCGGTAGGGCGCAAAGTAGCGCAAGAACCGCCCCATGGTCGAGAGCTTGGGCTTAGCATCGAGTGGAGACTGAGCGGCTGTAGCGAGGGTCATCTGTAGTCGTTTCTCGATTCTGGAGGTCAAAGGCAATTTTAGAATTTAGATCGAAGAGCCTTAATGCCTAGTTAGCTAACCGCAAGAAAACTAGGTAAGAGCCGGAGCAGCACCCACCTGGGATTCTAAAATTGCGCCGTAGAGCGAGCTATGGGCCATCAAATATTCGTGGGTGCCCTGAGCCACTAGGCAGCCCTTATCCATCAGCAGAATGCGATCGGCGGTGCGGACCGTGCTGATCCGCTGAGCTACTACAAAGGCGGTACAGGTGCGGCGGCGCATCAGGTCGTCGAGGGCAGTCTGAATTTGGGCGGCGGTTTGGGCATCGACGGCGGAGGTGCTGTCGTCGAGAATTAACACCTTGTAGTCGGTCAGCAGGGTGCGGGCGATCGCAATTCTCTGCTTTTGCCCGCCTGAGAGCCCCACCCCACGCTCGCCCACCAACGTGTCGTAGCCCTCGGGCAGGGTCATGACAAAGTCGTGAATCTGGGCGGCTTTGGCCGCTTCGACCACTTCGCTCAGGGTGGCCCCAGCCTTGGCGTAGGTGATGTTAGAAAAAATGGTGCCCGAGAATAGAGTAGTCTCCTGAAAAACCGTGCTGATGCGCGATCGCAGACTCTCCAGCGTAAAGTCGCGCACGTCACGACCGTCGATGCGCACCGACCCAGCGGTGACATCGTAAAAGCGGGGAATCAGGTTTGTGACGGTGCTTTTGCCCGAGCCGGTCATGCCCAAAATGGCGATCAGCTCGTTGGGCTTAGTCTCAAAGGAAATGCCGTTGAGGGCCGGGGTGGTGGTGCCAGGATAGCGAAACGATACATTCTCAAAGGTGATGCGACCGGCGCAGGTGGTGAAAGGAACGGCGTTGGGGCGATCGCGAATTTCGACCTCGGCATCGAGCACCTCGTAGACCCGCTCGGCGGAGGATGAGGCCCCCGCGATCGCTGGGGCGGCAAAGCCAATCAGCAAAATCGGTTGCAAAATCAGCAGCAGATAGGCGTTAAACGCCACCAGTTCCCCCACCGAAAACTGCTCATTAATGACCGCCACGCCGCCGTAGCCCACCACCACCACAATCACCAAGTTGCTGACCAAAAAGATGAAGGGGAATGTGTTGCGAATCGCTCGAATGGTTTTCATGTTGGCGGCGACTAGCTCACCGTTCAGCTGGGTGTAGCGATCGCGCTCGGCATCCTCCCGCACAAAGGCTTTAACCACCCGCACCCCCAGCAAGTTCTCCTGCAAGACCGCGTTGAGGTCGCTGAGCTGCTCCTGCACCTGGCGAAACAGCAGGTTGTTTTGGTTAAAGAATCGCGCCATCAGCCACCCTGCCAGAGGCACCACCGTCAGGCTGATCAGCGCCAGCTGCCAGTTCATGATCAGGAGAATCGCGGCGATCGCCACCAGCGTCACCACCCCGCTAATCACCTGCACCAGGCTGGTGCTGAGGAAGGTGCGCACCTGCTCAATGTCGCTGGTGACTCGGGTGAGCAGCTGCGAGGTTTGAGACTGGTCGTGGTAGCTAAAGCTGAGGGTTTGAATCTTGCTGAAGATGCGGTTGCGCAGGTCATAGACCACGCTCTGCGACATCGCCTCAGCACAAAAACTCTGGCCAAAGTTAAACAGCCCTCGGGCTAGGGCCGCGACCACCAGCCCCGCCCCGCTTTGCAACACCACCGTCAAATTGTTTGCGGCAATGCCATCGTCGATAGCCCAACGAAACAGCTGCGGCGTCGCCGCGTAGGCCGCCACCAGCAGCAGGGCACTGATTAACGCCCCCAAGGTGAGCCAAAGGTGAGCGCGCAAACTGCTCAATACCCGCAGCAGAGGCTGTTGCGAGGAGACGTCTTGGGGCTGAGACTGAACCAATCGCCTGCTCCTAATCACACCTCAGCATTCTAAACGGTGTTTTAGGCCGCCCGGCGAGTATTGGCGTGCTGATGTCTGTAGGTCGTTTTGTGATGGAGAGATGAGGGGGATCAGGAAGATAGGGGGATGGGGAAGCTCAGAATGAATAACTAACGCCCTTCCCCCTTCCTCACCTTCCTCATCCTCTCAATCCACCGCCGCCAGCGACGACCCTGCCTTTACTCCAAAGGTCGCATTTAACCCCAGGGCAATCTGGCCAAAGATCTTGCTCAGGGGGGCATTGGGCAGCTTCACCGGCAGGGGCACGCCGGCATCGCCCTGTTCACAAATGCGGGGGTCGATGGGCACTTGGCCCCATAGCGGCACCGAAAGCTCAGTGGCGATCTGGGCACCGCCGCCGCTGCCAAAGATCGGCGTCGGTTCGCCGCAGTGGTCGCAGAGCAGGTAGCTCATATTTTCGACCAGGCCCAGCACTGGCACCCCCACCTGGCGAAACATGTGGACGCTGCGGCGCACGTCGGAGACAGCCACCTGCTGCGGCGTCGTCACCATCACCACGCCGCAGATTGGGCTTTCTTGGACGATGGTGATCTGGGCATCGCCCGTGCCGGGGGGCAGGTCGATCAGTAGGTAGTCCAATTCACCCCAGTCCACCTCGTGGAGAAACTGGGTGAGAATTTTGTGCATCACCGGGCCGCGCCAAGCCAGCGGGTGGTCGCCTTGAGCCAGCAATCCGACGGACATCAGCTTGATGCCGTGGGCCTCTAGGGGCACAAACCGCTGGCCGTTGGGAGTGTCAATCACGCGCACTTCTGAATGACCTAAACCCAGCATTTGGGGCACATTGGGGCCGTAGATGTCGGCGTCCAGCAACCCCACCTTGGCCCCAGTTTCGGCCAGGGCCGCCGCCAGGTTCACAGCCGTGGTCGATTTGCCCACGCCGCCCTTGCCGCTTGACACCGCCAGGGTGGTGCGCACCCCGGGGATGGTGCAGAGCTGGGCGTAGGCTTTTTTGCACCAGGGCAATTGCTCTAAAGTGGTTTGCACTTGCTCTTGTAGGTCGAGCTGGTGGCGGCCCACGTAGAGCCGCAGGTAGACGTAGTCATCGACCACTTGCAGATTGCGCACCATGCCCAGGCTGACCAGGTCATTGCCCAAGGTGGGCTCGTGTAGGGTTTTGAGCTGGGCAATAACCTCGGCTTTGCGGGCGATCGCCTCGGCACTGGGCGCCACTTCAGCAAGAGCTTCAGCAGCGCGGTGAAAGGGAGAGGAATGGCTAGACATTAGAGGTTTCTGGCTGGGACTTCTGGATGGCGTCAATGGCCCGCTGGGAGAAAATCCGCACGTCCATGTCGGGGTCGTTGAGGGTCTGCTGCAGGGCGGGCAGAGCGTTGGTGTCGGCCAGTTTGCCCAGGGCCGTGGCCGCATCGCGCCGCACGTCAGAGTATTCGTCGGCTAGGGACTTGATCAGCACCGGCAGAGCCTGAATATCTGGGGTTTTCTGCAAGGCGCGGGCAGTGAACTTGCGCACCTGCCACTCGGGGTCATCCATCGCCTTGACTAGGGATGCGATCGCCGCCGGGTCCGCCAAAATATCGAGCGACTGGGCCGCATTACGCCGCACCTGCCAATCCGGGTCGCTGGTCAACAGTTCACACAGCAGCGGCACCACCGCCGCATCGCTGAGGTGGCCTAGGGTGAGCGCCGTCGCTCGCCGCACCGCCTCGTTAGGATCTTTCGCCAGGGCCACGGCCGGTTCGCAGCGCACCACCTGGTTCAGGTAGCGCAGGGTGATCACCGCCGCCTCCCGTAGATCGGAGTTCTCCGATTCAAAGAAGGGCATGACATACGGCAGGGCCTGGGCATCGTGAATTTTGCGCAGCAGCACCAGCACGTTGAGCTGAGTGTGGACATTGCCCACCTGCAACACATCCAGCAGCTTCATCAGGTCGTTAGTCGAGACCAGCTCTTTGAGGGCCGACAGCGCCTCACTGCGCACATTCTCGTGGGGCGAGCTGAGGCACTCAATCAGCGGGTTGATGGCGATCGGGTTGGCAAATTCCCACAGAGCGGTGATGGCGATCTCTTGCACCATAGGGTTTTCGTCGTGGAGCGCCCCGAGCAGGGGCGCGATTGCATCTTCATCACCCAGGTGTTGCAAGGTTTTGGCCGCGACTAGGCGCTCGTTGAGATCGGGCGATCGCAGCAGCTCAACCCACTGAGCAACTTCAGGGTCCATATCGGTGGTGTACATGGGGAGGGGTTCCAGAATGACGGCAGGGTAGGGGAGTGGGAGGGTAGGAGGGTGGATGAGTGGATGAGTAGATGGGTGTTTGCTTTACTCGCCTACCCACCAACCCGCCTACCCCCCTACCTCAACAGGAAAGGAATCTGCACCGTAATCGCCCCCGTGGGGCATTCCTTCTCACAGGGCAGGCAGAACCAGCACTCGTCGTACTTCATGTAGGCTTTGCCGGTCTCGGGATTCTTAACCAGCACGTCTAGAGGGCAGACTTCAATGCAGGCGTTGCATTTCTCAAGGCATTTCGATTCATCGACGATGACAGGTACATCAACGCGTTGGGTAGTTAGGGCCATGGGGATTCTAAGTAGTAGGGATATGGATTGGTCAGGGTTGTTGCCCTCTCCCTAGCCCTCTCCCTCTGGGAGAGGGAACAAGAACGTGGCTCGGCTCCCCTCTCCTCCCGGGAGAGGGGCTGGGGGAGAGGGGTTAAGTGAGGCAATAATCAGAGAATGGTAGGCGGTGCTCACCCTACCGGACGGCAACGTCGTAAACTTCCTCGACCAGATCGACATCGACGATATAGGGCTCTACCGGACGCTTAAACAGCTCCATATGGCCGGTTTCGCCTTTCTTCAGATTGACGTGGCAGAACCATTCCTCGTTGTTCCTCTCGGGATAGTCGAGGCGGTAGTGGTAGAGACCCCAGCGGGTCTCTTTGCGGAATAGGGAGGCGCGGGCGGCCATTTCGGCACAGTCGCGGATGAAGTGCACCTCCATGCAGCGCATCAGCTCGTGAGGGTCGCGGGCACCCATGAGGCCGAGGGTTTCTTCGTAGGCGACGAATTTTTGCAGGCCGATGTCCATGTTGTGGGGCGACTTGGGCGGTTGCAGGTAGTCATTGACTAGGCGGCGCAGTTTGTACTCAATCTGGGTGTGGGGCACGCCGTCGGGCTGCTGCAGGGGCGCGTAAATGCGGGCCTGCTCAGTGGCGAGAAAGTCGGCGTCGGGTTCGACATGCTCCAGATCGCGCACGTAGTCCATGGCGTTTTCGCCCGCGATGCGGCCGTAGACAAAGGCTCCAATCATGTAGTTGTGGGGCACGCTGGCCATGTCGCCCGCCGCGTAGAGGCCGGGGACTGTGGTCTCGGCCCGCTCGTTCACCCAGACGCCCGAGGCGCTGTGGCCGCTGCACAGGCCAATTTCAGAAATGTTCATCTCGACGCCGTGGGTACGGTAGCTCTCACCTCGGCCTTCGTGGAAGCGGCCTCGGCTGGGCCGTTCGTTATCCCACAGAATGGTTTCGATTTCGTTGATGGTATCGTCGTCGAGGTGGTACATCTTCAGGTGTACCGGGCCTTTGCCGGAGTGCAGCTCTTTGTAGACCTCCAGCATCATCTGGCCGCTCCAGTAGTCGCAGTTGATAAAGCGATGGCCCTCGGCGTTGGCGGTGTAAGCTCCGAAGGGGCTGGCCACGTAGGCGCAGGCGGGGCCGTTGTAGTCTTTGATCAGCGGGTTGATCTGGAAGCACTCGATGTTGGTCAGCTCGGCCCCGGCGTGGTAGGCCATGGAGTAGCCATCGCCCGCGTTGGTGGGGTTTTCGTAGGTGCCGTAGAGGTAGCCTGAGGCGGGCAGACCCAGGCGACCGCAGGCTCCGGTGCAGAGCACGACGGCCTTGGCCTGAATCACCACTATGTTGCCGTTGCGCACGTCGAGGCCCACGGCCCCGGTGACGCGACCGTTTTGCACCATGACGCGGGTGGCCATCACCCGGTTGGTGACGTTGACCTTGTGGCGCTTGACCTGGCGGGCGAGAATTTTCTTCAGGTCTTTGCCCTCGGGCATGGGCAGCACGTACTTGCCGACCCGGTGCACCTGCTTGAGGTCATAGTTGCCCTCGGGGTCTCTTTGAAACTTGACGCCCCAGCTCTCCAGTTCTTGAATCACCTCAAAGCCCAGCCGCCCGGTTTCGTAGACGGCTTTTTGGTTGACGATGCCGTCGTTGGCGATGGTGATTTCGCGCACGTACTGCTCGGGAGTAGAGTTGCCGGGAATGACAGCGGTGTTAACTCCGTCCATGCCCATGGCGATCGCCCCACTGCGGCGAATGTTAGCTTTCTCTAAAATCAGCACGTCGCTCTCGGGGCTGGCCTGCTTTGCCTTAATGCCTGCCATCGTACCAGCGGTGCCACCGCCGACGACTAGAAAATCAGTTTTAAGATACTGAATGTTCACTTAACCACGTCCTTGGTTTAAACGGCAGTGAAATTGAAATAAACCAAATCAAGTACAGAAGTGGAGTTTTGCCGATGGAGAAACTACAGATCCCAAGCTGAACTTGATGTATCACGGTTAGCTAATGCTTAAATAAAGGCAACTAACCCTTGGCTTATGGGCCTTTGATACGTAGCTTAAAGGAGACCACTAAAGCGAATCAACGGGATTTGTAACCGTGACTACGATTTACCCATCACAGCTTTCTATACACTCATCAAAAAAATCAATGAGACTCAACTGGCTGTTCTAATAGCTGCACAAAATGGATCTTAATCAACGGATCTTGGCAAGTTATTCATATCTGCCAAGGTGAGGCAAAAGTATTATTAGGTAGAGTATTTTAGTAAATTCTTATACTAGTTTAAAAATGTTTAGGCAGGCCAGTTGAAATGGAAATTTACCAGCTAAAAGTATTTTTAGAAGTGGCTCGCTGCCTGAGTTTCACTGAAGCCGCCGACACATTAAACTTAACTCAGCCGGCAGTAAGCGCCAAAATCAAGTGCCTAGAGTCTGAGCTTGAAACCCCGCTTTTTCGGCGTTTAGGGCGACGGATAGAGCTGACTCAGGTAGGAGAATATCTGCTAGAAGAGGGGCCTAGTCTGGTAGATTTGGAAAGCCGATTGGTAGCTAAGATTGAAGAGATCAAGCAGGGGAAATTTAGCACCTTAAAAATTGGCTGCATGCCCGATATGCTGAGCAACTGGCTGCCGTCGGTGCTGTACGAATATCGCCGACTCCATCCCGATGTGCAAACTAGATGTTTGCAGTTTGATGCGGTCGAACCGCTGTATCGCGCCATTAAGACTGGCGAGGTCGATATTGGGGTCTCAGATCTGAGTTTTTCGACCTTTGATGAAATTTCAGAGGTTGCGATCGGCTCGGTTCACTATTCTCTAGTGGTGTCGAGTAGCCATCAGCTCGCTCAGCGTCCCTGGCTCAGTTTAAAGGAGTTGACTGACCAGGCTTGGGTCTTGCCGCCCGAGGGCGTTCCAGGTCGTATTGTGCTGCAAAAGCGCATGCAGGAATTGGGACTCAATCTCACCGATTTTGCCCATGTCGAAATTGTCGACGCGGCCAGTTTGATGCGCACCTATTTGCTTCAGGGGCACTACCTGGGGTTCGCCTCTGACTTTGAATTTCAGATGGAGTGTGAGGCCGGGCTGCTGCGCCGCATTCCTTTAGAAGAGTTTGCTTTGGGCACGCCCCTATTTTTGCTGATGGCCAAGCGTCTGGGTCGGGCTTTGGGCTTGGCGGGTCAACCCGCAGGCCGGGGCGGTTTGGGGCTAGAGCCAATCCGCCAGTTTGTGGCTATGGTTCAGAGCCAGGCCGCTGTCACACAGGGCAGTTCTCAAGGGCCGTCCATGCCTAAGCCGATGGACGCACCGTTGGCTGCATCCATTGATCGAAAAGTGCCCCGGTTTCAGGCTCCAAACTTTTTGGTGCGCTCTGGTTCCACCAGCGGCACCGAGACCATCAACCTCACCATTGGCACCCAAAACCGCACGATTCAAACCGTCACCGCTGGGCTAATTATTCAGCGGCTGGGTTTGCTGGAGCATTTCTTACCGCGCGAGGGCCGCTACAGCGGTGTGCAGTATCGGCTGCGCTGGTCTGACTATGGTTCGGGGGCACCGATTGTGGCCGGGCTCGAGGCTCAGCAGATCGACATTGGAGTGTTGGGCGATTACCCACTGCTGCTGAGTGCAGCGGGGGATAGCACGGCCCCAGCGGCGGGCACTCGGCTGATCAGTTTTGTTGCCAGCAACCTCGATGGCACCGGCAACGACATCATCGTGCCGCAGCATTCGACCCTCGACTGCATTGACGACTTGGCGGGGCGGGTGATTGCGGTGCCCTTTGGCTCGGCGGCTCACAGTATGGTGATGCGATCGCTCCACCACCGCCAAATTCTCAACGCCGTCACCCTCACCGCCCTCGAGCAGGCCCAGCCCCAGCGATCGGGCCGCGGCTCTGCCCAGGTGGATGGCTATGCCTACTTCGCCCCCTTCCACGAAATTGCCAAGCACAAGGGCCAGTTTCGTCGCCTGCTGCACGAAAACCTAGACGGTTTGCCCACCTTCCACGGCGTGGTGATTCGCGCCGACCTAGCCGAGCAGTATCCCGAGATCGCCGTCGCCTACCTGCGATCGCTGCTGGCCGCTCAGTATTGGTACGATACCCAGCCCATGGCCACCACGCTGGTCAGCCGCTGGGTAAATATGGACGCCGCCATTGTGGCCAAAACCCTGCGCGCTAGCACGAGCGATCGCGCCGATGTGGTTTATCTGCCCGAAACCCAGCTGCGCACTGACTGGCTCCAGGCCCACATTCGCCAGCTAGGCCAAATTGCTGGGCAAGAGCACCTGGGGCAAATCAACCTCAATCGCTGGATGCAGCCCGAGTTTTTGGAGCGGGCGATCGCGTCGCTTTAGCTTTCCCTATGCTGCCCCAGGGAAGGCTGTGCCACAGGGATCGCTTAGTCAAGGTGCGATCGCCCTAGCAGTCTGCCAAGTTAAAGGTAAGGGGCTAGATGGGTGCAGGGTTCAAGGTCTAGGGTTTAAGGCCTGTTGTGAACCGTATACCCTAAACCTTAGACCGCTAGAGCTTGTCACAATTCGCTTGGCTAAGTAAAAGCCTTGCCACCGCTTATTTAGAGTCCATCGATCGCCGGGGCTGAGACTTGCCCGAGCGCGACAGGTTGTAGGCCTGGGAATACGCCTTTTTGCGGGCTCTAGCTATGGCACCGCTCTGGTAGTCGCCTTCTAAATCCTCTAGCGTTGCCTGTTCCTCCATCAGCATGGCGCTGGGGGGCATAGCAGACATGGCGACGCGGACACGGCTGAGGGAGTCGGTGGCAGCGGTGTAGTCACCCCGGTCGGAGAACATCACGGCCTCACGGCGGGCGCGGGCCGCCATCAGCAGCGCCACCTGCTCCTGCACCTCGGCATCGGCGGGGAAGTCGCTAAACTGCTCAGCACTCACCAGGGGCAGTTCCAACCCTGCCCGTAGCACCTGCCGACTGGGCTGTTCTGCGTCATCCCAGGCCAGGCGCACCTGCATCAGTTCGCAGCTCCGGCTGAGGGCGGGCACTTGCAGCCGCACCACCACTTGAATCGGCGACCCCACCATTAGGTTGGGCAGCTTGTAGCGCTGGGTGTCGGTCTTCTCGAAGTCATTTAGCACGTCCATGACCGTGACGCCGTTGCCTGGCTTGACGCCGAGGCTGACCCGCTGGCCGAGGGTGGCAGCCAAGCCCGACAGCTCGGTTTCAAAGATAGTTGGCAGCTGATCGGCAGACTCAATGTGAAAAAAGTTGCCGTCGCCGCTGCGGGCCATGGCGGCGAGCAGGTCTTCGCTGTAGTCGTTGCCGATGCCTAGGGTAGTGGTGCTGACGCCGCGCTGGGCCAAGCCGTGCACGTCGTTGGCGATCGCATCCGGTCTAGTTTCCCCCACATTGGCCAGCCCGTCGGAGAGCACAATCACCCGGTTGAGCTGGGCGGGGTTGAGGTACTGACTGACCTGCACGCCACCCTCGACCCAACCGGCGTGGAGCGCGGTGGAGCCCCGCGAGTGGACGTGACGCAGCTTCTCTAGCAGAGTGTTTTTGTCGGTGGCCAAGGTGCTAGGCACCAGGGTTTCAATGCGGTCGTCGAAGAGTACGACGCTGATGCGATCGCAGGGCAGCAAATTCTCGACGGCAAAGCGGGCGGCCTCGCGGGCGTAGTGCATCTTTTGCCCCTGCATGGAGCCGGAGCGATCGATCACCAGGCTGAGGTTGAGCGGCACGCGATCGCTCTTGAGGGCGACAGCCGGGGGCGTAATCCGCACCAGCACGTCTAGGGTCATGGGCTGCTGAGTAACGATCGCTCCGTGGAGCGGGATTAGTTCGACGGTGGGGAACGCTGGTTTAGATTGGGTCATGGTGGTGGCCTTTGGAGTGATTGGAGTTTGGCGAGGTGGTCGGCAATCAGTTGCAGCAGGCTATCCCGCTCGTAGGCGGTAGCTGGCGCGACAAAGTCTTGCCGAACGTGGAGTTCTAACCCGTCGAGAATGTCGAGACGAGTCCAAGTCTGGGGTGGCAACGCCGCCGGCGGAAGGAGGGGTGCAGCTGGGGCTGGGGCAGGAGCCGCAGGCAGAGCCTGAAACGACGGCGGAGCAGACCGCGCTTGTGAGCGATTAGGTGAGAAGGGGGCGGGACGATCGCGAATTTGAGACAAAAACGCCAGCGCTGGGTTGGCGGCCTCAACTTTGATTTGCACACCTCCTTGCAGGATGTTTTCTAGAGCCGAGTCAGACTGGCCGCCGAGCAGGCTGCCGATGGAGCTGGTGCTGTAGCCTTCCGCCAGCAATCGGCGCAGCACCAGCAATTGCAGTAGATGTCGGTAGGTATACCGAGCTTCGCGCCCCTGCTTGAGGGGCTTGTCTAACCATCCCTGAGTGGTGTAATGGCGCACCAGCCGAGGGTTGACCGGCTCTTGCCCGCGATTACCAAAACCCTGGTCGGGCAAAAACTGCGGCAGCAGGTCGTTGGTCACCTCAACGAAGCGATCTAAGACCATCTCAGGCTGTTGCTTGGCAATCTGTTGCAACGTGCTCATAAGTTCATGATAAATACTTGCAACTTTAATTGTCAATAGCAAATTTTGTTGTAATGAATTTTGTTTGCTGAGGGTTGTGCGCTTCCATTCGAGTATTGATATCGCTCAGTAACTATGGCCACTATCAGGGCGATCGCCACAGGCTACTTCACTGACCTGCACTCTATCCATAAGACGGCATAGAAATTAGCGCGATCACGATTACTCCCAATTCCGCTAGCCCTAACTCTGGACAGAAGTTCCTTAGTTTCTACGCGGTGCCATTGCTAAACGCATTCTTAACTCCATATAAATAACGCAATCACTGCGCCGACACCACTAAAGCTCATCACTCTCAAGCTGGAAGTCCAAAGGACCATCATTAGCGTCGGTCTACAACGTAGTTCACTGTGGGTACAAGCGATGGAGAGAATGATCACAGGCAATTACCCATCCCAGCTTTACGCTGGAGGGCAATTAGGAGCCCGTCCCTAAACTCTCCCGCAAAACCAGAGGAAGTGGTTGGGTTGTCTATATCAAAATTACAGCCTGCCTTCAACGGCACCTTAAGTCCTTAACCCGTGCTTAGGTAGTTTTCCGGCCTGCTGTGGGTGCTGTTCTATTCCCAGTCCTTGCCACCAGATGTGGTGTTTTTTTGAGGTTTTTTTCGAAGAAGTTTTGAAGGGGTGCCAGGTAGCGGCCCTATAAAATGCCCAAACTCCTTGTTTTGCAAGGGGTTTGGGCCACAAGAACAAAATAGTCTTAGGGTGTTGACACCTGAGTTAAATCTAGATATATTGATAAAGCGCCTGAGGGAAGCGACTCGAACGAGTCTTTCACCGAGGGTTGAAGCGAACCTCGACAACTACATAGTCTAGAAACAAAGCCAAGGTTCCTGTCAAGGAT
>NZ_JACJPP010000002.1 GCF_014696135.1 Nodosilinea sp. FACHB-141 | reverse complement strand
TAGCGGCGCTCTAGATCATCGAGACTGAGATGGTCGGCAACCTGCACAAGGTTTGGCATGGCATAGCCCTTGTCGCAATACCTCCATTATGCTCCTTTAAACGGACTTGATATAAGGCAAAGAGATTAACTCCAAATAATCATTTTTTGAAGTAGGTCATGAAATCTTTAACATGGCTAGTTCATTTTGCTTTGTAGGTGACATAGGTTATGATCCGAATGATTTCTTCTGAAATATACACTTATTAAAGTAGACCTAAATTGTTCCCATTTTTGGAGTGGGTATAAGATAGCTTGCCTGTTCTAAAAGGTCGTCTACTTTGAGTTCTCGTTGCTGGCTAAAAGCTTCTCGAAGTGCTCCCATAAATAGTCGGTTGGTTAGATCTGAAGCTGTAAATGAAATGCCTTCATTTTTTGGCTCTTGTGAACCTGTCAAATGCACGAGTTTGGCAATTTGCTCCTCTGCCCACTCTAATTCTGGTAAGTATCTACGAATGATATCTGCCCGCACTTCATCAGCAGGACGCTCAAAAAAGAGATCAAGGGCAGCACGTCGACGAATGGCAGGATCAAGTGCATCTGGGCGATTAGTAATAAAGATGACTGCGATCGCCAAACCAGTTAAACGCAAATTATCAAGCCGTTGCAGCAGAGTGTTCAACCCAGCTTTATCCTCATGGTGCATTTGCTGGGTGTCTCGTCGAGCAGCAAGGGCATCTGCTTCATCTAACAAAAGTAACATTGGTTCTTTTAGTGAGGCAGCCCGCGCTTCCGCTTGAGCAAAAGCCTGTACAATTAAGTCGCTCATCTCACCGACCAAACCCGTCCCACGCACTTGTGAGTTGATTTTCAGGAGATGTACTTTTGCTTTGCTTCCAATTTGCCGTGCTAGAGGGTCTCCTATTGTTTCCGCCAGTACTGTTTTCCCTGTTCCAACATCGCCCTCTAGAAGAATCAAGGGTGTGCGGTTATGCAGTTGCTTGCAGAGATGCAGTACACGTCCTTGGTGATGTTCACGGCTCCATGCTTCTAACCGTTGCGGATAAAGCAGCATTTCCAATTCAACTAACAATCGTTTTTTGTGTTCGTCAAGTCCTATCAAACTCTCGTAAAGACTTCTAGCTGTTTCATCGGGATATACCCGTTCCACCTCAAAGAACTGCTGAACTTGCGATTCTGTTTGGCTTGCTCTCATACTGATAGGTTGTTTGAAAAGTTGTTCGTTGAAGTTGTTTGCAGAGGATGCTAGATGTTCAGACGTACAGATTATCTGAATTGCGGAAAGAGCCTCCCCTCGACAAACTTGATTGAATTCTGCAATCACTCTTTTTAATTCATCCGGGGCAACTTGATAACCCTCTCTTTCCAAGTAATCATTAAGGAAAGCTGGTAAGGCGGCTCGTTTAGCCAAATTCTTAGAGCGTGCCACCTGTTCTGCTTCTGCAACAAGTTCTAAAACACTGGCACGTAATTTGCCCAAGGGTGCTCCATCTGGGCTAACTAAATAAATAGGAGTGTCTGTCATAATCTGGTAAAGCGACTGCGGCTCAAACCTAAACCATCCTTTGAATAACTCCGTTCAGATGACCACTGACCACCGGTGTAATCCAGTTGGTTTGCAGGTTTCCATTGCAACTTCAGATCCTCTCGAATTAATTCCTTCTGGTCTTCAGGCATGCTTCGCCAGCGATCGCTGTAATTAATGCGTACTTGAAAATTAGATGTGGTCAGATCAAATCGATAACGAACACCGCCGGAGCGATCGTCAGCCAAACCTATATTGCCCCAAACAACCTTGTAATCAAGTTCCTCCATAACAACATTGCTTCCTGAGCATGTCCAAGTGAACTTAACTTGGTCAATTGCCTCCTCATTAATGAACACCCTGATATCGTTAATTAGCTTCTGGGCATAGTCTTCTGAGAAATAGCCATAATGATCCAAAATTGCCAGCAGGTCTGCCTGCACTTTACGAGTGACATGAATGACCTTACTTTGAGTACTGGTTTGGGTAGTAGAACGTGTGTAACTAGACGACATTAACTAGTCTTCTCCTTCAGACAGAGATCGAAATTCAGTCCCAAAAACTTGACACCACATATTTACAGCGCCTTCCTCATCTCCATCCAATTCATAACTCTTGGCTTCCATCATCCAGTCATAAGCACCCTGTACTCTTTCCAGGTAACTCAACCGAGTCTCTTCTGTCCAGTCTTTAGCGATATTATTCTCCAGGTTTACAGAATCCATAATGACGACTTGACCTGATGGAAAGACCAGTCCACTTGTATCGTGGTAGTCATCAAAAACAATTGGTTCAAGAAATTGATGTCTGAGCAGGAAGGAGAAGATTTGCCGCAAACTACTTTGCCACTCGCTGGTAACACCATAAGCATCAAAGGCAGCAGCCGTTATCAGATCGCAAAAAATAGAGGGCTGTGCTAAAACCTCTTGGCGATTGTTCCACCATTTCATTAACCGCACGAGTCGATTAAACTTAACTGGCCCAGGTACTTGATTGCTTTTGGCGGTGCGGTTACTGATGAACTGGTTATGACAGGTCACAGAAGTTAGCCGCCATCCGTCCGAGCGTGGAAGCCATCCTCCGTTCTCCAGACCTAACGAATCATCTCGGATAATCGGTGCTACATCCACGTTAAGCCTAATTCCACTGCGAAACTTAACTCGAACAGCACTTTTCAGGGTTTCAAAATCCTCTTTGGTTTTACTAGGATAGATTTCGTGAAGCCGCTTGCAAGTGAAATCTAAGAGTTTGTCTAACTCCTGCGTTGTTGCTCCGGTGCCGGAATAGTAAGCAGCAAGATCAACATCAAATATGTTTTCTGCTGTTCGGCGCAGGGAAGTAAATTTAGCATTTGAGCCAGCTTTTAGAACCTTCTCCAACTTGAATGTGCCGTTTGCGGCCACTTTTCCCTTAAGCTGCTCTACCATGTAGTTAGTCTGTCGGTTCGCCTCATTAATGTGGTCATCGGTAGGACGGATATTTTTGACAAACCTGTTGAACCTGCCAATGATAGTCATAAAATCTGATCTTGAGAATTTGCGTCGATCCTAGTACAAAAAAACTAAAATCGCCACATACAGAGTCCGGAAAAATAGAAAAGCATAGATAGCTCCTACATCTGGTCATAACCTGACTGTGGTTGGACAACACATTCTTCCCCCATGTATGCTTTCTCTAAATCAATCGCCCAATCATATCCCCGGTGATAATTCCATACAGTCACTGGTGGATGGATATTTTCCGATATTTGTTGCCCCAAGTGAAAGGCAAGGGTAACCGGACCTGCGTAGAAAAGATGAATTCTCTGACCTGCTGGCAGGTTTTGAGCAATCCAATCTAATGTCCGTCGAAATACTCGCCCATACTCTCGTACTTGCTCTTCACTTTGAACGACGCCACGTACAGGCTCAGGAACAACCGTCAAATCAATTTCAATTGCTCCTGATGGAGCAACTGTAAGAGCCTGGTCAGATAAAACCTTGTAGCTAACTGAAACACGAAGAACCACGTCCTTTGCCTGCCAAGAGCGGGAACCAGGAAGCCCGTAAACTTCCATTGGTGGAAAATTCTGTTCTTTATTAGGCCACGCCCAGGTATTAGAACCAGGACTGGGATGAAAGTCAAAAAGCCTTACAGGTACACGATCGCTGATTAGATGGCCCATCAATACCAATAATGGAAGGTGCGCCAACCCATGAAAAACAAGTTCAGTTTCGTTAGAACGAGCGATCGCAGTAGCAAACACTCCTTGAGGATCCGTTAGTCGTTGGACTGCACATGCCGGATCAGTAAAGACCCCACCTTTTATTAGAGGAGTGAAATCTAATGAGACCCTCTCTCTTGTCCGCCCTTTAAGGCCATCATTTAATCCGCTCAGAATTTCATCTGGGGCAATCACTCGGTTAGGTAAAGACTGGGCACAGATTATTAGTAGTGGCTTCTCTGGCTTATTCAAAAGTCGCTCTGTATTGAGAGGAGGTACAGGGCGATCGTGTAATAGCCCGATGGTAAATGCGGCGGCGGCATTCGCCGCATAACAATGCCAGTCATCATTTTTATCGGGATCAGCAAAATCACAAATCCCCCTAATCTCCATAAAACGAGGCGGAGCGTTGTGGCTCCTTGCTGCTCGCGCCACCCCTGCACCCTCCATCGCTACGGCTGCAAGCTTGGGACATGCCTGCAAAAGTTGGGGGAGTGTTTCTAAATCAGCGATAACTTTTTCACCGCTTGCAATCGGTTCAAAATGAACATTAGGCAATGTATCTTCAATTTGGGGGATCCCTGGTCGTACAACGGCAATTTTGGATTTCCACTCGGCTGCTTCATAGAAGTAAGCACGGCTACGAAGTAATGTGTCAGTTGGAAACTGTTCTGGACGATGCTGCTCACCTGTTGCAGTCAACTTTGCTGGTTCATAATAAAAGACAAATTTTGCGACAACTACATCACCCAATTCAACCTTGCCACGTACCCCGCCAGCAATCCCTACCATAAACAAATTTGCAGGTTGCCAGCGTTGCAGCAATCGAGTTGCGGCAGTAGCGGCTTCATCATTCCCCATATCCAGTAGCAGTGTTACGACTACTGTATAACACTCGCTTGTTCCTGGAATCTTAATAGAACCCCGGTAATACACCTGTGGCTCAAAATCCTCTTTGACAACCTCGTATTTGTCAAGACGGCTCAACACCGCGTCACGCTCAATTTTAAGCGCAGTTACAATGGCAAAATCAACGAGGTATGGTTGCATAGGAGCAATAAGATAAGACTTTTTCTGGCCAATGTGAAGTTCTCAGGCCATAGGGAAAGTGATGAAAAACGGACACGTCTTCTTCCGAGAAGGCCGTCATATCCGAGATTGGCTAAAGTGATCATTAACAACCAGAATTATTATAGAGCTCTGCAAAAGCTTGAAGCAAATCCTGGATATCTTGCGCCCGATCTTTAATTGTGAAGCCTCGGTTCGATGGTTTGTTCTGTTAGCATGGAGCGTGTTTTGAGCAGCAGCCACCAGCGGTGACCAATTACCTCAATGTAATAAGTTGGTGAGTGGATGCTATGTCTAAGCGCTGCACAGGTTTGTGTCTTCTGCCCATAGCGTGGACAGGCTGTCTATGGGATGGGGGGATGGATGAGCAAGCAGACCCATGTCCATAGCATCCAGAGACAGCGGGTGTATGTGGACGACGGAATTGAGGTACCAAGGAAGGCCGCAAAAAGCCTGGAGTGAAAGGAATCCACCAAGAGTCGGAGGACATTAATAAGCCGGAGTAGATTCGAGGCATTATTTCAATGGCTTGAGCATCCTGCTTGGGGCAAGCTCAGCCTACTTCACCGTCCCGATTATGTTGGCTTTAGATTATGGCTATGCATGGTCAATCGGGCGATCGCAATGGCACGATTACTTTCTCCCGCACCATACTTTCGACCTGCCCTTTCAGTTGGGTAACCAGGGCCTCGCGGCACTGGTTCGTTAAGAGGAGATGCATTGAACCCCTCTCATGCAAAGGATTTCGTGGGTTGATAAGGGGCGAGAGCAGAGGCCTATCGCCATCGCCGGAGTCGTCCGTTTCCCCAATCCCTAGTGCGGTCTAACCCAATTGTGGATGATCCGCTGGACATCTAAGACGCGCTGTAACCCTGAGCGAGTCTTAGCATAGAGATTCTGACGCCGACGATAGGCGCTACAGCGTCGTCTCAGGGCCGCATTCTGGGCCTCATTATGATTCGCATTCACCTCCGATATGAGGCTCATGGCGGTAAACGGATGCTCTGTCTTGACCCAAACCACACGTCGCTGGCCTTGAGACCCTTTGATTTTCATCGCCACCTCCAATCCTTCTCGCCAGACTTTTTGGGTGCGGTAGGCCCCCGGACAATCGCGAAGCGCCAGATAGACACTGGCCAAGTCCCACAATGCTTTGGCGTAGCGCCGCTCACCGTCAGTGAACCACCGAATATAAGAACGCACCTGTGCCCACTGCCAGGCCTGCTGCGTTCCCCGTTGAAACAGCAGTTCGTCCTTATGACCCGCCATCGCCGAGACCCAGTAGCGACTGCTGCGTTTAATGAAGTGGATTGTCCAACCTTCTGAGCTAGCGGGAGGATGGTTCTCGCCGATGCGAGTGTACACTTCATCCCCTTGTAGCGTCACCTCTCGATCCCCTGATGCCGGGGGTGACCACTGGTTAACCTGATTCGCTAAACGCTCTTCCCAGCGCAGAATCGTAGAATGAGATTTACCGAAAGTGCGGCCCGCCGCCCGCACCCCCATCCCTTCGGTGCGGCTAGTCAGCGCCGTGGCCACCACGGAACTAGGTGCTCGGAGGCGCGCCATCGGGGTGCCGGTGCGCTCATTAAACCTCTTACTGCAGTCGTTGCAGCGATATCGCTGAAGCAGCACACCCTCTGAGAGCGATTCCCGCCCATTCTTCACAACCTGGGGGCTCTGGCAGTGAGGACAATCCATGACTCTGAAGTAGTTGCATTGCAATCATTTTACCCATCACCGTCTAACAGACCAGTGTCCACATGTCAGAATCGTGTTAGCCTCGGCCAACTTCTCAAAAGAGTTGATCACCACCGTCATGTGGCTGAACGAACGCGACCTGGACATTCGCTGTGTCCGCCTTCAGTCTTACAAGCTTGGGGACGAGCGGCTGCTAGACATTGAGCAGATTATCCCTCTGCCAGAGGCGGAGGAATACCAGGTAAGAATTCGGGAGCAAGCAGAGGCGCAAAGGGCTGCCGCTCGTTCTAGCAGAGATACCACGCAATATAAGTTCCTGGGCCAGATGTACAACAAGCGCAACTTGGTACTGGCCGTAGTCACCCAGTACCTTCAGGAGCATCCCTATGCGACTTTGGATGAGCTGAGGCAGATGTTTCCCGATTTCCTTCACAGTTCCTTTGGAGTGGTAGCTCCAATTGAGAAAGCCGTAGAGAAGGGCCAAAAGCGCTATTTCCTGGATGAGAGCCAGATTTTACGGACAGGGGATAATCAAACTGTTGCGGTCTGCAACCAGTGGGGTATTGGCAATATTGGCCCCTTCCTCGACATTGCTAAGCAGCTTGGCCACGAAATAACAGCCCAATAAACTAGACACAGCCCTTTGTCCTTAACGTCGGTTAGCCGACGTTAAGCTTCGATGCATGCCCTTGGGACTAAACAAAGGTGAAGAGTCACAAGGGCTTAGAGCATTAGCTGTTAGCTTGGCTAAGCAGCAGATGTCGCTCCCTCACCTGAGATTCAACCCGCACCTATGGTCAGCACCAGCACACCAGACACCGCTTCTCCCTCCATACCCCAGGTGGGTATGCTCGCCACCCTGCGCAATCGCCGGGCGCTGATTGCGGCTGTCGAGCCCTTTGGCGCTGGCCCCGAGGGGCAAGTTCACCTGGTGCGGCTAGAGTACATCGACTCCGACGGCCCCCCTGAAGACAGCCTGATCTGGGAACGAGAAGTCAACAAGACCCTGCTGGAACCTACCGCTCTACCGCCCATTGAAAACTCAGACCCTATGCCCCCGGCAGAGTACGATGCCCTGTTACGGGCAACCCGGTGGACTGCTCTGTCACCGTTCCTGAGCTTCGATCGCACCTCCCCCCAAGCCCAACCCCCAATCGCCTCGCCCTTCTTTGGTGCCGTCCAGGTCGAAGACTTTCAGTTGGTGCCGTTGCTCAAGGCGCTTCAGATGCCGCGCATCTCGCTGCTGCTGGCAGACGACGTGGGCCTAGGCAAAACCGTGGAGGCGGGGTTGATCCTGACTGAGCTGCTGCTGCGTCGGCGCATTCGTCGGGTGCTGATTCTCTGCCCTGCCGCCCTGCGGAAACAGTGGCAGCAGGAAATGAAGACTAAGTTCGCCCTGTCCTTTGATGTGATCGACCGGGCCGAGACCCACGCTCTGCAAAAGCGGTTGGGGCTCGATGCCAACCCGTGGCGGACGTTTCCTCGCATTGTGACCTCTTATCACTACCTGCGGCAGCCGGATGTGCTGGAGCAATTTCGCGCGGCCTGCCGCCAGCCGGAGGGGTCGGCCCAGCTGCCGTGGGATTTGCTGATTGTGGATGAATCCCACAACCTGATGCCCTCCAACTTTGGGGAAGATAGCGATCTGTCGAAGATGCTGCGGGCGATCGCACCTTGGTTCGAGCACAAGCTCTTCCTCAGCGCTACCCCCCACAATGGCCACACTCGCTGTTTTTCGGGCCTGTTAGAGCAACTCGATCCGGTGCGCTTTACCCAAACCAGCGACTTCACCCCCGATATGCAGCAGCGTATTCAAGAGGTGGTGATTCGGCGGCTGAAAAAAGAGATTAACGCCCTGGACGAGCAAGAGGGCCGCACACCCCGGTTCTGTCGGCGGCTCACGGAGCCTGTGCCCGTCTATTTTTCCAGGGAGGAGCGACGGCTCTCGGAAGCGTTTGCAGCCTTCCGCAGTGCGGTGAAAAGCCTGATTGCGGCCTCCAGTAAAACCGACCAGCTAGCAGGAGGGTTCGCAGTGGAAGTGCTGAATAAGCGCCTGCTGTCCTGCCCTTACACCTTTGCCAATTCCTGGTTTCGGTTTCGCGAAGGCAACGTCCAGGAGGAAGGGGCGGAGGTGGGCGCAGTACAAGCCGCTCGACGGGCCACCCAAGAAGACCTGGACGATGACCAAGAGGCTGAGGGCCGATTCCAACATGCCGCTAAAACTACTGGGGCCTGGTTTCAGCCGTTGATTCCCCACCTTCAGGCTGAAATTGCGGCGGTGGATGAGGCCTTAGCTACCCTGCAACTGACCCCCAATGCTGAGGGCGAACTGCCATCCCCAGCTGTAGACGAACGGTGGGAGAAGCTGCTCGACACCATCGAAAAGTACCTGAGGGTGGGCAATAAATGGAAAGGGTCTGACCGGATTGTGGTCTTTACCGAATACAAAACCACCCTCGACTATCTGGGGCGACGACTGCGGGAAGCGTATGCCAATCAGCCAGAGGCGGTGCGCGAACTCTACGGCGGCATGGATGACCGTCAGCGAGACGAGATCAAGCAGGCTTTTAACGACCCCAATGACCCAGTGAAGGTACTCTTGGCGACTGATGCCGCCTCGGAGGGGCTCAACCTGCAAGAAACGGCCTACATCGTTTTGCACTACGACATTCCCTGGAACCCAGCCCGCCTCGATCAGCGCAATGGCCGTCTCGATCGCCACGGCCAGGCCCAGGATGTATTCGTGCTCCACTTCACCAGTGAGGATGATGCTGACCTGAAGTTTTTGGCGCGGGTGGTAGAAAAGGTCAACACCATCCGCGAAGAACTGGGTTCCATGGGGGAGGTGTTCGATGCTGCCTTTCAGCGGCGCTTTGTGGAGCTAGAAGACACCGATCGCGTGCTGCGCGGCCTAGACGATGCTGTGAACTATCGCCGGGGGCGATCGCGCATTCCTAGCTCTGAAGAGATCGTGGCGGGGCAGCATGCGGCAGCCGCCCTGCATACCCTGGAGCAGGAGCTAGACCTCACCCCTACAACCCTGACCCAAACCTTAGAAATTGCCCTAGGTATTGGGGTGGGCCTACCCCGGTTTGAAGCGCCCGACGACCAGGGCCGACTGCGCCTAAAGATGCCCATTCCCCCCAAGTGGGATGCGGCGGTTGATGATCACCTACGGCTGGGCAGCACCAACGGCCACCAGGGGCCGCTGCCCGCTATTGTGTTTGATTCTCAGCACTTTATCCAGATCAAAAACGATCGCCCCGTTTACCGCCCCGCCAAAGACACGGTGCTCATGCACCTGGGGCACCCCATGTTTCACCAGGCGTTGGGCATGTATGCCCGTGCCCGCTTCCCCGGCGGCACGGGGGATGCAGGCCAGAGCAGCCGCTGGACGGTGCGCTATGGCCAGGTGCCCGAGGGAGCCGAAGCGCTGTTGCTGCTGACGGTCGAAGAGCTGGCGGTGAACGAGCTGCGAGAGCCCTTCCACCATTGGGTGCGGACGCTGCGCTACCCCATTCAAAAGGGCGAGCTAGGGGAGGCGTTGCCCCATCTGGCGGCGGGTTTAGATGGGGTGGCTCCGCAGGCGGTGGATCGGGTAGCGGCAGACCGGGCTAGCGACCTGTGGGATGAGATCAAGCCTGATGTGCAGGCTGTGTTAAGGCAGCTGATTGAATCGCTGACCAGCCAGATTCAGGCAGAGCTGGCCACCCGCCAGACCGTAGCCCTACAGGAAGAGAGCGATCGCTTTAAGCATCGACTCAAAGAGGTGGAGCGGGCGATGAAAGAAACCACCCTACAAAAGCTAGAGAAAGAGCGCGACAAACTGCTGGAAGATATGCAGCAGCTCTCGCTGATTCCCGACGAGCGGCGATCGCAGGAAGACCGGCTGCGCGATTTAGACGATGAAATGAAGCGACGGCGGGGTCACTATCAAGACCTGGCCGAGCAGCTGAAAAAGGAGCAAACCCGCGTCCTCACTCAAATTTTACCGAAACGCTACACCCTACGCGGCGTAGCCCAGGTGTTTCCCGTTACGGTAGAGATTCGTTTGCCGGGGGATACCTAGTACTTAAAGGGTTTTGGGTAACGTCATGCGCTACTGGGTGCAGTATCACAACTTCGAAAAACTGGGCCAGCTTCCGGGCGATGGCTGTGGCATCAGTACAGATAAGCAGGAAGTGCTCGACACCGTCGGCGACACCATCTTTCTCATCGTCGGGATTTCAGAAAATCCCAGACAGTACCTACTGTGGGAACAGTTTGTCTGCAACGAGGTGTTAGACGATTGCCCCAAGCCCTGGCGGTTTGCGGCCCTGGGTGAAGGCTGGTTTTTAGTCCAGCGGCGGGGCCGAGAACCCTTGCTAAACATGCAGCCTGGCTTTAAGGAATACCTAGAATACACCGGTAGATTCGCCCGAGGATGCCACGAAGTCACAGATCACCCCTTTCTGGAGACCTTGCTGCAACTCTCTGAGAAGTGCAAACCTCGACCGAAGAAACCCGTTTAGCCTTTCTGTAGCCCCTGTCCAAAAGCCAAATAGTTAACTATGGCGATCGTTGCCCCCTTTGCTGCTCAAACTAGCACTGCCAACCACGACGACTGGTGGATTTCGCTCAAGCATGGGGGCCTGCTGATTGCTCCCTCCAAACTAGAGGAGTTTTTTGTTGCCAAGCAGTTGGTGCCCCTGTCGCGCTACATCGAGGACAAGCTGCGGCGCGATGTCACCCGCTTGCAGGATGGCGATCAGAGCCAGCTTGGCACCCTGCTAGATACGGTGTTGGAAGAGGTGCTGGGGCTCTCGAAGGACTTTTGGCAAAAGGGCACATCTGTCGATCGCGACTGGGCACAGCAGGCCATTACCCGCGAGCAAATCAAGCCCCGCCGGGTTTGGCAAGACGATCGCGGGGCCGTACTGCCCGTATTTGTAGCCGATGGCCAGGATCGGAGCGCCCAGGTGGCGCGGCTGGGTATTGGCCGAGGCAAGCGGGCTGTATCGCGAGTGATCGAGTGGCTGCGCAAGGCCGATCAAAAGGTGGCTTTGCTCACCAACGGCTACCAGTGGCGGCTCATCCATGCCGGAGCTGACTACGATGCCTGGTGCGAATGGGATATCAACCTGTGGTTTGAGGAAGGGCGACCGGGGCCTCAGGTAACGGCCCTCCGGCTGCTGCTGGGGGAAGCGTCCCTTCGGCCCGAAAAGGCAGAGGTGCCCAGCCCATTGATGGCAGCGATTCAGTCCTCGCGCCAGGGGCAGGCAGAACTGTCGGACGTGTTGGGGGAACGGGTACGAAAAGCGGTAGAGCTGCTGATTCGGGAATCTTCGACAGCGTTGGATGAAATGTTTGCGTCAGTCGTCAATCGTGAGTCGTCAGTTGATGGAACTGCCGACTCCACGGCTCACGCTCTTTTGACTCCCCCCTCATCCCGTGACATCTACATCGCCGCCAGCCGCATCATCATGCGCTGTGTGGTGATTTTGTTTGCCGAGGCCCGCGATCTGCTGCCTCGGGAAAACCCGATCTATCACAATTCCTACGGCATCCAGGGGTTGCGAGAGCAGTTAGACCGTATGGCTGGGGGGCGAGCCTCAGAGCGGTTGCGCAATAGCTACAGTGCCTGGCCTCGAATGCTGGCGTTGTTTCGCTTGGTGTATGAGGGGTCGGCCCATGAGGCGATTCCGGTGCCGCGCTATGGGGGCGGGTTGTTTACACCAGGCTTGGATGCCGCAACCGACCCCGTACTCCGCGCCCTTGCTGCCTTAGAGAATCCGATCCATGGGCCATCGGATGCGGTGGTGACTCAAATTTTGGAACTGCTGTGTCGTAGCAAGGTGAAGGTGCGCCAGGGGCGGCGGAGTACCTGGGTAGAGGCTCCGGTAGACTTCTCCGATTTGTCGTCGGAGTACATTGGCATTCTCTACGAGGGCCTGCTCGATTTTGAACTGCGGCGGGCCGCTGTCGATGACCCAATGATTTTCCTCAACCTGGGCGATCAGCCTGCGTTGCCCCTGACGCGGCTGGAGGGGATGGATGATAATGCGCTGTCATCACTGGTGGAAAAGCTGAAGCAGGCCGCGAAGCCCAGCGCCAGCGAAGAGGAGGACTCTGAAGATGAGGCCACCGAGGCCGAGGAGGAGATTGAAGTCGAGGCCGAAACGGAGGAGGAGGAAGACGCTGCGCTAGATGAGATCGAAGATAGTCAGGATGACCTGATTCAAAACCTGCGGGAGAGGGCTCATCAGTGGGCCATCCGAGCGGTGAAGGCAGGCAAGCTGGTGAATAAGCCCCGCAGCAGGAGGGCGGATGCCCTAGCGACCTACGAACAGCAAGTGAGTAATACGGCCAAGCGCCTGATTGCTAAAACTATTTTGCCGGGGGAATGGTTTTTAGTGAGGTGGGGCGGTACCCGTAAGGGCTCGGGCACGTTCTACACGCGACCGCAGCTGGCGGTGCCGACGGTGCAGCGAACGTTGTTGCCGCTGGCCTATACCCCACCTGTCAATGAGGCAGGGGAGCCGGATGAGATGGCTCCGATGGCCCAGTGGAGGCCGAAGGCTCCGGCGGTAATTTTGGCGCTGAAGGTGTGTGACCCTGCCTGTGGGTCGGCGTCGTTCTTAATTGCGTCGCTGCGGTTTTTGGTGGAGGCGCTGTGGAGCAGCCTATTTGAGCATGGCTGGCTGATCGAAGATGGCGAGCAGATTAGGGCAGGCATTCCGAATGATGCTCAGCCGGAGTGGTTTGTGGAGTGTGTGAAGAATCTGCCGCTGACGGTGGAGAGGGCGGAGGAATATTCAAAGCCTCGGCTGAAGCGGTATGTAGTGGAGCGCTGCATTTATGGGGTGGATATTAACCCGCTGGCGGTGGAGCTGGGGCGACTGGCGCTGTGGGTGGAGACAATGGATCGGTCGCTGGCCTTTAGCTTTCTCGACCACAAGATCAAGCCAGGGAATTCGCTGGTGGGCTGCTGGTTCGACCAGTTTCAGGATTACCCGATTATGGCCTGGGAGCGGGAGGCGGGGGATGCTACCCACAAGGGGGTGCATTTTGCCCAAAAGGTATGGACGAAGGAAATTAAGCGTCTTCGCAATGACGTTGTTAAAGAGGAACTGCGGGAACTGCTGGCCGGTGGGGTGCAGCTCTCAATGTTTGAGAATCGACTGATTCAGCCGCCAGAGCAAACCCACGACGAGCTTCTGGCCACGGTGGAAGATATCCACACGGGGGTGCTGAACCCAGAACAGCAGGCGGTAGATTACGAGAGGTCTGTACGGCAGAAGCAGGCGCTTCAGGAGCTTGAGTGGGCGTTTGATTGCTGGTGTGCGGTGTGGTTTTGGAAGGGGAACGACATGGAGGTGTCGCCCACGCCGATGCAGTTTGTCGATCCATCGCCGGAGGTGAGGGCGGCGGTTGAACAGGTTGCCCAGGAGTATCAGTTTTTCCATTGGGAGCTGGAGTTTCCTGGCGTATTTAGAGAAGCAGGATCGGGGTTTGATGCCGTTGTGGGCAACCCTCCTTGGGAAACGCTACAGCCAAACTCCAAGGAATTTTTCTCCAACATTGACCCGCTGTATCGCACCTATGGCAAGCAGGAAGCGCTGGCCTATCAGCAGCAGTATTTTGAGGCAGACTCTTCTATTGAAGAAGACTGGATGGCTTACTGTGCCAATTTCAAGGCTTGGGCCAACTGGAATAGATTTTCAGCTTATGCTTTTGGCGATGATGAGGCAGCGGGTAGCAGGTTTTTGCTATCGCGGCGCAAGGCTGAGGCGGAACTGTTAGCAACAGAATGGCGAAATCAACGGGCTAAGCGAACGGGCTATAGCGATCCAGAGCATTCTTATAGGTATCAAGGCGAAGGAAAACCTTATACCTACAAGATGTTTTCAGAATTGAGCCATGCCTTACTAAGAGATGGTGGACGCTTTAGCCTCATTATTCCTTCGAGCATTTACACCGACAAAGGATCTAGTTCTCTCCGTAGGCTATTCCTAAACCGCTGCCAGTGGACCCATCTCTATGCGTTTCAAAATGAGCGGTTTGTTTTTAGTGCCATTGACCATCGCAACAAAATGGCTATCATCAGCGTGAATAAGGGTGGCTACACAGAATCTATTGCTACCCGGTTTCGTCTAGGGCCAGGAGATTCACCCGAAGCTCAAGAATTGATGACCGATGCCCTGGATGATGCTCGCTTTTTGTCGGTGCCTGCGGCGCAAATTAAGCGCTTTAGCCCCAACACAGGCGCTCTGCTCGAAATTCGCACCGATCGCGACCTAAAGATTCTCGAAGAGATGTACGCCAATGGTGTGCTGCTGGGCGACGACAGCCCCCAAGGCTGGGGCATCCAGTATCGCCAGGGCGACTTTAACATGACTAGCGACTCCAAACTCTTCCCCCCTCGCCCCAAGTGGGAAGCGCAGGGGTATAAGCCGGATGAGTATGGGCATTGGTTGAAAGGAAAGTGGCAACCCTATGGTGGGGAGCCGGGAATCGGGAGTCGGGAGTCGGGGGTGATTTTGTCGGCAGATAGCCGCGAGGCGATTCACGTTAACGAAGTCGAAGACGTTGCCTTACCCCTTTACCAAGGCGTGATGATTCACCAGTTCAATTTCTCCCGTAAAGGGTGGGTTAGCGGCACTGGATTAAGAGCTATCTGGCGCGATATTCCTTTTGAAGAAAAATGTTTAGAGCCCCAGTTTTTGATTGGAGTTGAGAACTATTCTGAGAACAGCAAAAACTCTAGAGGCTTGCGAGTAAGCTTTCGTGATATTGCTCGTTCGACTGATGAGCGGACTTTTATCAGTAGTCTGCTTCCTGATTTACCTTGCGGCAACAAAGTCCCAATCCTAAGTGCTACCAGTCCTACTCCGAGAAATTTAGAGTTATGCTCTTTGATTAACTCGTTTACTTTTGACTTTTCGCTCCGCTCAAGACTTGGCGGAACTTCCCTAAATTATTTCATTGTTGCTGAACTTCCATTAGCAAAAAAAATACACCAAGGTTTGCAAATTGGAGCAGCCCAAGTTAACTTTGTCACCCCAAAGTTCGCTTCAGAGTGGCTAAAACTAAAACAACTTACTAATCCGAATATGCGTTGGCAGCAACTATGGGCAATTGCCCCTTACGAGCGCCTACGCATCCGCTGCGTCCTCGATGCTGTCGTTGCCAAACTGTATGGGCTAGATTACGAAGACTTTGCCTGGATACTCCAAGACTGCGATCATCCCTCCAACCATGTCAGCGACAGCACCTTTGCCCGCACCCTTGAACCCAAAGGCTTCTGGCGAGTAGACAAAGAAAAAGACCCCGAACTGCGCCACACCGTCCTCTCCCTCATCGCCTTCCACGACCTCAAACGCCTCGGCCTCGACGCTTTCCTCAACCTCAACAACGGCGAAGGCTGGATGCTGCCCGAAACCCTCCGTCTCGCCGACTATGGTCTGGGGCATGGCGAGCGCGCCCAAAACCATCAACCCGTCGCCTCCAGAATTGGCGCAGAAACCGCCAACCTCTGGGAATCGCCAGATGCACCTACCCTGGCTCCTGGCTCCTCGCTCCCAATGTACGCCAAATACCGCTTCCTCCCCTGGCAACTCCAAGGCACCCCCGCCGACTCCTGGGCCGAATGCGAAATGCACGCGGAGAATTTGAGGAGACTTCTCAGTACGTCTACCAAAGAAGCTGGGCACTCTATACCGAGTGCTCCTCCTACCAAAGTTATCGACAATCAGGGGGCTCCGATACAAACAGATTTATTTGGCAATCCAACCGAGATTAAGACTCGTAGAAAAGGCTAATACAAATGGCAAGCTCATCTGTCCTAACCATCAATGGCCGTTATGTTCTGTCTGAGAATCCTTACTCAGGCGGCATGGCCGATATTTATCAAGCAGCCGATATCAAAGATAATTTCAAGCGTGTAGCTGTCAAACTTTTTAAGCATGGCGAAATTAAGGAAGAAATTCTAGCCGAATCTTTTAAAAGAGAAACAGATTCTCTAAGAGAACTCAAACATCCCAATATTATTGAATTATTAGATTCAGGCATGGATTCTGAGGTAGGGCATTATTTTCTTGTCATGCCTTGGATGGAGAGCAATCTTCTCTCTCTTTTAGAAAAAGAACCCATAGAAGGATGGGATACCTACTGGACAGTTATTGGCCAACCTATTCTAGAAGCATTGGCCTTAGCTCATGAAAGAGGCTACATACATCGAGACGTTAAACCTAGTAATATACTCCTTGACAGTAACAGTCAAATCAAACTTGCTGATTTTGGCATATCAAAAATAAAAAAATATTTTACTCCTCTAGTTACTCTCGCAGATTTTACGTCAAGGCCCTATACACCACTAGATAGAAACTACGAAGAATATACTTCATATACCTATGCGCACGATGTATTTAGCTTTGGGGTAGTCACTCTAAGATGTTTGACTTCTACCCATCTAGCAGACTACCCAGATATTCAGCGAGCACTTGAAGAATTAGATGTCCACCCAAAAATCAAGGATATCATCGAACAGTCGGTTTCTTCTGATCCTGCCACAAGAGCACGTAATGCGGAAGTTCTATTGGCACAAATTGAAGCTATCCAAGGCCAAAGGAAGATAGCGTTTTCAGGCAAAAAGGAAACTTGCTATATAAGAGCAACAGATAAGGCAATGGAAAGACTGGTCGCAACATTAAAGCGTCCAGAACAAGAAGTTAGAAAAATTCTTATAGAAGATCTTAATGAAGCTTGTAGTGTTAGTCCCTACAGAAATAGAAATGCAGCTAATGAAAAAGAGGAATTTCCAGAAAATCATTATCAGTTATTTGGAGCGTCCTATTCTTACCATGTGGTTGCCGAAAATGAATGCCTTAGCATTTTAAATGCAAAATATTTGCCCAGTTCTACATTAGAAGGTCTACGAGAACGTTGCTGGAGTCCGAATTACTTATATAGCTTTAAGAAACCTGTTGACATAAGCAATGCCAAAAGAATTGTACAAGAATTAAAGATTGACACTGCTGAATTTGAAGCGGAAAAGCAACAAAGCCAGGCTGAACAAGAAAAAGAAAGATGCTTTAGAACTTGGAGTGATATCCTTAAAGCAAAAGAAGATTGGGAAAAAGATCAGGGATCTCCTATTCCCTATACTGGCTTTGAAAACGATGGAAGCCGAATACGGTTTGAGCTAGATGGCTTACCTGACCAAGATATCATTGGGCAGCCTCGCGAAGTAGTTAGAGAGAACGGCTCTAGCATTTTGAGTGGAGAAGTTGAACTAGCATCTGACGAAGAACTTGTTCTTTATATCCAACGCGGAGATCCTGATCAACTACCGAGAAAGGGAATTCTCCGCTTTGATAGCCAAGCTGCAAGGATTGCCATTAACCGTCAGAAGTCAGCTCTTGATGCAATTCGATTTGATCGAGCCGTTCGACCTAATCTTCGTGAGTTATTTGTAAAACCCGCTGAGGTAAGTATTCCTCAGTTAGTAGAATTTACAGATTGCTTCCAGGCTTTAAATCCTTCTCAAGAAGAAGCGGTTCAATCAGCTTTAGGGGCAGAAGATTTTTTAATTGTTGAGGGGCCTCCGGGAACTGGGAAAACAAGGTTCATTACAGAGGTTATTCTGCAAACCTTGAGAAATAATCCTCAAGCACGCATTCTACTTAGTTCTCAAACTCACGTTGCTCTTGATAATGCTCTTGAGCGTATTCAAGCCCAAGGACCTACACTTAAATTGGTAAGGATAGGCAAAGATGAAAAAGTTGCAGACAGCATGAAGCCTCTTAGGATTGAGGAGAAAATGGCTCACTGGAGGCAGGAAGTCAGCCAAAACAGTCAAGCTTTTCTTCAAGATTGGGCAAGCGAAAGAAAAATTTCTCCCAGTGACATCCAAATTGCTACACAGCTTCAGGAGTTGAAGATTGTCACCCTAAAATTAGAGACTCTTAGGACGGATGTAGAAAATCGTCAAAGAGAATTAGATGAATTAGCACCCGTTGATCCTAGAGATGGTAAAAGAAAGAGGAAAACAAATCTTCCTAACTCTTCTGAAGAACAAATTAGCTCAATTGAAGAAGAAATTAGCGATCTAAAAGGTAAGTCTAAGATTTTAAGAGGCCAAAAAGAAACAATATCTGAAGAGCTTCAAAATATTAGCGGTCAGAACAGCAAAAAATTTCAAAAATTATCTTCAAAAGAGCTTGATTCTCGATTAGGTCAATTGATTGATCTAAAAAATCCTGAGGCTCAGCTTCTGCAAAAACTATTAGTGATTCAAGCGGACTGGCTTGATAGATTTGGTAGAACCCATGAGTTTAATACATCACTCTTAAAACGGGCTCATGTAGTCGCTGGCACGTGCATCGGGATGCCTAGAGACGTTCAAGATATTGAATTTGATCTGTGTATTGTAGATGAGGCATCAAAAGCAACTGCGACAGAGGTTCTAGTTCCAATCTCTAGGTCTCATCGCTCAATATTAGTTGGTGACAGCAAACAACTTCCACCATTTCAAGATGAGGTTAGCGGAGACGCAAAATTTTTAAGTAAATATGGCTTAAAGTCAGAAGACATTCAAGAAACTCTATTTGACTTTCTGTTTGAACGTTTACCTGAAGGTTGTACTAAAAGCCTTTCTATTCAGCATAGAATGGTAAAACCTATTGGTGATTTAATAAGCCACTGTTTCTATGAAGATTTACTTCAGAGTAATGGTCCAGTCTTAGATACAAATCTGAGCAAGGTTTTACCAAGACCAGTTACTTGGCTTACCACAGCGGCTTTAAAGGAACGCAATGAGCAAAGGGAAATTCCAAGCTTCAAAAATGCTTGTGAGGTTTCCATCATTTTCAACTTGCTCAAAGAGTTGAATAAAATAGGAGAACAAGCTGAACGAAGCTATGAAGTAGCTATACTTACTGGATACACTGCCCAAAGAAAATTAATTAACCGACGACTATATCAGGAAGTTAATAAGCTCAATTTTTTATCTATTGAATGCAACACAGTAGATGCATTTCAAGGTCGAGAAGCTGATATTGCCATTTTCTCATTGACTCGTTCAAATCACAGAAATGAACTAGGTTTCTTAAACAAAAAAGAAAGATTAAATGTGGCTTTATCCAGAGGTAAATTAGGTTTGATCATTGTTGGCGATCATTATTTCTGTCGCTCTAAACCTACAAGCCCTTTGAATAAAATCATCGATCATATTGAAAACAATCCCGAAAGCTGTTGCTTAGTTGAGGCAAAGGTATGATTTCTACAGATCCTATTTCTGAAATATTTGATAGTGAAGTAAGCTCTGCCTATGAAATAGCCCGAAAATACGATAATAGAGCAGGATTTAGCCTGATTTCTTGCCAAGATGTTGGCCTGCCCATTTACAGAATAACTATACAGGCAATCACCCAAGTCAAGAAAAAAATTCCTCCTATCGAGGAGTTTATTCTCAAAGCTATTGATGCTGGTCTAACTCAAGAATCTCACATTGCAAGCTTTTTAGGTCTAGAACCTCTGATAATTAGAGATTCTATGGTAAGTCTTCGAATGAAAGAGCTTATTGATCTTATTGGGTCGGATAGTAAAACTACGCAGGAATGGATCGTTACTAAGCCTTTAGGGCAATCGACTCTTAAAGATGCAAAGAGTATTGTTCCAGAGGAAAGAACATTCGTAATTAATTTTGATGGCCTTTTGAGGAAGGTCAAATGGCATGGTCGTCTTGAATCAAATTTGTTAAAGTCTAAAGATCTAAGGGCATATAACTACATTGAGATTTCACCTTCCAAAACTGAGCCCCCAGTTTTGTCTGATCTAGACATTAGAGACGTAGATGCTTTTATTAAAGAAGCCGAAAGCTTAAGTCGATTCAAGCGACCTGAGGACAGAGATTTATTGGCAGTTAAGTCGATTGAGCGTCGAGAACTAAATTTTCTTCCTGCTTTAGCATTAGTGTTTAAATCCATTCAAAATAATGATATAGAGGTTACTTTTGTAGTTGACAAGAGAATAAATAGTGACTATGAAAAAGCTTTTGCATTGTCAAACAGTACTAAAAGGTTTCACATTCTAGAAGGCCTTAAAGAAGGTGATCCAAGGACTCTAGTCAATAGGATTTTGGGCAAGGAATACGTTGATCAGCTACCATTGCAGCATATCGAAGATTTACAGCGTAAAGTTACTAACAGCCAGACTAAAGCGTTTGCTGTAAAAGAGCAGTTGGCAGATTCAGATAATGATGAAGAAAAGAAGAATCTGCAAGAAGAGCTAGATCAAGCTCTCTCTAAAATTGCTGAATTAGAACAAGAATTAAATAAGCTGCCTTTCAATTGGCTCCAGGTCTATGATCATCCTCCTTTACTTGCAAAGGCTTTAGATCATACGGAGAATCGTTTATTGATAGTTTCTCCTTGGATCAGAGCAATCGTCGTCAATAAAAATTTTCTTAAGCGGCTAGACATTCTTCTTAAAAAAGGGTGTGATGTTTATATCGGCTATGGCCTAGGAGAAACCAAGTCAGATAAAAGAGAATGGGATGTTGAGGCGGAAAAAAAGCTGCAAAACTTGGCAAATAAACATAAAAATTTAAAGTTTCGGCGATTGGGTGATACCCACGCAAAAATACTGATATCTGACAATAAGTTTGCTGCGAATAGCAGCTTTAACTGGCTCTCTTTCAAGGGAGATCCCAACAGAACTTTTCGAGACGAAAGGGGCTCAATTATATATTCTCCTCCAAAGATAGATGAACTATTTGAAAGCTATATGTATGCCTTTGAGTAATGAGTTTTAAGTGCCTTAAAAGGCTTTAAGCCGTTGAAGCTGATTCTTTTTAACCAGAGTAGTTTAGTTTCATCAGACTCTTATCGTCTACTATGACTGCCTTCACCATCGACCTCAGCCCCATCACCCGCCTCGACCACACGCAGTTCGAGCAACTCTGCGCTGCCAACCCCGAAATCAAATTTGAACGCACCCCCACCGGAGCACTCGTAATCATGTCGCCCACAGGCGGAGAAACCGGCATAAACAATGCCACCCTCATTGCTCGGTTCGTCATCTGGAACGAGCAAACCGACTTAGGCGTCGTTTTCGACTCCTCCACCTGCTTCAAACTCCCCAACGGCGGCGATAGGTCGCCCGATGTCGCCTGGGTCGAAAAATCTTGCTGGAATGCCCTCACCCCCGAACAACAGCGCAAATTTCCACCCCTCTGCCCCGACTTTGCCCTAGAGCTAGTCTCCCCCAGCGACAACCCCACCACCGTCCGCGCCAAAATGCAGGAATATCTCGACAGCGGCCTCCGCCTTGGCTGGCTCATCAACCCCCAAGACAAACAAGTCGAGATCTACCGCCCCCAACAATCCCCCGAAATCTTGCCAGCCCCAGCCACCCTCTCCGGCGAAACCGTGTTACCCGGCTTTACTCTACAGATTAGCTGGCTGTGGCGATAAAGGCGATCGCCCGCCGAAAACGATAGCTTTACTCTAAATTCATGCATTAAAGATTTTCCGTACTTTGGCGGTTGCGACAGAAAACCTCTGGGAAACCTAGGTATACGTTTTACGCACGCGCGAGGAAGACCCATGTCTGCCATTCAGTCCGACGTCGTTGCCACCGCCAAGCAGGGAAATCCCAAAGCAATCGCCGCTCTTATGAGCCATTCCCTCAAGCCCAAAGGCATCGAGGTTAAAGCTTTCGCAAAGGGCGATCGCCTCAATATTTTTCTGGAATCAGCCGAAGTTCCTCCTCAACAGGCATTGGTCAGCTTTACTAAAAAAGGTATTGAAGGGCTAGCTATTCAAACTATTAAAACCGTCAGAGTTCACGGTAGACAGGTGGGTAGCGACTTACCCGACTGGGCTGAGGAATTTAAGCTAAGTACCTATATCGAGCCAGAAGTTGACGAGAGTGAAGCAATCATCGTGGCTTCAACAATTGTCAATCCGGTTCAAAAAAGCCAGATCACCAAAGTGACGCCCAGCCGAGTTGCGGTTGTCCCCAGCCAGGCAAATAATCGAATCGTTCTATGGGTTTCAGTGGTTGCCAGCAGTGTTTTAGCTGTTGCTCTGCTCAGCCTGGGAGGACTAACCTTTTGGATTCGATCGGCTCAGAGTAGTGCGATCGCCCAGGCCCAAGACTTGATTAAAGATGTTGGCAAAGCTGAAAATCCTGGAGATATTCAAGTCCTCAAAACTGATCAAGAAAACTTGCAGGAGGCAGCCAATATTTTAGGCGCAGCCCCTAAAGTCCCGCTTTTGAGCATCGCAGCCCTCTCTACTGAAGCTGACAACATCCAAGCCCAATTGTCAGATATCAATGAAGGAATTGAAGCCTATGAAGCACTCATTCCAGAAATTGAGGATGCCCTAGACCAGTTTGCAGCGGTAGACTCTGCCCTGGATGTCGGCATGAGCTATCGGGACTACGGAGCTGAGGTGCGCGGCTTGAAGGTTGCATTAGACAAACTAGGGAGACAACCTGGCGCTGAAGAGCATCTTGTTTACCAGGATTTAGACCAGGCCTACAAACATTATGAGTTTGCCTACAATGTCTGGAATTACTACATTGAGTCAGACGAGAGCAATAGCTTCTTCTCAGCTAGCTCTACCTATGGAGCACTTCTAGTCAGTACTTACAACGTGACACCTGACGACATTATGGGGCGAAGCTACATTTATTTGGATACAGCTCTTTCCACAGTCTGGAGCTCTGCCAGTCAAAAAGTAGAAGATGCCCAAGCCAAGCTTTAGCGCCTAGCAATGCCTGATTCTAGTCAGCGGTTACAGGCCAAAGCATCCCTCAACCATAGCCCCCATGCTCAACCCCATCGTCTACACGGAGAAAGTCGTCAGCGACTTTCTCCGCTATCAGCTCACTGCCTATCCCTTTGCCGATACCAACCTCTACGAGCAGATGCGCAATCTGCTCAACCTAGAGACCACCCGCTCTACCCCCCTGCTCAAAGGCCCCTATATCAGCCTCAGCCGGGTCTTCCAGCAGGGAGCCACCGTAGACGACCTGATCTATGAGGGCATCTTCCACCCCTTCATGAAACAGCTGATCCCGTATCCCTCGGTCTACGGGCACCAAGAAACCGCTGTTCGCGCCATCCATCAGGGCAAAACCACCCTCGTCTCCACCGGAACCGGCTCTGGAAAAACTGAGTGCTTTCTCTATCCCATCATTAGCCACTGCCTCAACCTCCGTGACCAAGGCGCACACCAGGGCATTACCGCCGTCATCGTCTACCCCATGAACGCCCTGGCCGAAGACCAGCTAGGCCGCCTACGGGGACTACTGGCGGGCACCGGCATCACCTTCGGCATGTACGTTGGCAAAACCCCAGAGAAAACCTCCCAAGCCTCCGGCTTGCGCCTCAAACCCGGAGCCTCCAGAGCCGACTACGAAGCCGCCACCACCCGAGCCCAGCGAGAAAAACGTCCAGAGCCCGTCTTCCCCGCCGAAGAGCGCGTTTCCCGCGAAGAAATGCGCGAAAAGCCTCCCCGTATCCTCCTCACTAACGTCAAACAGCTAGAGCTGTTGCTCACCCGCCAGCGCGACATCTCCCTCTTCGACAACGCCTCCCTAGACTTTCTAGTCTTCGACGAAGCTCATACCTTCAGCGGCGCAAACGGGGCTGAAACCGCCTGCCTCATCCGTCGCCTGCGTACCTTCTGTGGCAAATCTCCCGCCGAGACCGTCTGCATTGCCACCTCGGCCACCATTGCCGACCCCAAAACCAGCGAAGGCTTCAACGTCGCCCAGTCCTTTGCCTCTCGTTTCTTTGGCATCGCTAAAGACCAGGTCGCCCTAGTCGGTGAGCAATATCAAGACGATGTCTGGTCGCCCCAGCGCCAACTGCCCCGACCTCTCACCGCCGACCCCGCCACCCTGCTGCAATACGTCCTCGCCGCCGTTGAAAAAGAAGAGGCAGGCCCCTCCGTTAGCCACATCTACCGCCAAATTACTGGCGTCAGCCTCGCCCCCCACCAGTGGGAAGACCAGCTCTACGATGCCCTAGCCACCAACGAGCTGGTCTACCAACTCACCGTCGCCCTTAACCATCCCCGCCACCTCACCGACCTGCTGCACCAGCTTGAGACCATCATCGGTCGCCCCATCACCGAAGAAGAAGTGCTGATCTGGCTGGCCTTGGGGGCCGCCTCTCGCAAAGACGGACGGCCCCTGCTGCGCCCCGTGGTTCACGGCTTTGTACGCGGCGTTGGCGGCGCTGTGGTTACTTTCCCCAAAGACCAAGATCGCCCCAAGCTGTGGCTCTCCGCCGAAGATACAGTGGGTACCAACCAGGACGATCTGTATCGGCTGCCGGTGTTGACCTGCAACACCTGCGGACAGCACTACTTTTCCCACTGGGTCGCCGACTTCAAGCTCACTGACAAACATCCCTCCGGTGGCCAAGCCCACGGCGATACTACCCTTTGGGAACCCCTAGCCGCAGAACTAGAGGGCGATCGCCTGCTTTTGGTTGATCGTCTGATCACCCAAGATGACACCGACGAAGACACTACACCCCGTAACCATCCTCGTTCAACTTCCCCCATTCATTTTTGTCGAGCCTGCGGTACCCTCCACTCCGAATCTGCCGATCGCTGCGGTAGCTGTGGCCGTAAGGGCAAATTAGTGCCGCTGCTGGCAGTGCGCCAAAATCCCAAACATCCCGGCATGCTCACCTCCTGCGTGGCTTGCCAATCCGCAGGCCGCAGCGCCTTTGGGCGCTACCGAGAACCCGCTCGCCCCATCCGCGCCACCACCGTCTCCGACGTGCATGTGCTGGCCCAGAATATGCTCCACCATGCCGAGCGACGACGACTGCTGGTCTTTGCCGACAACCGCCAAGATGCCGCCTTCCAGGCAGGCTGGATGCAAGACCACGCCCGGCGCTATCGCCTGCGCAGCCTGATGTACGACCAGATGACCGATGGCCCCATCTCCATAGGCGACCTCACCGCTCGCCTCGATGTGTTGCTCGATGGCGATGACGATCTTAGCCGCTCCCTGATTCCAGAAGTGTGGCGAGTCCACCGCAAAGAGGCCGAAGGGCTGAAACATGCCGAAGAGCGCAAGCGATTTTTGCGTATTCAGGTGCTGCGCGAAATTACCACCGGGGTGAAACAGCGCATTGGCCTAGAACCCTGGGGTCGTCTCCACATCGAATATCGCGGCTTAACTGCCGACCTGCCGTTTATCAAACACTGGGCACCGCGTCTGGGGGTGCCCGCCGAAGATCTGGTGCAGGGCATTGCGGCTCTGCTCGACAACAACCGTCGCAACAACATCCTGCTCGATCGTGAAGGCCAAATCTTCTCTAAAAAATGGAAAGAAGGCGACTTTGAGATCCAGCGGGGCTACATGCCCATTTTGGTCGGCGTTCCCAGGGGTCTAAAGCTCACTCGCGATGCCGCAGATAGCCCCTCTCGCGTGCAGCAGTGGCTCAGCTCCAAGGGAGGAGACACGGTACCCCGTCAAGCCGCCCGCCGTTGGGGCGTCTCCCCAGAGGATATGGATGTCTTCTTTCAGGAACTCTGGTACTGCCTGAAGGATGAGCTGAAGCTGCTGGTGCCCAGCGTCTTAAAAAATGCCTGGAAGCAGACCCTTAAAGGGTGTGAAGGGGTCTACCAAATTGATGCCGATAAGCTGCGCATTACTCCCGGTAAGGGCGTTTACCGTTGCAATGTCTGTCGTCGGGCTCACCCGCGCCCCACGCCGCGTTTGGCCTGCACCACCTGGCGTTGTGATGGCACCATTGCCTTTGAACCCGAGAGCACCGACGATTACGACCTGCGCGTTTTAGACGAGCAGTTTGCCATGCTGCGGCCTGAAGAACACTCGGCCCAGGTGCCCCACGAAACCCGCGATCGCATTGAGCGCATTTTCAAAGGCGACAGCGAACTGATCAACGCCCTGGTTTGTACCCCCACTCTCGAAATGGGTATCGACATTGGCTCCCTAGATTCTGTCCTCATGCGCAATGTACCGCCGCTCCCGGCCAACTACTGGCAGCGAGCGGGCCGAGCTGGGCGTCGTTACCGCATGGCGGTCAACCTCACCTACGCCCGAGGAGCCAGCCACGATCGCTCCTATTTTGCCGATCCCCTGCGCCTATTGGATGGGCTGATCGAGCCCCCCAAGCTCAACCTCCGCAATACCCTGATGGTGGGTAAGCATGTACGGGCAGCGGTGCTGACCACGCTGCACCAGATGTCCCGCACCGGCCACGGCATCCCCCAGGGCGATCGCGACGAAATTCAATCCGTCCTGGAGACCTGCTTCCCCGGCCAGGTCAAAAACTACCTGTTTGATGACAGTGGCTTTGTGCGTTCCGGACCTCTGGATGTCAGCAGCCTGAACGGGCTGATTCAAAAACATGCGATCGCCCTGTATGGGCACGTCGATCAGGCCTTTGCTAAAGCCTGGCCCGAGAGCGACGCCATGGCCGTTAAGGAAGCTGAGTTAAAGCACCACATTGCCATTATGGGCGATGAGTTAGCCAAGGTCATTCTGACTCTGTGGAAACGTCTACAGTGGGCCATGGGCCAGCTCCGGCGGCTCAGTGAAGAACGCATTCTCAAGGGGGCACTCGATCCAGAAGATGATGCCCTGTTTCGCCGCTGCGATCGCCTGGTCAAACGACTCAAAGGGCAAACCTTTAGAAAGGGAAGCGATGCCGAAGGCGTGGACGACACCATCACCTACAGCGTCCTCGCCGCTGAGAGTTTTCTTCCTGGCTACGGGCTCGATGGTGGACACATCCAGGGGACAGCCCAGATGCCCCGCAGCATCACCTGGATGTCAGACTTTGACCTGCCTCGGCCCCCCAGTGTGGCCCTGCGCGAATACGTCCCCGGCAATTTAATCTATGCCAACGGCCAGCGCTTCGTGCCCCGCTACTTCCACCTAGAGCCCGAAGACCCCACCTACTTCCAGGTCGATGTTGCCAGCGAAGCTATTAAAGAAATCGGCAGCGGGCAACAGCTCTCGTCCAGCTTGTCTTCAGCTTCTATCAAAGCCGTCCCCATGTGCGACGTGGATCTATCCCACCAGTCAAACATTTCCGACGACGAAGACAACCGCTTCCAGATGCCGGTTACCATCATGGGCTACGAGCAAGGGCGTCACAGCGGCGGCCTCGCATTTCAGTGGAAAGACCAATCGGTTCAACTCCGCCGAGGAGTTCACCTGCGACTGGTCAACGTTGGCCCCGCTAACCTAGTGCGAACTGGAGACCTGGGCTACACCGTCTGTCTGGTCTGTGGTCGCAGCCGTTCCCCCTTCACGTCCGAGCAAGACCTAAATCTCTTCAAAGAGGATCACGAAAATCGCTGCCGCACCAAAATTGAGCCTGTTGGTTTCTTTGCCGATATCATTGCCGATGCCTTCAGTCTCCAAGACTGCGAAAACCGCGAAGTAGCTTACAGCATTATGGAAGCCATTCGCCACGGGGCTAGCAACGTTCTAGAAATGGAGCTAGAAGATCTTCAAATCCTCACCATTGGCCATCCCGGCAGTGAACGGGTAGACGTGTTGCTCTACGACCCCATGCCGGGCGGTTCTGGTTTGCTAGAGCAATTGCTGACCAAGTGGACAGGGGTAGTTGAAGCGGCCATTTCAGTGCTCAGCGATTGCAAATCTCGCTGCCAGACCGCTTGTATCGACTGTCTGTTTAATTTTCGCAATGCCTACTACCACAGGCACCTCAACCGGCATACAGCGCTGAAAAAATTGCGGGAGTGGGAAGACATTCTCACCAGAAGTCACACCATTCCAGCCAACCTGCCCAGGAATGAAGAGGACGACGAACACCGCCCGGTCAACCATGCTGAAGCCTTGCTCCAGACCATGCTGAGGCGAGCTGGGTTTCCTGACCCCATCCCCCAGCACAGCATTGACCTGGGCAAGCCCTTAGGCACCACCACCCCAGACTTCTTCTACCCCGATCCCACCGACATTAAAGAAGGAGTCTGTATCTATCTCGATGGCATGAGCCGCCCTCTCCACGGCAATACCGAGCGCCAGGCCAAAGACCAAGCCATTCGCGAGGATCTGAGCAACGAAGGCTACGAAGTGATCGCTATCCCCGCAGGCGATTTAGAGGATCGCGACCGGATGGCTAAATATTTCTTCCGCCTGGGCAGACTTTTACTAGACAGGCCTAGGGCCGATGCCATTCGCAATTCGTCGGATTGGTTTGTTACCCAACCGGAAGTGTCTGAACCCCCTGAGGGGGGCTCAGCAGGTTCAGACACTTCCGACTTACAAGAACCCCTTGAACTCTTTGAGCCAGACTGGCGATCCCTAATCAAAGCCCTGGCCCAGCACAGTGATATTCAAGTCGATGGTGGCAGTGATGTGGAAGTCAACGGTCAAGTTGTTGGTACCTACACCGCCCAAGTCTGTCGAGGCACCGCGCTCATTTACCTGGTCGATGCCAGAGCAGACGATGTGGACGACCTCCAAACGGCTTTAACCGCCCAGGGTAAATCAGTGCTCGCCATTAACCCCAAAGTCCCTCAGGCCATCGAAACCATTCTCCAGGCGCTGTAGGCAACCCTATGAATGTACTGATCTGCAAATCTCTATTTCAATCCTTGGTTAGCTTGAGTGGCGCAGAAGTCAAACGGGCCAACGACTTTATTCTCAAATTTCAGGACAACCCAGCCCAACCCAGCCTCAGTTTGGAGCGCCTTACCAAAATCAAAAACGATAACCTCTGGTCAGCACGCATTACCCAAGATCTGAGAGCAATCGTCTATAAAGATGGCGATACCTGGGCATTGCTCCATGCCGGGCACCACGACGACGCTTACCACTGGGCCAGCAACCGCAAGGTCGAGTTTAATGACAAGACAGGAGCCCTACAGATCGTCGAAGTCGTTGAGTCTGTCGAAGAAATTGTCCCCAGGCGAGAATCTTGGCAAGTTGGTCTGTTTGATGCCTATGAAGACGATTACTTGCTGAGTTTGGGGTTGCCCAACGACTGGCTGCCCGTGCTGCGGCAGCTGATCACCGCCGATGACCTGCTCAACATCATCGAGAGACTTCCCGAAGAAGTCTCAGAACGACTGCTGCAAGTGGCCTCAGGGGAATTGGTGGCTCCTCCTGTTGCACCCACATCCAAGGCTGTGGCTGACAATGCCGACACCCAGCGCCGCTTTATTACCGTGAAAAGCCAGGGCGAACTGGAGAAAATGCTCCAGGCCCCGCTAGCCACCTGGATTGGTTTTCTCCATCCCTCTCAGCGGCGGCTAGTGACCGGTAATTTCAATGGCCCTGTCAAAGTGACAGGTTCTGCAGGCACGGGCAAAACCGTCGTCGCCCTCCATCGCGCCCGGCACCTAGCCCGCCAAGGCAAAAAGGTACTCTTAACGACCTTCGTTAACACCCTGTGCGACAACCTAAAGCACAACCTCCAACTCCTCTGCACCCCAGAAGAGTCAGACAATATCACCGTCACCTCCGTAGCCAGCCAAGCCAGTTCAGTTTTGGGCAAAGCAAAACAAGGCTGTCGTACCGTCGGCGATAGCGACATCAAACCGCTCCTCGAACTCTACAGCTCGCCCACCTGCCCTCTAGACATTACGTCCCTCTGGCAAGAGTGGCGTTTAGTCATTCAACCCCACGGCATTCTGACCTGGGATGAATTTCGCTCCGTTAGCCGAAAAGGACGTGGCACTCCCCTCACCGTGCGCGATCGTCGCCAGGTCTGGCAGGTGCTCGAAAAAGTCTTGGCCCACCTCGACAACGACCACAAAGCCGATTGGGGTCACTACTTTCGCCGCGCCAGCGACGTTCTAGCCCATGGGTTAGTCAGCCAGGGCTATGACGCCGTTATTGTCGATGAAGTCCAAGACCTCCGCCCCCAAGAGCTCAAGTTCCTCGCCGCTCTAGCTGGAGATGGCCCTAACAGCTTCATGATGGTAGGCGATGGGGGGCAGCGTATCTATCAAGGCAAATTCTCCCTCAAGTCTCTGGGTATCAACGTTCAAGGGCGATCGCGCACGCTGAAGATCAACTACCGCACCACCGAGCAAATTCGCCGCTTTGCCGACCGCATTACCGACCTCGAAAGCGATGACTTAGACGGTAGCCGCGAAACCCGCAAGGGCACCGTCAGTTTGCTTCAAGGCCCAGAACCTGTTCTCACCGCCTTTGACAGCCCCGAACAGCAAGCCCAATTTGTTGCTAAAGAAATTCAAAATCTGACCGAGCGAGGGCTTTTGCTATCTGAAGTCGGTATATTTGCTAGAACTCGCTATCTTCTATCCCCAGTTCAAGAGCATTTACAGAGCCTACAAATCCCTTACATCAACCTAAACAGTCAAGACAACGAGTCAGGTTTCGCCGTTCGCCTCGGCACCATGCATCGTGCCAAAGGCCTAGAGTTCAAAGCGGTATTTGCCATCGATTTGTCACATAACATTCTGCCGCTCCCGAAAGCTCTTTCGGAAGCCTCCGATGATGAGGCCAAGGCAGAATCTATCGAACTAGAACGACATCTGCTCTACGTCACCATCACCCGCGCCCGCGACTTTGCCTATCTTTGCTGGCAGGGAAAGCCCACACAGTTTCTTTCGCTCCATGTTTGAAAATTTCTCTGGCTGGGTGGTTCAGCAGTTAGCTCATTGGTCGGATTGGCAACCTCTGTACGAATGTTGGAGGGGTAATCGGATTCCTTCATTGCCAGGGCTCTATCGCATCCGCCGAGCAGGGCAGCAAGAACTGGCTTACATTGGTCAAACCGGTGCAGGCAACATGAATCTCAAAAAGCGTATGGGAATGTTGAGAGGTATATACGCTGTAGAAATGCCATACAGAGACCCTCATACTGCTGCACCCGCGCTTTGGTCTATTAGGCATGCCGAAGGCTGCAACTTTGAAGTGTCTATTCTAGACGGAGAGTGGAGTACTCCCTGGCGTAAGGGGCTAGAGGCGCTATCCATTAGCTTGTACCGATATACTCATCAAAGGTCTCCAGAGGTTAACTTCGGCAGAATGCCAACTGGGTACCAAATGTCCACAGCCAATAACGCCCGCCTGACAGCTTTAGGGAAGCGCAATAGAGGCGGATTGACATTAGCATTGGATAACAGTCATGTTCTTGGTATTCAACCAACTGGGTCTTTGATGAGCATTCCAGACAGGGCAAACTGGGCTGGTCATCAGTGGTCAGAGTGGCTACCACCAGAAGCTATTTTGAAAATTCCTCAAGAAGCTCAGGGCTTATATCGAATTCGCAGCCAAGGTAGAAAAAACCTGGTTTATATTGGGCAAGGTCAATTGCAGGCCAGGCTAAAGGCCCATCTAAGTAAAGTCAGTAGAGCCAGGAGAGCACAAGACTTAGTCTTTCAAGAGGCTTGCCCGCTTGAGTTTTCTTGGGTAATAAACCCTATTTGGAAAGAGCACCACCGGTTAGAGCTTGAAAACGACTTGATTGCCTCGCATTTGCTAGTGACTGAGCAGCTTCCCTCCGCTCAATTCATGGGTTGACTTGCATGGATAAAATTGCATTAGTCTCTTGTGTTAGCAAAAAGCAATACTACCCTTGCGCTGCTAAAGACCTTTACCAGTCAACCTGGTTCATTAAAGCTAAGGCTTACGTTGAGAAACACTACTCAATTTGGTTTATTCTTTCAGCTCAGCATGGGCTTGTCGAGCCTTCTGATGTTATTTCTCCCTATGATAAGACTTTGAAGTCAATTCCTTCAGAGGCTAGAAACGAATGGGCTCAGAATGTGCTTGATGAAATTAAAAGATTGACCAATAACTCTAGTGAAATCCATATTTTTGCTGGAGAGACGTACCGTGAAAATCTTGCCCCAAAACTTAACGACGCTGAATATGTTGTAGTTATTCCTCTGAAGGGATTAGCCATCGGGAAACAACTGTCCTGGTTTAATGGCCATAGTTAGCTAATCTAAAGCCTGCTAGCAAAATACCATAATGAATTTTGAACTACTATCTTTCTGTTCGCTAAAAGTCTGGCCATACCGAAATTTTTGCTATCAGGTCGGCTGGCCAGGTAATAGGAAAAGCTAGACTTCATCGAAGATTCTTAGCTGGACTTGACATTTTGGGAAATACTAAGTTATTCATTGTTTAGTTCCCACTCCTCTGGGTTGGTCGCCTGGGAGAGTGAAGCGGTCGCAAGACCGAGAAAAGGAGGACCACCCAATATGACTACCCAAGATCGGGGTGCCAAGATTCAGGCACCTTCAGCTCGGCCATCTGTCGATCTGGCTAAGCTCCTAGAGCTACTTGCCGATTCAATCGTTACCGAACAGGATCCATCTCAGGATTCCGACCCAAAAAAGCGATCGCTGTTTCTCTTCAGCGCCGACCCAGCAACAAACAAGACCCGTCTGCGGGTTTGTACCTCAGCGGTCTTGCTTAGGCTTTTCTCCCACACCAAGTTCAAAGACGCCTTCAAACCCTCGGATACAGGCGGTTTTGTCCAAGATTTTAATGCGCCTCCCTTTGGCCTCAGGGCCAAGCTGGGCGGAGAGCTACCCGAGGGCAACCCAGCCAAGCTACCGGGGCACCTCGACAAAATGATCGCGGCTATCGATCAGGCTCTGGACGCTGCTCTACCAGATGAGTCTGACCTGCCCAAGCTGTTGCTAGATCGCCCGGCCCAGCAGCTTCAAACCCTGGCCTCCTCTGTAGGAGCCACTTTCAAAGATCAGGTTTACCAGGCTAATCTTCAGCCCCTGGCGTTTGACTCCAGCGATCGCAACCGTTCTGCGGCAGTCGCCAAGGTTTTGGTGGCGGTCGAACAGGTCGAGGCCGATAACTGCTTTGGCCGCATGAAAGAAGCGATCGCATCTCGCCTTGAGCAGCGCGGCTTTGACGAAGATGATATCGGTGATGCCATCGACAGCCTGGAGGCTGAACGCGATCGCGCCGATAGCCAGATTACGCGATTCCTCAATTTTCTAGACGACGCAGCGCTGTCCCGCGTGCGGCTAAACGTCGCCTTCAGAATCATGGAGACCGTTGCCGAGCAGGCTCGTAGCAGTACCCAGCGCGATAATCAATACCTGGTAGAGTATATCGACAGGGCTCTAGCGCTGGTGGAAACGGTTAAAGCGGATGGCCTATCTGTTGACCTGACCGCTCATTACGGTCAGAATGCTGAGTTTGACCTGGCCACCTACCTAAACCAAGCCACCTTCTACACATGCCTAGCGGTATGGCCCGAATGGAAAACTCAAATTTTTGAGGAGAAGGTCAGCAGTAAAGACAGCTATGGTGTGCAGCGAGGAGTCAGCTATCGCTTCCGCATCAATGGCAATAATCCTGAAAAAGGGAAACCGGCCTTTGACGCTCGCCTAGACTTCATCAGCGAAACTCTGCTGGCGGAAGATCCGCTAAGCGTGTCACCCTACAGCCTGTGCCGACGCCTGGCTGAGCTAATTGTGCTGGACGCCGTCATCCCTAAACTCTCCGGGGAAGCTCAGGAGATTTCGACGACCACAATTACCCAGACTCTCCAAACACGCCTGGCGACCTTAATGGCTGACGGCAGACCTGGCATCCAAACCTTGATTCAAGATCTTAGGGATCGCACCGGAGCCATGCAGGCCGTTTCGCGGGCGATGATTAAGCTGCTGCAAGACAAAGGCAACAAAATTGTGGCTCAGGCCCAGCGCCGCACAGCGCAACAATTTATTTGCGTGAAACGGGGCGTTGTCGCCTGGAGCCGGTTGGAAGGGGCTGAACCAGGGGTAAAAGACCTGTTGGTGAGTGCCCCAACTCAGAATCAGGAGTCAGTGGAATGGTTTAACCACATCGAAATTTCTGATACTCCCGATGTGACTCAACTGCTGTTTTCCCTCAAAGTCACCACCGAGCTAACAGAGCACAACCTGGTACCCAACAAGGGCGCAGACCCCCACATCATGCAGGCCCAGCGCTTGTTTCCGGGGCAGCTACTTCAGGTTATCTGGGTACCCTGCGAGTCGGGTAAAGACCAGCCCTACAATTTAACCCCAACAGCCAAGCAGGCTAAAGCATGGGCGCTATCGTCGTCAGTGCTAGTTGAGTATGAGTTGCGCACGTTGACCCGTCAGAGTAGGGCTCAAAAAGGAGGGGCAGACACCCAACAGTGGCATGCTGCCGCGATCGCCGCCTTTCCCCTATTAATTTACTGCTGCCTGTGGCGAATCATTCAGCGATTGCGAGAGGGTGCGGCGGAGTCGCCGACAGACTTTACGACCCTGATGCTGCGTCTTCAGCAGACTGGCAAAAACAGCGATAGCGAAGGCGAAGCATACGTCTACGGAGCTGCCCAGTCCATAGAGGCACTACTGGCTCAAGATGGTCCAGTCCGCATGCAAGGGATCACCCTAGATAATCTGGCCTCTGATTCAGCTCGGTATGTTAAGTCTGGCGCGTTTGATGCCCTAGTCAGTGCTTTTCCCCTGGCGCTGACCACCCCGTCTCAACCTCATGTCGAGACAATCGGCCTGATTTCCTACTCCACGCGCCCCTGTGATGAGGCCCCCACTTCAAATGGCGACAACAGAAGCCACCTGTTCTTTACCCAGAGCTATATCGCCTCAGCGATCGCCCAACCCTTTTCCGGGTACGAGCTAAAGCCAGAGCGCACCCAATCTGACATTGTCAGATCCCACGAGGAGATGCAAAACCAACGCCTCGTTCGAGAAGAAATCGGACATCTTCGCCAGCTCGGCTGCAAGCACATCATTTTGCTGTCCCATGCCTATGGGGGGCGACATCTCAACCGCATTGCTGACCACAACTCGCCTTTGACCCCAGTCACCTTTCTCGAAGAGGTCTTTCAATCGTTTCCAGACCTGATCCTTTACCCCCTACTACGAGATGTTTTCCCCGCTACCCGCCTGCGGAAGCGGGACCGCAAAGAAGCCGCCTTTGAAATTTTAAAAGCTGAAGACCACGTCAATTTTCTCCCCAATACCGCCATGGATGTGGTGCGAGACATCATTCCGGTCTACACCTTTGCCACGCTGCATGCCGTCGATGAAGAAAAGCGGCCCCAGTCCGGGTTCTGTGTGTACTTCTTGGTGTCTGACCATCGGGTGCGAGACATTAGGGCAGAGCGTGGCCGCCAGCACCTGCTTGACCCAGAGGGCGATTCCCAGATCCATCCCTGTCTGATAGCGGTACTGCGGGGGTTGCACTTTATTGAAGCTGAGCGAGGGGTCAAAGGTGGGCAGCTCATCCCCGTGTTAGATCCCTTTCGGTGGATCTCCCCTGCCACTCGGGAAGCTACCGGAGAAGTCGAAATTTTGCACTCTCGCCGTCGAGGGCTGGTTCATCTCAGCTATCCTGCCCTTCTCACCCATGTGTCGCAGACCCTGCACAGGAGGCAACCGTAATGGAACCTGACTTTCTGTTGCGGGCCTCGACCTGGGGCCGTGTGTTTGAGATCGCAGTTCAGCGTGGCGTCATTGCCTACCTGGTGCAGCAAGATCTGCTGTCCTTAAGGCATCCATCCTTAGAAGGGTGGCAAGAGTATAAGGTTGCTGACGTAACCCAGGGTGTCGTCCGGGATCTCCACGTCACCGATCAAAATGTCAGAGAGTGGGTAGAGTCCAACATTCGACATCTGCTGGTTTTCGGTTATGGGCTAGGGTGGAGCACCATGCGCGAATACCTAAAGCGCAATGCCCTCAAACATTACCAAATCGAGGCTATTTGGGCTCCACTATCACTGCCTGGGGTTGAAGAATCCTACGATGAAGAGATTGAGAAAACTGCCTTTGCCTTTAAGCAGGCCTTTAAGCTACCTGGCCCCGTCGATGTAGGGCTACTCCAGCGCGGTCGCCCTGGACGTGCCGACTTTTTACTTTGGCTGAAGGCTGTTGAGGCTTCTACTCGACGCAAAAGTAAGCGACCCGAGAATGTCATCCTTTGCCTAGAGTTTTCCTACAACGCGCCCCCTAAGCTGGCAGATTTTAGAACCGAGGAGCCCCACTGTAACGAAGTTCACCGCTATGCCCGTTACATTGAGTCGCGCGGCGTATTCGCCCGTGTCTGTGCTGAGGTTGAAGGCAGTGGGCTAGAGATCAGCCAACAGCTGTCTGATCATCTGGTGGCCTTTAGCGGTAGCGACAAGCCTCTCTTCAAGCTCTGCCAGGCTTCCTCTTACACTGAACGACTAGTCAACTTGTTAGTTAAGCAGGAACGTCTGACCAAAGGGTGCAGGGCTAGCGCGATCGCAGTCACCTCCAACGGGTTAGAAAGCCTAACCGCCGAGTTTGACGACGGTGTCCAGGGGAGTGACCCTCGCATTCAGCTCATGGCATCCCTAGGCGAAGCCTACCGTAAGGCCCACAAACTAAAGGATGGTGCCCGCGATGATCTAGATAAAGAAATTCGGATTGTGTTTAACAAGCTGGTGCGATCGCTCCCATCAGACTTCAGAAAACAGGCCAAAACCATCGGCGACGCCCCCGACCTAGGCAGTTCACTGCACCTGTCTCTTTCAGAAAAGGTCAAAGACTTCTATACACCGATGCAGGCGCTATCGGTAGAAGATGCCCTCTCTTCCCTGGAGTCCACAGATGCCCTGGAGGATTTTTTCGACGGCGATCCCCGACCAGCCATTACCACCGCTCTCAAACAGCGTCTGTCTCCAACCGGTGACGTGACCCTCAGAAATACCCACGCCGCTGCGGTAGTGGCTGGGCTTACCGCAGCGCAACCCGGCAGGCTGAATGTGATCGCGCTAGAGGGGAATCCGGGGATCGGCAAGACCACTGCGGTCACTCAATTTCTATCCCAGCAAGACGAAGGCTATTGCTTTCTCTATGTCAGTCCCCGAGTCGTCATCAACCGAGACGTGACCGCCAAACTCGCCCACAATGACGAGGGCCAGCCGAGCGGCATTTTAACCCTAACCTCAAACGCAAAGCTGATCAGCTCAGCGGCTTCGTGGTACGAGCAAAAGATTCATACCCCAGGCACCAAAAAACTGCAAATTGACAGCGCTGTTGTCGCAGACGGCGTCGCTGAACTGAATCATCCCATCTGCAACACCCTATTTGTCACGCCCCAGGAAGAGCAGGATATTGATACCGAAATTGTCGCTTCAAGGCGGTACAAGCGTGCCCGTACCGAGCGAGCAGACAGTATGCAGTCAAAGACTCGCCCAGGGGTTTTGAGGACACTCGCGATCGCGGCCCGCAAGTTGCTTGATGTGAATCCCCAGGTCAACCGGCTGGTGCTGACCGCTGCCATCCAGGGATACCGCTCCCTCAGGAACCAGACAACCATTGATGCCCTCAGCCAGTTGTTTACCAAAAAAGCCAATACCACCGCAGGCAAGCAGGAGCGGCGAAACTTTGCCAAAAAAATTCCGACTGTTATCGCCATGGTCGATGAAGTAGCCGGTGATGGGGCTGGAGCACTCTTCTGCCACGGGCTAGCAGAATGGCTCACCCAGCAGTTCATCGAACCCTTTGAAGGAGAGCACTGTCCCTTTCGGGTAGTGCTGATCATTTCGGATGCCTCGTTAAGTAACGAAGTGGTGCTCAACAGCTATCTAAACTCTGGCGACCGTGCCCCAGATAAGGTGTTGATTAGCCCAACCGCTGGCAGCAGTGCGTTTCGTGTCACCGGCACAACCCTGAAAGTCGGGTCAGGTCTGCATCCCACCCTGCACATCATGACCAACAGTTATCCGGCGTCTACCCTCGATATCAACTACAGCATTCGGCTAGCGTCTATTACCCCAGGCCTTACCAGTGATGGGCAGCCTCAGCCCATCCGCCAGGCCGTGCGTGAGCAGTCTGATGAGGAGTTGCTCAGAAATGCTCAGATCGAAATCGAGACGGCGCTGAAGCAGGGGGCTGAGCAAATTATCTTTTTTGCCCAAGATAAAGCTTTCTTGAGACAACTGCGGCAAACCCTAACGGCAGGCGAAGCGCCGCAGCTCACCCCTGATGATGTAAAAATCTTGGATCAAAGCGTGCGGGAAGACCAGCGCCTCAAGCTGGTTCAAGAGCCTCAGCGCGACCAAGTTCGTGTCTTTCTCATGACTTCCTCCGGGGCCAGAGGGGTCTCTTTCCCAAAAACCGATTGGATCATTGCCTCCATTCCCCGATTCAATATAGAAGCAGCTCTCATGGAGGTAGCCCAACTCATTTATCGAGGTCGCGGCCTATACACTGATGTAGTAACAGGCCAAAAGGTATCAGGCGACCATAAGGCTCGCCGTCTGGTGATGCTCATTAACGACTTTATGATCGTAGACGGTTCTGAAGACCGCGATCGCCGTTGGCTACGGCAGTCAACTGACCTACTGACATTGTTGTTGATGCTACGCTCCACTATCCATACCCGCATTAAAGGAGACGCCGGGCTTCAGCGGCAGCGCATTGCCTTTGTACCGGTGGGGTTTGTCGGCGACGAAGAACTGCTAAGCCTCATGTCTGATGACCTGCGAGACTTTCTGCGGGAGGCTCAGGTGTTTCTATGTGATGACCACACCCAAGATGATAAAGCCCTGATAGGAAAAGCTCAGCAGCTGGTGGAAGGGCTTTTTGCCCACTTCAATCTAAAGGGATTTTCTCCGGAGGTAGGCACAGCCTCCTATGTGGACTACACCGCCATTGAAGCCTTGGCCAAAACGATCTCACGCCCCACCAGTCGCCTACTAGGAGCGCTTACCGATGAAAGCTTAACCATTCCCCAGGAGCTGACTTGTGTCGGCCCCTTCTGGATAGAAGACTGGCGCGGAAGAACATCCGAAGAGAGATTTAGTTTCGAGACCTGGCGTACCGATGTTGATAAAGGTAGCCTCAATTTGCTAGGGCTTTTAAACTCAATTGCTGACAACACTAGCTTTCCACCTAAGCTGCGGCAACCGGCCAAAGAGCTTCACCGACTGCTCATTCGGGAGAAAGAAACACCTGTCAGAGAATACTCGACCTTACAAGACACTAAGACCGATAACATTGTGGTTGCGCTACCGCTAGACTATCCACATTTTTGGAAGATCCAGCCCGAAGATGGTGGCAGGAAAAAACTGCTAGAAGACCCAACAACTTGGCGCAATGCCTTAGGAACTGCGTTGACATCCCAGGGGCTGGTTATGCCAGTTCTACCTATTTATCAAGATTTTCCCTGGGCAGCTGTTGTTGGTCAACGAACTATCAGCCAGCTAGAAACCGTATTTGACAACCGATACTTTATGGCATCCAGCGAGCTTAACTTGTTAAACACAATCCTTTTAGAGGACAACGACGAGGCTGATTAGGAAATGAGGCGGTTCATGCCTTATGTCTACTTAATTCAACCCTAGGACATCATCATAGGGCTATAGTCCACAGCCTACATAGCGTGAGGTTTAGAGAAATATTTCACCAACATCCTCATCAATTCGCCCGGTTGACATTGCAGCGGCCTTTCAGGCGTAGGTGCTGGCATGAAGTCAGTCCACTCAAAGATTTCAGCAAAGCCACACATATGCATCTGCTGAAGCATCGCTTGGATCGCTTCCCGAGACCCGATTACCAAAAGCTTTACAGGCTCCCGATCAGGCCTTGGGTAATTGCTCAGCTTCTGTCTGATTTCAACGCTGACTAGCAGGTTATGGTCAGCACCACTCACCTCTGAACCGATGAAAGCTGTAGGGGTTAACACAACACGAACCTCAGATAGTCCTATCGCCATATTAGTATCCATATATGGATACGTCAACACATATGGATTCGCATGACCATCCGTCCTCTGAAATGATGAGGATATGGGCAAAGCAGGTTATGTTCTCAAACAGGTGCTGGAGCAATACGGCATCACTCAATATCGTTTCGCGGCAACTATGGGCGTTGGGCGCAACAGTGTTTATCGCTGGTGTAGCGGCAAAATTGACCCCACAGGCGACACCATCTTAGAAATTGTGCAGGTTCTCAAAACCATGAACCCCGATGCTGCTGAAGCGTTTGTCAGTCAGTACATCGGTCGCGAAATTGACGAATAACATGTCACTAGCTGCTCAACCTTAGCGCTCCAAGTTCCTGGCCCGAGGCGGCATTCGCTGCGATTGCCCTACCTGGAGCGACTGAATCGCCTGCACCTGGGCTACCGTCCCTCGGGCATACTGCTCAATCGTTGGCGGGGCCATCCCCTGCACATCCTGCTGAAAGCGAGCATACGGCCCTTGGTGCAGCAGTGCCGCTACGGATTCTCCTGATTCCCCAGCCCCCAGCGCTGCCGCCGTCACCTTCTGATCCAGCTGAATTGCGGTCAGGTCACTGCCCACATAGTCCCGATAGAGATCCGGGTAGCTCTGAATTTTTCCTGTCACCGAGCAGGCATATTCCAGATACCGCTGCTGCTGGAGACTATCCACCGTCCTCTGGGCGTACTGAAGCAGTTTGGGTAGTGCCTCTTTCTTCTCCGTATCAGACAATCCCAAAATCTGCTGCTGGGTAAATGGCCCTTGAGCCAAGAGTTGAATTACCTGCCGGGGAGCCTTGCCGTTCTGTAGCGCGGTTCTGGCCACCTCCTGATCCAACCCTTGGGCTGACGTGGGGCTGTCACTGTAGCGGGTGTATAGGCTGTCGTAGTCCTTGGCATCCTTGAGCGAGGCCTTGGCTAGCGCCAGGTATTGCTGGCGCATCAATCGCCCTTTCTCGGTCTCTGGCTCCTTCGGCAACTGGAAGTCGCTCATAGGGCATCGGTGAACTCGTCGAGCAAGTCAGCCGGAGCCGCGACGGTCATGGGCTGTACCAAAGCGGATCCACTGATTGTCTCGGGCTGTAGATTCTCCGCCTCGGTGGCCCCTACCAATTCAGTAGCGTCGGGCCGAACCAGGCCCAGCTCAAATTCCTCGCGCAAGTGTTGAATCTGAGCTTCCATCTGCCAGATGGACTGCTGCGCCAGGTCGCGCAACTCGGCCTCTGAGTAATTGCCGGAGTGCCGGTAGGCGAAGGGCAACCAGAAGGCGCGGGTCGCTGTGGCCGCTTTCTCCTTACCGTTGTAAGTGTCGTGGATGAGCCAGAAGTAGGTGATGCCATTTGGGGAAGTGCGATCGGGCTCAAAGATGAAGCGCACTCTGGGTTTATTTTTGGAAGAGCCGTCGGAGGATGATGCAGAAGGCCTTCTAGGCATGGTGTTCTTTTACAGATAGTGCAGGTTCTTGTTTTAACTAGAGCACCTTTCTGAGTGAATTGTAGCGCCTCAAAGCTGAGGTGATGCTGCCTATTTCTTAGACTTGCTCAGCACTCACTAGCCGAGCGGATTCAGTGCGGAATCAAGCATTATTTTTGCTTCAGCACCCCTTCTACACCGTCATTTTGCTTACCGAAGGGCACGTCCAATAATGACCAAAAGCACCTAACGACAAGGATTTTGGGTACCGCATTGGGTACTTTTACATAACTTTACTCGGCGAGTGAAAAGCTCACCTACCTTTGTTTCCAGGTATCGCAAGCTTCTACCTGGGCACTCAAAAAGTGGTTTGGGCACTCGTTTGGGCACTCAGATTTTGACGTGGAAGCTGCAAAGCCCCTGCGGTAAAGGCTTTAGGGGTTAGGGACGCTGCGATCGCACCGCATAGGTCAGGAGTTCGAATCTCCTATTCCCCATTCTCAAAAACACCTCAAACCACTACGCAACAGAGGTTCCAATGGTGCAGAAATTTTGGAAACCTTTAGGGGCGATTATATCCAAGTCCGCTTGGAGGAGCATAACTAGGGGGATTGCAATTAGGACTGTGCAATGCCTAACTAAGTACAAGTTGTGGATTATCTGGCAGTAGATGAGCTAGAGCGTCGCTACCGAGACGCCAAAGGGGGCATCAAGCGCTCCCACTACCAAATCATCTGGTTTCTAGCTCAAGGTCGCTCTCCAGCAGACGTACCAGCCTCAACGAGCTACAGCCGTGACCGGATTTACAAACTGTTGAGGCGCTACAACGAGCAAGGCCTTAGTGCCCTTGGCGACCAACGGCGTCATAATCCGGGGCAAGCCCCCCTGGTGAATGCGGTTCAGCAGGCTCAACTCTAGCAAGCCCTTTAAATGCCGCCTGGAGATGGCGACCTGTCGGATGGTCCTAAAGTAGCTCGTTGGATGAGTGAGGTGCTGGGCTGCCCCATTCATCCTCAACGCGGGTAGGAGTACCTCAAGAGTCTGGAGATGCGCCGCCGTCGTCCTCGCCCTGAGCACGTCGAGAGTGACCTCGACACTTAGGAAGCGTGGAAAAAAACTCGCCTAAACCGTAGCTGACGTCCAAGCCGCTCATTACCAAGCCCAGGTTGAGGCTTGGGCAGAAGATGAGCACAGAATTGGCCTTCACCCCGTCAACCGCATGGTCTGGGTACCGCTGGGTCACATCCCCATTGCTCAGGTCAACTGGAAATACCAATGGCTATGGCTCATGGGCTTTGTTGAGCCCATGACAGGGCAGACCTACTAGTGGATCGTGCCAAAACTCAACGGGCAAATGTTCAACCAAGTCCTCGCTGATTTCGCCGCCCATTTTGACCTTAGTCCCGACAAGCGCGTTGTCCTGGTGTTGGATCAAGCGGCCTTCCACACAACCGCCAACGTCGTTGTCCCTGAGGGCATCCATTTATTGTTTCTGCCCCCTAAGTCCCCCGAGTTGCAGCCCTCAGAGCGTTTCTGGCCAGCGACCAATGAGGCCATCGCCAATCGAAGTTTCGAGTCGTTAGACCAATTAGAAGCGGTCGTAGCCCAGCGGTGTCGAGTCTTGCTCAACCGACCGGCGTTCAATTCGAGGACTGACGGGCTTTCACTGCTGGATGAAGGCTGTGGGCTAATTGTGCCTATCTAAACAGATTTAATATTACTATTACGTCCACTACTATCCCTACGTCACAGATTTAATATTACTATTACGTCCACTACTATCCCTACGTCTATTTCCTGTTTAGTACGGAGTGTCGAACAGCAGTTAAATTTCTAGAATGAGAGTGGCTGCATGAACTCCTTGTTTCCATAGTTGCCACTCTATAGGCCAACAACCTTTGGGTTCAAAGCCAGTTGCCCACTAAGATTAGCGGTGCCCACTTACCGGGGGTAACACTAGGGCCCCGCCGAATAGCTTGAATTTGAGCTTGCTGGAGCGCTTGGGCTTTATTGAGATGGGGCTCTTTCAAAAACCGATAAAAATCTTGGCTGATTTGAGCTGTGATGGCATCGTCGGCCTGCCAAAGGGAGGCGATCGCACTTCTAGCCCCAGCCCGAATCGCCACTCCAGCCAGACCCAAGGTGGCGCGATCATCCCCGGCGGCAGTGTCGCAGGCTGTGAGCATGACCAGGTCAATCTGTGGGTTGTTGGGGTTCCCCGCTTGAATGAACGCCTCTAGCTGGCCAAAGGTGACGGTCTCCCCCTGCCCAGTGATGATGAAATTTTCCGTAGGGTCGGGGCTAAACTGCCCGTGGGTGGCAAAGTGTAGAATGGAAAAGGGGGTTTCTTGCAGGGCCTGCTTCAGTTGGGCTTGGCTAAAGGCCTCATCGAGCAGCGCCTGACTGCCCGGCAGCGCTGCCAAGACCGAGGCCACCTCCGTCGGTACCGCTGGAATAGGCGGAAATCGCCGCCCCGCAGCAACCACCGCCTGGCTGCTGCCCAACACCAGAGCCTGCAAATTCTCAGGACGCGAGGGTGCAGCGGTGGTCAGGGTGAGAGCGGGGGTAGTAGCTATGGCATATTTCTCAATTAGAAACTGGCCGCCGTCATAGAGCGCCGCCATGGGCACGCTGCGCAAAAAACCGTCGTGGATAAATACCAGGGTCGTAATGTTGCCTGCTGTGAGAGCCGGTTCTAACGGCTTGATCAGCTGACCGTAGAGCTGTTCGGCCACGGTGGTGGCGTAGGGTTCGGTGTAGAAGGCCTCTAACCCTAGGCGAAACTGCACAACGGTGTCTCTCAACTGGGAGCTGTTGTCAATCCAGACGAGCTGTGGAGGTTGATTGGGCAGGTTAACGATTAAGGCCGTGCGCTGGGGCAGGACGACCGAGCTAATAACGGCGGTATTAGTGCTTTGAGCCAGCAGATCGACTCGGGCCTGGGCGATGGGGTTGAGAATGCAGTCGTTGCCAAAGTAATTTTGCAACTCGGCTAGCCGCAGGGCATCGGCGGTGACCAGGGCCGACTCTAGGGCAGAGGCGGATGGGAGCAGGTTTTGCTTAGCCGCTGCCTGAAGACTGGTCACCCCCGTCAGTTGGAGTTCAATCAGCTCGCGGTAGAGGGGTTCGACGGTATCTCGAAAGTCAAACTGCACGTCGCGATCGGCCACCAAAATTTCGGTACGAATGCTCTCTAAGGTGGTTACAGCTTGGGTATAAGCAGCGATCGCTGCTCTAGGGTCGCCCTGGAGGCGAGCGATGCGGCCTGCTTGCCACTGCCACAGGTAGAGGCTATCGGCGGCCGCTAAACCTTGAGTGGCGGCTACCTGGGCTTGCTGGGTCAGGGCCACGGCGGCATCCAGCTGACTCTGGCACTCGCGCAGGTGGCCCAGCTCTCCTAGAGCAAAGGATTGGGCGCGGTGGTCGCTGATTTGGGTGGCGATCGCCGCTCCGCGGTCGAGCCAGGTCTGAGCTTGGGCCTCGTCGCCGGACAAGGCACAGCGAAAGGTGGTGCCCACCGGCTGATACGACCGACCGACGGCGATCGCTCCGTAGGCCAGGGTTCGACTGGCTGGCAGCTGAGCTACCAACTCGCCCAGCCGCTGGCGGGTCGCATTCACAGCTGTTGGGTCGTCTTGCTGGCGATAGAGGGGCAGCAGGTTGAGTCGGGTTTGCCATTCTGCGGCCAGGTTGGCCTGTTGCTGAGCCCATGCAAGCGCTTGTTCTAAAAGCTGTCGGGCCTGCTGCGCTTGCCCCTGGGCCTGGCCGCTAAAGGTGTTGGCAATGCCGGTTAGCCCTAGCTGGCTAGCCGCCTCTGCTCGGCGGAAGTCAAGGCGCGATCGCCGCTGAAAAATGCTGCCTAGGCTGTTGAGCAATGGCCCCTCAAACTGACCATACCCCGACGCCTGAGCGAGCTTCAGCCCACGCTGTAAAATAGCTTCGGCCTCTGGGTAATCGCCCTGCAGACGATAGGCTTCACCCAGACTGCCCAGGGCCGCCACTTCACCCAGGGCGTCGTCAGTAGCGGTGGCCAGAGCAAGGGCCGAACCGGGGGTGCAGGAGTCTGCGGGGGCCTCGGCCTGGGGTAGGCAGAGCAGGGCGATCGCCCGCCGGTGCTGCCCCAGACTCAAATGCACCTGAGCCTGCTCAGTTAAGGTGCGCCCCAGGTGCAGCGGGTCGCCCAGCTTGCGGTAGAGGGTCGTCGCCGCCGCCCAAGCGTCTAGCGCCTCTGCGGGTTGCCCCACTTGCTGATGGGCTCTGGCCAGATTTTCGTAGACTAGCACCCGCTGCGATGGCTCAGCGCCAGAGCCATAGCTCTGTAGCGCCCGTTGCCAGCGATCGATGGCGCTCCGGTAGTCGCCAGCTTGGTAAAAGGAAACCCCTGTTAGCACCAGCTGCTCTGGGGTGCCAGCCTGAGTCGCGATCGCATCGTTCGCCAGCCCCAGTGACGACCAACCCTGGCCGCCCCAGATTGCCAGCACCAGCCCCACCAAAAACAGTAGGCCCCACAAGCCCCTTAGGCGACGACGCAGATGGTTTGGCATCGAGACACACCCCTATTTACATAGCAAAGTAGCCTGTTGGGCTGGTTTTACCGAAGCTTGGCAACAGCTAAGCCCCAGGGTACCAGAGGATCTCAGGCAGGGCACCAGCCCGTTCTTCTCAGGAATGGCATAGAGAGTCGCCAGCGCTGCGGCTATGACCCCAAAAAAACTCTAGCAACGCGGAGCGACCGCACTGCTAGAGGGGAAAGCATCAGCGAAAATTAGGGCGATCGCCCAACGTTAGGCAGCAATGAAATCAAACGTAGGCACCACGTTTGTCGTATCTTGCACAACGCCAATCAGATCACCGCCAAAGAAGATCAGAGTATCGGTAGCTAGCCCTCCAGAAAGATCCTGGAACGCGATGCCGTAATTGCTGGCGCTACCCGTAACCTGAATTTTGTCGCCCTCTAAATAGTTGAAGTCGGTAATAGTGGCATAACCATTGTCGAGGTAGTAGAGGCTGTTGGCATCGCCGAGAGCAAATACATCGGCCCCCGAGCCACCCTCAAGCACATCAAACTCGCCGAATGTAAAGCCGAAGCCATTGAGGAAATCGTTGCCAGAACCCCCGCTCAGCGCATCGCTGCCGCTGCCCCCCAGGACGATGTCGCTGCCCTTGCCGCCAATCATCCAATCGTTGCCGGAGTTGCCGAATAAAAAGTCATCGCCGCTGTTGCCGTTAAGAATATTGTTTTGAAAATCACCAGCAATAACATCATTCTGGGTTGTGCCAACAACATCAATGAAATTTTGAACTCCTAGCCCAATAGTGCCAATGCCGGGAATATCATTAACCACTAAATTGTTGATAGAAAGATCCACGTTAATCGATACAATGCCGCTGTTGCCCGAAGACGCATCAATAGTATTAAATTGTCCAATCGCACCAATAACGTTGTCGACAGACACAATTTTGTCAACTCCGGCAGCTCCCTTGCCGACGAATCCACCGGCTTCTAGGGTTATGGGCTGGCCAAGCATGCTGTAGTCGACTGTATCAATGCCAGAGCCGCCTTTGATTAAGTCATTGCCAAAACTGCCGTAAATGTAGTCGTTACCCCCAAATGATGCAATAGAATCATTGCCAATGGTACCAGTCACAACATCGCCAAAAACACTGCCGTTGATGATAGCCATAGGTTTCTCCAAAGAATAAGAATGAAATGTCTAAGCCGTCTTGTGGTTGAGTTTCGTAACTCTTTCAGGGCTCAATGCAGTCATGAGATGACAATGAAGAGAAGCCTTATTCAGAAGTTTTGTTGAACGACTTGGCTCTCTATGGTTATTAGATTAGAGTCTTCAAACTCTCTAGTCAGGGGGTATAAATGCCAACAAAATGGTTTGAACCCGTCAAGTAAGTTGCCGAAAACTACAGCAATAAAAAAGCGGCCCCACAGTGGAGCCGCCGATAGAAATCACCTACTATTGCAGACGATTAGAGGTGGGAAAGAATGTGCGATCGCTCAGTCGATCAGCCCTTCCTCGCGGGCGCGAATTTCGGTTTGAATGCGAATATTTTTGCCGGGGTCGGGGTAGACCCCCAGGGCATCTTGCACCTTACTCCAGTAGTGGCGCACCGTGCGTTCTGAGACATTCATGCGATCAGCAATGGCCTTATCTTGTAGCCCTTCTTTAAAGGCGAGCTGCAACACGTGCAGCCACTCAGGCTTGACCTCCAGACCGCTGCGCATATCTTTCGGGGTGTAAATTAACCCCTGCATAGCCCAGCTCACCTTGGTCAGCATTTCATGCAGGGGCAGGCTTTTATCGACGATGGTAAAGCCCCCTTGGTGAGCGTCGATCGCTGGTTTGAGCCGCACCAGCGATTTGACATGGGCGCTCTGTACCACGATGTTGAGCTCGGGGTGCTGTTGCATGAGCGATCGCAGCAGGCCAATTCCTGTCTCGGGCAGCGAGGGTGCCCCGGCTTTTTCTGGAATAGACAGATCGACTACCAGCAGAGCGGGCAAAACCGTCGCCACACTGGTCGCAGCCTCGTGGGCAGTGCGCACGGTGCGAATATTGGCATCGGGATAATCTTTTTGCAGAGCGCTCACGGTGCCACTGAGCACGGCGTCGTGGTCATCAACGACTAGCAGTTGTTGGCGTTGGGGAGTAGTCATAGGGTTTGGGGAATGCAGCAACAAATTAGATGGGCGATCGCGGTGATCCGCTACCAGTCAAAGAACCAGCGGAGGGTGGCGACCCCGTGGGTAGCGCTGGCCCGACCCTGGCTGAACAGGTCAAAGGTGGTGAGGTAAGCCCGCCAAGCCTCCGATTGATCTAGGTCTAGCAGGGCAGGAGGAACGGCAATTTCGTACTCAACAGAGACCGTCAAACGTTTGCCGTCGGAGCATTCTGCGAGACTCACAACGCAGCTCTGAGGCAGGCTGGGCTGGGCCGCCAGGGTTTGCCCCAAATGCTTTAAAACTGACAGCAGCAGCATGGTGTGCTCGACCGGTTCAGTAGGCCATTGGCTAGGTGACTCTGCTCTGGTGGCTACCTGCGGCGGCCAGTCTGACAACGCCTGCTGAATCGCCAAAGGCAGCGAGTCGTGCAGGTAAGGAGAGCTGAGCCGGTTGCCCAAGGCTTCAAGCGAGTGGTACAAGTGCTCGACCGCAGCCAAACTGCCGTCGCCAGGCAGCAACTCAAGCTGCCGCCGCACCGCGAACAGGTCTTGCAGCAGACCGTTGCGAATGGCATCGGCTTCCCGGTTTAGCCACTGGGCCTGGTGCCGGTGCCACCAGCACAACAGCCAGGCTGAGTCAATAACGGGCTTAACAAGCTTTGTCAAACAAGTTCTCCCTCGCTGTGCTAGCCGAGATGGATTCCCTAGCTGCTCTCAACTCTAGGGCGACTCAACCAGAATTAAACCGCATTTGCCGCCAGAGACCTTGCACTTTTCTGCAATCCGGTTTTCTTTCCTTGACGACCTGTTCTAAAGCGGTTGATAGGTAAAGGTGAAGTAGAACCCGTTTTCTTGCCAAGAGCTGCCCCGGTTCGGTACGCCGATCAGGGGAATACCGTAGGTGAAGCCCAGGCTGGCGGCGGGGATGGGCTGCCACTGCACCCCCAGACCAGTGCCGAGCAGCACAGAGGGGGTGGGGCTTTCGGTCAGCGTGTTCCAGCCGGTGCCTGCATCTACAAAGGGAATCAGCAAGAGCTGGTTGGGGGTGGCCGACAGGGGAATACGCAGCTCGACCGAGCCGACCACGGCGTTGTCGGTGACGATTTGGTTTTGGGCATAGCCACGTACGGTGTCTTGCCCGCCGACGCTAAAGCGCTCCAGGGGCAGCAGCGAGTTGGGGGTGAGTTGAGCGTTGACGCGGCTGACTAGCAGCAGGTTGGGCGACACCCGTTCGACCCACTGAAATTGGCCCAGCCAAGCAAAAAAGCGGCCATCGGTGCCGGTGTCGTTGACGGTGGCATCGAACAGACCCAGACCTAGGCTAAACTGCGATCGCGCTGCCACCACCCGCCGCAGATCCCGCGCCAGCCAGTCTTGGGAAAACCGCAAGGCGCTTACCTTCGCCACCCCATTCTCTGGCCCCACCGAAAACGAAAAGGGAATGTCGTTGAGAATAAAGCTGCGACTTTGGCGCAGGTCGAAGGCCAAACCCAGGGCAAACTCCTGGCTGATGGAGCGGCTCAGGGGTTGACGTACGCTCAGCGCCAGGGTTTGGCTGTTGCTGCGAATGCCCGCATCGACAAACTGGGGCGTGACAATGCGGCTGCTGGCGTTTTCGTAGCGCACTTGCAGGGTGCCGTCGCGGGCATTGAGGGGCAGACCGTAGCGCAGCTCGTAGAGGTTTAGCCCCTGGGTGTGGCCGTAGCGCAAACTGGCGGCATCCCCTAGACCCAGCACGTTGCGGTGCTGCACCTGGGCTTCGGCTTGCCACGAGCCAATACTCGATGACTGGGAGTTGTCGAGGGTAACCGCTGCTGAGAAGGGGTCGGCCTCCGCCACGTCGAGAATCAGAATGTTTTGCCCTGGACGGCTGCCGGCGGTGAGTTCGGCATCGACGCGCTCCAGCAGGGGGTCGATTTGCAGCAGGCGCAGGGCATCTTCGACCTGGGCAATTTGCAGGGGCGACTGGGTAGCTAGAGCAATGCGATCGCGCACATAGCCCTCTCGCAGTCGGCCCAACCCATTTACCTGAATGGTCTCGACCCCACCCTCAATCACCTGAATCTGCACCACCCCGTTACCTAAGTCTTGATTGGTAGGCAAAAAGGCCCCAGAGGTGACGTAACCCTGGATCTGGTACAGCTCGGTAATGGCGGTACGCAGCTCGAGCAAATCGGCCAGTGATAGGGCATTCCCCTCCCAGGGCTCCACTAGAGCGGCGATCTCATCCTCCAAAACAGTGTTGCCCACCACCTCAATGCGGTTGACGGTAAACACGAGTTCACCCGCCGGAGGACTGGCTTCCTCAGGGTTGGGTTCGGGGCGCAGCAGCGGTTCCTCGGGCGGAATCGGCTCGGGCAGGGGTGGGTTAAGGGGGGCTGGTCGGCTGGGCCCAGTCGGCTCTGGCAGGTCGGGCGGCGTCTGGGCCTGAGCCCCTAGGTTGAAGGCCAGCACCACTATCAGGGCACCCAGCCCGGCAGGAAATAGATGCATCATAGAATAGCGTCTCTCAATCACAGCAACGGCGACCAGAGGAAGAATGTGGGTGAGCGGCAATTGCCTTGGCTGCCCAACTATCCAGCATGTTGATGAGGGAGTCAATGTAGAAACCGGCCAGTTTAGCGATCTGCGTTGCGGTTCAAGTTTCTAGCTACTGGGGGCTGAGCGATCTGCACAGCGACGGCTGAGTACCAGGCGGCCATCGGGCAGTTGATACACCCCGTCTGGTTCTCGAATAACGGATGCGGTAGGCTCATCTACCGTGCGCACGGTGCCGGTGGGGTAGGCCGAAATTGCTCCATCCCCCGGGCTAAGCGGCAGCCCGCCACCGCCCGTGACGGTAAAAGACCCCAGCCCCGGCTCAGTGCGGGCAATGCAGCTACCGCTAGTCAGCGCTGCCGTATCTACCAAGGTATCTTCGAGCGCTGTAAGGCCGCTTTCGATAAAGCTGGTATCGAGCGTATCTACGGCGATCACTCCGCTTACCCCCAGTTCTGAGGTGGCGGTGATGTCGCTGAGAGGGCTGCGATCGCGCCTCGGCTCAATGCCAAAGATGCCCCGCGCGGTGACAGACACATTGCCCCCCGCCCCAGCAAAGGCATCGGCGCGAATGTCGCTGTTTTCGCTAGGGATGGCGACGATAAAAGGTGCTCGAACGGTGATGTTGCCGCCGTTGCCCCCGGCCTGGGCAGTGCCCGCTGTAGTCGAAATGAGGCCACCGTTGCGCAACAGCAGCACCTGACTCAGGTCGATGACAATGTTGCCGCCATCGACCGCTGCCGACTCGGCAATTAGCTGGCCGCCGTCGAGCACCAGGCGCGGAGTGTTGCCCAGATCGCCAATGATCAAGTTGCCTGCCGCGCCCGCTGCACTAGAGCGCACCGAAATGGTGCTTTGGGGAATAAAAAGGCGGGCGATGCTGGGCCTGTTAGCGGCTTGGGCCGCAAAGGTTGGGTTGCTGCCAGACACCAAAATACTGTCGGTGGCATTAACCCGCACGGTGCCCGCCGAACTTCGGCCTTCGCTGTTGGCTAAGACTTGACCACCGTTGAGCACCTGTACCTGGTTGGCCGAGAGATCAATGTTGCCGCCTGCCCCACTGAGGGAAAACTCGGTAGAGGATTGGAGACTGCTGGGGAAGCCCGATCGCGTACTATAGCCATCGACTGTGATGCGATCGCGCGCCTCCACCTGAATATTGCCCGCTGGCCCACGTCCCACGGTTGTGGCGCTAATAACGGCTCCCTCAGCCACCGATAAAGTTCCTGTTCGCACCGCAATATCGCCACCTTCGCCAATGCCAGTAATGCCCACAGTGCTGAAGAATGCACTACGAAAAAAATCATCATCCTGAAAGAGAACTTCGCCCTCTAGAGACACTGTATTTGCGGCATCAATTTCAATATTCCCAGCATCGCCGTTGCCAAAGGTGCTGGTCTGAAGCTGTGCGCCATTTACCAAAGACAAATCTTGAGCCTGAATGCGAATGGTGCCGCCATCCCCATTGCCTATGCGAGATCGACCCGTTCCGTCGCCCACAATGGCAACCAGCCGGGCGTCATCTAGAAAGACACGACCTGCGGCTTCCACTACAATATCGCCGCCGTCTCCCTGGCCAAAAGTGCTGGTTTGTAGAGCGGCTAAATCGGTCAACGACACTGAATTAGCCGTCAATCGAATCGTTCCAGCATCACCGACTCCGTTTCTGTTAACAGAACTGCTAGCCCCACTCGAGCGAATGCGATTGTCAGCGATGATCGCACCGGAGAATTGGGCATCACCGCGAACGTTCAACGTAATATTACCTGCATTCCCAAACCCATCAGTATCCGACTCAAACGCCCCGAAATTGGTAGCGGTTAGCGTTCCGGTATTTACCTGAATGTTGCCCGCATCCCCCCTGGCATCGGTGTACACTGCTGTTGAAACAAGCGTTTCGTTATCTAAAGCTGTTTCTTCCTGAATATTGAGTAAAATATTTCCTCCGTTTCCGTTTCCTGATGTCACAGCTGTTAGCTGACCTTCTGAGAGAGAAAGTGATCGAGCCGTAATTTGAATATCGCCTCCGTCCCCGACACTTCCTTCTCCTGCAAATGCAAAAATTCCACTCGAAAAATTACCAGGGCTTTTCCCATTGAATACTGCTGAATCTGCCACAGAAATCAAGATATTTCCAGCGTTTCCTGTACCCAGAGTATAGGCAAGAAACTGAGAGCCTCTGGTAATTGACAGTGAGGCTGAATCTATGAAAACATTGCCAGCAGAACCCCTACCACTGCGTTCTACTGTGCTAAAGATAGTTGAGTCATTATCGAATGAAACCTCGCCAATTGCCAAAATTTCAATACTGCCAGCGTTGCCAGCACCAAACGTAGAGGACTGTATGCGAGAGCTATTATTTGCTGCAATGCGATCGCGAGCATTAATCATAATTTCTCCCGCATTCCCCTGAGCAAAAGTCGTCGTGTTAATCCGACCCCTATCCATAAGAACTGAGCCGGATTCCAACGTGATGTTGCCAGCATTGCCGATCGCCGTTTCCGAATCAATACTACTTTCAATTCTTGCGGTGTTGCTTAACGAAATGTAGTTACCAGCCTGAACATAAATATCTCCACCATTGCCTGAAGCATTTTCATCGTCAGTAACGATACTTTGAATCGAACTTGGAATTATGAGAAAATTAGGTTCGCCAGTTCCTGGAACAGTTGTAGTGCCCCGAATGCCAAAGCCATCCAATAAAACGAAATCACGAGCTTGGATAGAGATATTGCCAGCGTTGCCCTGACCGCGTGTTAGGGATTGAATAGTACCGCTGTTGGTCAATGCTACAAAACCAGCAGTGACTCTAACATCACCTGCTGTGCCCGTACCTTCTTCCTCAATAGTACTAAAAATGGCACTGCCGGGCCTGCCTTGAATAATTCCGTCAATAATTAGGCCATCTTGAACATCAATGACGACGTTGCCGCCACTGCCCTGACCATTGACGCTCGTATCTAGTTTGGCGCTGTTTGTCAGAGATAGCTCCCTGGCTGTGATTTGAATGTCACCTCCTGGGGATTGAGATCTGCCAAAAACTGAGCTAAAAATGGCGCTGGGAAAACCGTCTAGGCTAACGCGATCGCGAGCATTAACCACTACATTGCCAGGCACTCCGATGCCAAATGTGCTGGCACTAATCTGAGCACCATTAATCAGTGAAAGATTGGTCGTATCAATCGTGATATTCCCTCCATTGGCGGCTACGTCTTCGCCCCCAAGGCTAAACACATTGGCATCATCTAAGACAATGTTTTCCGCAACCCGAATGTTGATATTACCGGCATTGCCAGAACCGATGGTGCTGTTGCTAATTTGCGATCGCTGAGCAGTGAGTGTACCAGCTTCAATTTCAATATCGCCAAGCTTGCCTATCGCGTCTGTAAAAATAACATTGTTGACTAAGCTATTGTCCTCAATACGTATAGTTTCAGTTGCCCTGATCTGTATATTGCCGCTTTGGCTTTGGCTAGTGCCTAGCCCGGGGGGGATACCTGCACTCAGCTGACTGTCAGAAATAGTAATGTTGCGTCCAGTTAGGGCAATACTGCCGCCGTCATTAGCGGTAACATCCAGCACTGAATCATTACCAATCAGAATATCGGCCCGTCCCATGGTTTCTGGAAAAATCAAGCTACCGTTAGGGGCGAATGCTACGGCACCGTTCCCGGCCACAGCAGCTAGCTCAATGCGGCCCCCAACCGCAGAACCTACGTCTAAAATGCTGCCATCCAGCGTAAGATTTCCGCCTGCCAACACAAGATTTTGTCCAGCCTCGACCCCTAGGATTCCTTGGCTAGTGATAGATCCCTGATTGAGCTGATTAAACCAGAGGGCTGAGGGGGCAACGGTGAGAATCGGCAGCGGGTTTGGATCTGCGACACCAAAGCTGCCCTGTTCGCCAAACTGAATGGCGCTGGCCGTTGTCGCGGTAAATGCTCCCTGCACATCCAGCCGAGCACCGGGGCCAAACACCAGCCCGTTGGGGTTCATCAAAAACAAATCGGCTGCGCCATCGACCCCCAGAGTGCCAAAGATATTCGACGGGTTGCCCCCGGTGATGCGGCTAAAGATGGCTTCAACCCCGGCAGGGTTGGCAAAGTAGACCCGCTGCCCGGCATCCACATTGAACTCAAAAAAACTGTGGAACAGATTGTCGCCCTGCACAGCGCCGCCGCCAATCAGCTCGACGAGATTGCCTTGCACGGGGGCATTGGGAGTCACCGTTGAGCTTTCGACCCCCAAGGTGGCGTCGGGCACCAGCTGCGCCAGGGCGGGGGGAGCAGCGGGGAGGATGGCGATCGCCCCTAACACCAACATGCCGCAGACAGGAAGGGGAGAGTAGGGCATAACCAGGGGCAGAGAAAAAGCACCCAAACTTTAGCATCTGTCTCAGTTTTGAGACGGTCGAACCTTGAGATCAGCGCATGGTTTAACGGGGTTGAATCTGCGAACCTGACGAACTTGTCCTGCCCTAGACGACATTGCGTAGGTTTCAGCAAGCGGGTTAACGTAACTCTGCAACGTTCTAGCGCTAAGGTTTTGTAGGCTTGGCTTAGCGGTGATTTCACCCGTCCTGACCGTCACGTAATCCCTTAGCCCTATGAAACCCTTTGACGAACTTCGGCACAGTTGGCAGCGCCGTTCCCCAGCAGGGAAACTGCCGTGGCGGCAGGTGGTGCCCGGTGTGGTGGTGCTGGGGCTGGTGGTAGGTGCTCGACTGCTGGGGCTGTTTCAGGGTCTGGAGCTGAAGATGTTGGACCAGCTGCTACGCTGGCGACCGGCCGAAGCTACAGACGAGCGGGTACTGATTGTCAGCATTGACGAAGCTGATATTCAGCGGCTGGGCACCTATCCTGTGCCCGATGGCGTGCTGGCCGAGCTGCTGCAAACCCTGGCGGTGCATCGGCCCCGTGCGGTGGGCATCGACATTTACCGCGATATGGCGGTGGAGCCGGGTCATGCGGCCTTGGTCGAAACTCTGGCGACTCTGCCCTATGCGATCGCCATTGAGAATATTTTGAGCAATCCGCCGGTGGCGGGGCCAGCCTACCTGCCCCCGGAGCAGGTGGGGTTTGTGGATTTTCCCCAGGACGACGATGGGTTTGTGCGCCGGGTTCTGCTGGGGTCGCCTAATGCAGTAGGAGAGTTTCGGTTTTCGCTGGCGCTGCGGCTGGCGGAGACCTATTTGCAGGCAGAGGGGCTAACTTTGGAAAATGGCCTGCGTGACCCCTGGGCTATGCGCTTTGGGGCTACGGAATTTTCTCAGATTTCTCCCCATGCGGGCGGTTATGTGAGGACCGATGCCGGGGGGCACCAGGTGTTGCTCAACGGGCGCAGTGGCCCTCAGCCCTTTCGGCGGGTGTCATTGCAGCAGGTGCTCGATGGCAGCGTAGACCCTACCTGGATTGAGGATGCCATTGTGCTGGTGGGCATTACCTCGTCGAGCGCGAAGGACTTTCTCAACTCGGTAGCGGTGGCGGTGGACAGTCCAGGGCTGGTGTATGGAGTAGTGATGCAGGCCCACGCCACCAGCCAATTGGTGAGTGCAGTGTTGGACGATCGCCCCCTGCTGCGCCCCTGGCCCGACGGCCTGGAGTATCTATGGATCGTGCTGTGGGGCGGGGTGGGCACGGTGCTGATCTGGGGAGTCAGATCGCCCTCCTGGTACCTGTTGACGATGGGCCTGATTGGTTTGGGTCTGGTGGGGGTGAGCTTTGGCCTGCTGTGGCTGGGGGGCTGGTGGATACCGCTGGTGCCAACGCTAGTAGTGTTTAGCGTCAATGGGCTGGTGCTGCCGGGGTTTTATCTGTATGACCAAACCCTGCGATCGAGCATTGCAGAGCGCCAGCAAATTATTGACCAAACCTACAGCGCCATTCACAACGGTCCCCTGCAAACCCTGGCCCTGCTACTGCGGGAGGCCGAACCCGCCTCCTGGGCCGAAGCCCGACCCAGGCTAGAGCGCCTCAATCAGGAGCTGCGCGATATTCGCGAAAGTCTGCCCGCTGCCGCGCCGCCGGAAAGCGAGGCCATTCCCCTGCACGAGCAGCTTTGGAACACCTACACAGCGACTCTGGCGCGGGGCGAGCAAGACTTTCCAGGGCTGCGATCGCTCAAGCTTAAGGTGGTCACCTTTGAACCCCTCAGCACCCTGGGCCTTTCGGCTGACGACCGGCAGGGCCTCTGTCAGTTTTTAGAAGAGGCCCTGCTCAATGTCGGCAAGCACGGCGTGAACGTGACCCGCCTCACTGTCGTCTGCCAGGCCACCGACACCGAAAACCTGATTCAGGTGATCGACAACGGCCAGGGGCCCTACTCTCTCAACACCTCCCCTGCGGGTACGGGCTGGGGCACCCGCCAGGCCAAACAGCTGGCCCAGCGATTGAACGGGCAGTTTAAGCGCGAGTTTAGCAGCGCGGGCACCTGTTGCGAACTGCGGTGGCCCCTGGTCGTTCAGCGTCGTCTGGGGTTTAGGGGCCTGACCTGATGAGGTGACGAGAGGTAAACCTTGCCCAAGGGCGATCGCCCTTTACCGAAACCGGCAACGCCAGTGACCGTTAAGCGTCGATGAACTGGCGCAAAATTTTGCTGATTCGCTGGGCCGCTCATTTAATCTTAGGAGCACACCTACAGAACGGTAATTAGGGATGCACAAACCAGCGATCGCGGCGGCACTTTTGACTGTCAGCAGCCTGACCGGCATTTTTCTATCGGTGGGCAACCCCAGCTGGGGCAATGAGGTGACCTTAAATGCTCCCCTTCTGATCGCTCAAAGCTCAAATCGCCGTGGTTATGAGCCGCCGCCCACGTCTCGAGCACCTCGCCGCACGGTAGGCGGCGGCACCCGAGGCGGTTGCGATGGCAGTGCCCCCATCAACCTCACGGCGCTGGCCCCTCAGTCACACATTGGCGCAACGGCGGCGAGTCGCCCCACTTTGGTCTGGTACGTGCCCGACGAAACCCCTTACCAAATGCAGCTTCAGCTCTATCAGTATGCGGCAGCCGAGGGTGACGAGTTAACGCCGGTCAAAACCTTCAATCTGGGAGAAAGCCAGCCCGGTTACAAGTTGTTTACTCTGCCTGATGACGAACCCGCGCTAACGGTGGGCAGCACCTACCGCTGGAAGGTGATTTTGCAGTGCAACCCAGGACGACCTTCCCAGGTGGCGCTAGATGAGGCCGACCTACAGGTGGTGGCCGCAACGAGTGGGGCTGCGATGGGGCAGGGCAATCTGGTCGATCGCGCCGAGCAGGCGATCGCAGACGGGCTCTGGTACGATGCGATCGCCCTACTCTCTGAGACTCCAGTTTCTACAGAGGCCGCCGCCTATCGCCGCGACCTGCTGGCAGGGTTGGCCGATCAGGAGGCTTTGAACCCCAACGACGGCATCTCTCTATTTAGCGATCGCCTCAGCTACTTGGCCGAGCAAGAGTAGTGCCCTGGTCGCAGGCCCGGCCCAGCACCAGGCGACCGTCGGGGAGTTGGTACACGCCATCGGGCTCTTGAATGCTGGTGGCCGTAGGCTCGTCTAGGGCACGCACCGTGCCGGTAGGATAGGCTGAGATGCCCCCATCGCCAGGGGTAGAGGGCAACCCGTCACCCCCGGTAACCACGAAGGAGCCTAAGCTGTCCTGGCTGCGGGCAATGCAGCTCCCAGCGGTGAGGGCACTGGTGTCAACAAGGGCGTCGGTCAGGGCCGTCAGGCTGTTTTCGACAAAGGTGGCGTTGCCTACAAAGATTTGCCCCGACTCGATGCCGCCGGTGGCGTTGATATCGACGCGATCGTTGCCGTCTAAATCTAGCAGCTCGTTTAGGCTTAGGTTGCTTACAGAAATGCTGGGATTTTGCCCAAAAAAGGTGGTGCGGCTGAGGTCAATGATGCCGCCGCGACCATCGGAAGAAAAGGCCAGAATATCGCTGTCTTCGAGAGCGATGAGGAAATTGGATGCGATCGTAATGTTGCCGCCACCCCCATCACCTCGACCCACAAAAGTTTGAATATCTCCATCATTCCTAAGAATGACCCGGCCTGCCTGAATATTTACTTGTCCTCCCAATGCTGCCTCCGCACTAGTTGTAATAGTTCCGTTATCAACTAATAGGCTCTCTAGAATTGACAAACTAATATCTCCAGCATCATTACTGCCGAAGCTGTTAGCGACTAAGGCTGCTCCTTGAAAAACCTCTAAATTTCTAGCAGAAATCTGTACATTTCCACCCTGACCTTCTCCTCCGGGTGCTATGTTGCTAAAAGCTCCGCTAGGGTTGCCATTAATGGAGCCAATACCACCAAAATGAGCTAATTCCTTAATCCCTAAAATTATATTACCCGCATCCCCTACCCCAAAAATACCGGCAACCAACTGCGCCCCGCTGAGGACTTCGAGGTTGCGGGCGTTAATCTCTATATTGCCGCCTTGGCCTTGCCCACTAGGCTCAACACTGCTGAATACACCACTGGTTCTTCTATTGAGGGGTTGGAACCGACAAACAGAGCTAATTCCTCAATCTCTAGGATCACATTGCCTGCATCTCCTAGCCCCAAAGTACCAGTGACTAATTGTGTTCCACTGAGAACTTCGAGATTACGGGCACTAATTTTCACATTACCACCCTTACCTTCTCCAGTAACTTGAACACTGCTAAAAACGCCCCCCGAGCTACCGTCAACAGGGTCAAAGCCAGCAAACCTGGCTAGCTCCTCGATATTCAAAATCACGCTGCCTGCATCTCCTAACCCTAATGTTGCAGTACTTAACAATGCCCCATTAAGGACTTCGAGATTGCGGGCGCTAATTTGCACATTGCCGCCTTGGCCTTCCCCATCAAGCTCAATACTGCTAAATGCACCGCTAGGTCTGCCATTGAGAGAATTAGAACCATTAAACTGAGCCAGTTCTTCAATTTTGAGGATGACGCTACCTGCATCCCCCGGCCCAAAAGCACCTGCACTTAGCTGCGCTCCATTAAGGACTTCGAGATTGCGGGCGCTAATTTGCACATTGCCACCTTGGCCTTCTCCATCAATCTCAATACTGCTAAATGCGCCGCTAGGTCTGCCATTGAGAGAATTAGAACCATTAAACTGAGCCAGTTCTTCAATCTCTAAAATCACATCGCCTGCATCACCCAGCCCTAAACTACCAGCAAATAACTGCGCCCCGTTAAGGACTTCGAGGTTGCGAGCGCTAATTTGCACATTGCCACCTTGGCCTTCTCCGCTAGATCCAACACTGCTATCAACGCGACTAGAAATACTATTGAGGGGGTTAGAACCACTAAGCTGAGCCAGCTCCTCAATCTCCAAAATCACATCGCCTGCATCTCCTAGCCCCAAACTACCGGCAAACAACCGTGCCCCATCAAGAACTTCAAGGTTACGAGCGCTAATCTGCACGTTGCCCCCTTGGCCTTTTGCATCAAGCTCAATACTGCTAAATGCGCCGCTAGGGTTGTTATTAAGGGGGTTAACACCAACAAACTGAACCAGCTCCTCAACATCCAAAATTACGTTACCTGCATTTCCCAATCCAAAAGTACCGGCACTTAACTGCGCCCCGTCACGAACTTCAAGGTTGCGAGCGCTGATCTGCACATTGCCACCCTGACCTTCCCCGTCAGGTTCAATACGGCTAAATACACCACTAGGTCTGCTATTAAAGGCATTGAATCCAGAAAACCGAGCCAGTTCCTCAATCTTTAAAACTACGTTGCCTGCATCGCCTAGCCCTAAGGTGCTGGCAAACAACTGTGCTCCATCAAGCACTTCGAGGTTACGAGCGCTGATCTGCACACTGCCGCCTTGACCCTGCCCCCCAGCTTCAATACTGCTTAATGCGCCGCTAGCTCTGCCGTTAAAGGGGTTAGCACCAATAAACTGGGCAGTGTCACGAATATCAAATAAAACGTTACCCCCTCGCCCTGCACCCAAAACTAGCGCATTTATTCGTGCACCATTCAAAACTTCTAGATTATCCGCATTGATGAGAATGTTACCGCCAGCGCCTTTCCCTCCTACATTGAGGTTAGCAAATATCCCTGTAAGACGGTTGCCGTTGGCACCATCAAAACGAGCATTATTACCAGCATTAATCACCACATTCCCTCCGTTTTCTATAGAGGTAGTATTAATAAAACTATTAATTAAAGAAACATCTGCGCGAGCATCAAAATATACTAACCCCCCCTGCCCGATAGGATTGCTGACATCAATGCCACGGCCCAAAATTCCCTCACCTGTGACTGTGATGCTGCCTTTAGCCAAGTCCGTGTTGAATTGGTATTGGTTTGTTAGCAGTACCAAACTGTTTGGTGCTGTAATCAAAACATCACCAATATTGATGTCTGCACTTGAAGGAAAATTTGTGACGAATTGTTCGCCAAAGATTCTGTCAGTAGATTGATCAAAACCTGTCAATATATCCAAGGGCGGTGTCCCGAGTATTTCTGGGCGTACCCCAGATCGCACGTCTAATGTAGGCTGAGCACCGCCATCAACTTGGACTACTGTGCCATCTGAGAGCGTAACGGTCTCTTGCAAAAAATCAATTCCCAAATTCCCTGGATCAGGAGCCGTGATTGCGACAGTGCCAAGAGTAACGTTACCCCCAGCCAAAATGTGCAGTGAACTGCCCACGTAGGTCTCAATAAAGACATTGCCAAAGGTGCGGATAACTGGGTCGATGGGGCTGTAGAGGCTGCCACCGCTGCCGTTGAGGGTTTCTACGGTGAAGTTGCTGCCGCTCCAGTAGTGGGCGTCGCCGCCGACGGGGTTTTGCGATCGCAGCACCATATTGCCATAGCTATACAGTCCGCTGTCGGGGTGGCTGAGGGCCACAATATCCACCTGCTCATTGCCCTGCACCAGCAGATCGCCCCCGGCAAACCCCACAAACGGCGCATCTACCGCATCGCGAATCTGCACGGTATTGCCTAGCAGGGTTAAATCGCCTCCTGCTGCTACCTGCCGCTGCAAGTCAAGTTGGTTGGCGGCCAGGGTGAGGTTTTCGCCTGCAGCCAGCGGTGCTCGGCTTTCGATATTGCCAGACGACTCGCTTAAATAGTTGCTAAATAGAGCGCTGGGGTTCACCGTCAGCAGGCTGCTCTGCTCTGGGGCCGTGGCGCTGTAGACCCCGTCGCCCAAAGGAATGGCCTCGGCAGTGCTGGCGTAGAACGAACCTTGGATATCGAGGGTGGCGGTTTCGCCGAACACCAGCCCGTTGGGGTTGATCAAAAATAAATCTGCCGCGCCATCGACCCCCAGGGTGCCAAAAATGGCCGAGGGGTTGCCCCCAGTAATGCGGCTGAGAATGGACTCGACCCCTACTGGGTTAGCGAAGTAAAGCCGCTGCCCGGCATCGACGTTGAACTCTAGAAAACTGTGGAACAGGTTGCTGCCGCGCAGGGCACCGCCTTCAATCAGGTCAGCTTCGCTGCCGCGCACCGGCACATTAGGGGTCACGGTAGAAGACTCATTACCCAGGGTGACATCGGGCGTAACTTGCGCCTGGGCTGGCGGTGCTCCTGTTATTGAGAGCAAAACCAGGGTCGTAGTCAGCGGGAGTGACCTTGTCAGCAAGGTTTTGCTCAAAGCAGGAAAAATAGCCATAGATGCGGTTTAGAGCATAGTTCATGGCAACCCTACCACAGGCCTAAGCTGAGTCCGGCTCACTCTTAACGATCGAGCAACATGACAGCGGTATAACCTCTGTAAACAGACTTTATCGCTACTGGTGAGGCCTCTTACACCAGCGGTTTGGACAGATGATAGGGATGGCGTGCGTTAGGGCCGTAACTCCTCACTGCAAATATCGGCGGCTAGGGCTTCGCGGGCAGCGACCAGTTCTTCGGAGGGGGCTGCAACGGTGAAAAGAATTTGCAGGGCATCAGCGGGCAGCTCATTTTCGAGAAAGTAGTTGGCTTTGGCCTGGGCGATCGCCTCAGCATCGGCTTCCTCAGTAGCTAGCTCAGCGGTGAGCTGGTCGAGATCGGCGGCAACGCGATCGCGCTCCTCCCCCGCGGCCATTACCCGAAAGGGAATTTGCACTGTTTGCACTGGGCCGAAGATCGGCTGGTTTTCATAGATCAGCAGGTTGTAGAGTCTGCCCAGCCGCAGGGGCTCGCCATCGTAGGCTGCGGTCAGCAGGCCTGACTCGGTTGCCGTTGGTTCGGCATTCCAGGGTGATGCGACAGCGTTACCCTGGGGTTGCACCTCAATCTGAGCTATGTCTCCCCGCAGCACAAACAACGGCTTCTGGTACCAGAGGATTTCGCTATCGCCAGGGTTGATTAGACAGGGAGGTTCGATATCCCTCACCGGTCTAGAGCCGCTGATTTGGCCCCGGCGACGGTCTCGAACCTCGCCGCGAAAGAAGTCAAACACCTGCTCAAACGCCAGGGATGGCTCGGGGGCGGGCTGGGCGATCGCCACCGGCAGCCCCAGGTTGCTCACCATTGCCGTTGTCATCAACCCGGCCAGTATCCAGTTGTTATTGCTCACGGTTAGCCTCCTTAAAATGCGGTAGTGCGTAACTCCAAACCATCAGCGACGGCAGCAGCCAGGGCAACAGCACCGCTCCGCCGATGTAAAGCTGTAGACTCAGCCAGCCATAGCCTGCCGTGGCTGTGCCCAGGGCAGCCCCCAGACTGGATCGCCCGAGTTTAGGGCGATCGCTGAGATACAGAACCAGGGCCTTGCCCCCCAGGGCTGCGGCCAAAATCAGCCACAGGTCGGGGATGGGCACCACCAGCCGGTCAGTCAAAAAGTGGTGGGTCATGTAGGCATGGGCTTCGCCGCCGGTTAGGTCGATGCGATTGTCGCCCTGCTGCCCAAACCAATAGCCAAGGGCCGGGGGCATCGGCAGGTTGTCATCGCCGTCGGCGGCAACCCCGGCAGCGTAGTAGCCCCCCGCCGCCACAATCACCACGGCTTCCTCTAGGCGAACACCATCGAGTTGTGTCACCTCACCCTCTGGGTCGGCCAGCAGCGCGGCGGCGGAAACTGACCTGTAGACCTGCTCAGGGGGAATCGAAAAATCGAGCAGGGGTTGCAACCAGCGCTGCCTGAACCGATAGGACATGTGCGTAATGGGGTGCAGTTTGACCCAGGAGGATGGAGTGACATCGTTGTGCTCTCTCAGGTAGGCCTGCACCTGAGCTTCGAGCGGGGGGCCAGGGAGTCCGGGCTGGGGAAGGTTGGGGCGCGATCGCCCTTCAGTGCCGGTCTCCGACCATTGCTGACTCAACCGGTGGGCCAAAGCTAGCTGGTAGCTAAAGGGGGCGCGATAGTCAGGCGAAGCTCGCAACGGCAGAATGTGCCACTGGGGCACCCAAGCATCGCCGTGCAGCACCCGGTAGGGGTCAGCCACCTGGAAGTACAGCTCAGCCCAATCACCACCAGGGTTTTGGGTTGTGATAAAAACGGGCCAAACCTGGTTGGCCATAGCTGCCCCCAGTGCCTGGTTGAGGGTGGCGTCGTAATCGGCCTGGGCCAGGTCGAGCAGGTAGTCGATGCCTATGACTGGGGCATTGAGTTCGTTTAAGCGGGTAATGATATCAGCCAGCAGAGCGCGATCGATGGGCTTAAAGTCGCTGATGCCTTGCTGCACAAAGGTAGCCTGATCGACCTGCACCAGCACTACGGGCGGGGTAGCACCATCGGTCACCTGGCCGGTGATGTCTCGATATCTAGCTTGCATGGCTACCCGCTGATCAAGCAGCCACTGCTGATGTAGGGGCAGCAAGCTAAGTAAGGCTAACGCTCCGAGGGCGATCGCTTCCCGTTGCGTAGGTCGCCATCGTCGCCGAATCGCGCGCCACCCCGCCGGCTGAAGCTGGTAGGGCACCGCCTGGGGATGATAAAATAGCGAGGGCAACAGGTAGGCCGAGGGGTAAGTGAGGTGCTTGGTCAGCTTGAGAAACTCACAGGTTCCTTTCACCGCTTCCTGCACATTTTCGTAGCGGGCCAAGCGCTGCACCAGCTGCACCAGAAACGCCTGGGCCACCTCATTGTGAATGGGCTCGCGCATAATCACTACTTGGCTGAGGCCGAGATTGACTAGCCCCTGGGCAATATCCAAGCCGCTACACGAGTTGAATAAGGCACATTGCAGCCCCCGCTGCTCGGCCTGTTGTAGATAAGGGCTAAGCTCCTTAATCGAAATGGCGGTGTTGGGAGCAATGAAAACTTGCCCATCCAGCAGCGCCTCCTCGTTACTGTGTCCGGCGAAAAACAGCACGTCCCAGCCCTGGGGGTCGGCAATGGTTTGGCAAATGCGCTGCTTTAGGTCGACGGCATTTTCGCCCGGCTGCCAACCCACGTAGTGAATGTCCATCAAAGGCTTTTGGGCATTGAGGGCGCTGCGCTCTGCGGAAAAATTCAGCCCGGTTTCATCTCCTAAAATAGCCAGCACTCGGGCTTTGCCTCGGCGAAACTCATTGCGATCGCCCGTAGCAGAGCGAATGGTGGCGGGCGATCGCACGATTTGCATCTGGGGACCAAACTCCCAGGTTTCCCAGGGTAGCCGGGCCAGCTCCAGCGGCGTGCAGGTCAAAAATAGCGCCTGGCCTTTGCCCTTACTCTGGGCCGTTCGCCGCAACTTTTCCCGCAGGTCAAACAGGTCGCCGTGCTTGAGCCAGGTGTGAAACTCCGACAGCAGCCGCGCCTCGGCTTGCACCAGCTGGCTGTGCCAATCGACCTCTAACACAGCGACCTGACCCATAGCTCCAGCCCGCCCCCGCAGCGACTGTTTGTAGTAGCCCAGATAGGCCCGTCGCCAGCTCTCGTACAGATCAAAGAGCTGAGCCGGAAACGCCAGACTGGCCGTCAGCCGCTGCCCCTGACCCCAGGCCAGCTCAAACAGGCAGCTCTGGTCGATTTTATGAACCGTGAGGCGGTAGGACATGGGAGGGGGAGGGGCGTGGATGGGTGGATGGGTAGGAGAGATGGGTAGTGGGAGAGATGGGTAGTGGGAGAGATGGGGCGTGGAGGATTCAGGGAGTGGGAAGGTGGGCGACTTGTTACCCCATCACCCCCTACCCATCCACCTGCACACACCCTACCCATCTGCCCCTTCTGGCTGAAACACAAACGGGGGCCAGTTGAGGGTGTTGCCGTTAGGCAGCTCAACGGTGGCGGTAAACGCTTCATCCCAAGTGCCGATCGCTTGGGCGTAGAGAAAGCCGCTTTTATTGCCCTGGGCTAAGGTTTGCTCGGCCAGCACGGCGGTGGCGTCACGCATAATCAAACGGGTACCAGGGGGTAGCTGCTCGCCGGGGGCAGGGCCTAAGAACAAAAACAGCGTCCATTCTGGGGGATGAGGCTCAACTAACGTCCAGGTCAAGGCATAGAGACGGAAGGGCAGCCCCATGGTTTGCAGGTCGGTGTAGGCACCACGCGCATTAGGCGGAATAGTAACGCCTGTGGGCCGCAAGTCCCGCAGAATATCTTCGAGTTGCTCCACAGGAGTTCTCATGGATCGCAATGCGGTAGCAGGGGCCAGCGGCGGCATCAGTGTCCAGGCCAGGCTGTCGGCTACGGCGTCGAGCTGGTTGAGTAGCCAGCGACCGACATTGATCGAGTCACGGGTTTGTGTAGGCAGAGGGCTGGTTTGGGGCACGGTGAAAAGGGGGGCGGTAGCGGTCTCTGTGCCGCTGACTTGCGGGCCACTGATCTGGGCTGGGTTGAGACAGGTGAGATAGAGCAGCAGATCTTCCGGGGTAGTGTTGAAGCAGTGGATGGGGATGCGGTAGGTGCCGTTGGGCTGGGAGACAAGGCCCAGAGTTCGTCGCTGGGCGAGCAGGCGATCGCGCCGCAGCCCGGCCAAAATTGTCACCTGGTTTACCTCTTCCTGTACCTCCGCCAAGATATAGAGGTGGGCAAATTCACTGGCATCATCCAAAGTGGCGGTGGGAATCGTGATTACCTCCTCGCTGAGGCTGCCTTGGGCTACTAGACACAGGCGATAGTTGCCCACCCGGCCCGCAATCTCCAGGTCAGGTGGCTGGTAACGGTCGTAATTTAGGGCGAGATCGACAGCCCCAGACTCTAACCACTGCTGGAGCCCTTGCAGCGCCATGGCCCGCAAGAAGGTAGACCATTGCTGGGTAGAATCGGGCACCCGCTGCGCGATCTGCACTGCCCAGGTCACGGCCTCACTTGGTAGGGTGACGGTAGTTGACCGCAGCGGGTCAAACTCAAAATTGATTGGGTCAAGGGCATCACTCATAGGGTTTAGGGTAGCGGGTGAATGGAAGGTAGGGAAATGCATGGTCTTACTCCGAATCGGGCATAAATTGGTCGATGGTTCGGCAGAGCTGGCGGGCAAATAGGCTCTTGGGAATACCGCGTTTGGGGCTTTGGCTTTCGGCAGCGGCAGCTTCGATAATTTGGTCGACATCTTCAGTCAGTAGCTGCTCTAAGGTTTGATCGATAGCGTGCAGCCGATCGGCAGAAATGTAGTCGAGGGCTTGACGGCGCACCTGCGGATAGATCTGGGCGATCAGCTGGTGACGCACATCGGCGCGCAGGCGTTTGAGCTCCAGCAAGCGATTCACCTGCACCTGGCTGTTGAGGCCCAGGTGGGTGGCCAGCTTGCCCATGGCCATGCCCTTGCAGTGAAACAGATGTAGCCCCTGAATGTAGGCTTTGGCTTTCATCGCGTCTTTTTGGCTGAGGCGGTCAACGTTGGTGCGAATGGTCTGGTCGATCGCATTCTTCAGCTCGGTTTTGAGCACCTGACGGTAGCCCTGCAAAAACTCATCCTGCTCGTCGGGGACCGGGTTTGCCGCAGGTACCTGCTCCCAGTCGATAGGCTCAGACGGGCCTACTGTCGGGGTGCCACCGCGGATGTGAATGCGGTACTGGCGCAGCTGGCTAGCCAACTGGCTGAGCTGGGCCAGCAGAGCTTCGTCCGATACTTTGGGGTTGATTTTGGCTAGCTGCTCGGGGGTGGGGGGCTGGCAGCGGCGAGATCTCTCATTTTCGCCTTCTTTCTTGTCTTCTTTCTCGCGCTCATTTAGGCGATCGCGCCGATATACTGCCTGGTACTGCTCTAGCAGCGTCGTCGCCGTCGCCACTTCGTACTCGCTGCACAGGTGGTAGGTGCGCAAAATGCGCTGCATCTGGGCCGGGCTGGTGTCGTTCAAAATGGCCCAATCGCTGACGCGGTAGAGCCCCTTGCTGATCAGCAGCTGATTGAGGCCTGGGTGGTTGCAGGTGAGTCGGCTGCACCATGTGCTCAAGGCAGCCTTTTTTTTCTTTTTTTCCAGTGTGTTTTCAGAGGCAGTATCGGAGGGGTCTTTAGGCTGTCCTTCAGCAACCAGGTCTGGGACATAGCTGTCTAAAATTTTGGCAGTGAAGGGGCGGTAGGGCGGCTTGCTAGCGCTGGAGGAATCGCCCGGTAGGAGCGGTTCTGAGGGGCGCAGCGGCAGCGGCCGGCCATGGTCGTCTAAGACCTTAACCAGCAGATCGGCGGTGGTAAAACCATAGGCCTCACCAAATTGCCGCGCCAAATGCGCACAGGCGTCTCGAATGTGGTGGCTAACGAAGCAGCGCAAGCTCAACAGGGCTCGGTCGGCTTGATTAGCCTCTGACCACCAAAGCTGAAGCAACGCCTTCTGTAACTCTGGCAGACCGTCCTCTGCTTGGCTAAGCAGCGCCCCATAGGTTTGCAAAAGCCAGTTATGTATGTGGGGCAGCCGTTCAGCTTGGCTGTGACCTGCACTGTACAGGCGCATAAGGTGCCAATAGCGAGAAACTTTATCCATAGTCTTAGAGGCTGAGTCGCGACTAGTGTTACACTGCATCATGGGAGATTCGACGCGCTATCTTTACGGATATCTGGGCCAAGGAAGCTTATTCAACGAGGGGATGGTGGGCTGGTCTGCGGCTGTAATACATGGTGCGAATGGGTGAACGAATGAATGGGTAAAAACCGATTACCGCTGGATCGACTCGCTAATGATGGTAATGGCGACTAAACAGCTCACCAGCAGAAATCCCTCCCGCAGCAAATAAGCCAAAATAAATGCTGCAACTTCGGCCAGCAGCCCCCAGCTGAGGGCGATCGCAGCGATATAGGCCACAGTGCAGCCAGCCACGCTCAGCAAAAAGTATTTCAACACCTGGGTACACAGGGCTAACAACCAGTGGTTAGATCGCGGGCATCGCATAATTTAAGTCTCCAAATGGTTGAGGTGAGCTGAAAAAGTCAGAAAGAGCGTGTACTCTCTTACTGTTAATAGCGATCTGTAGTGGTTCGTTATCTACAGATATGTCGTACAAATTGAAGTAGTTGACTAGCGGCTGAGTTAGCTTGCGAGTCGCTTTTCTGCCTACAAACCGTTGCCAATCACAATAAACGGAGCCCAGTAGTAGGGATGGCTAAGCTTGGTGCTTTCTGAATTAGGTGATACTGAAGAATTGGTCACCAGGTCAATATCGGCGCGAATATCTACGCCTAAGACCGATGAGTCGCCTTCGATCATGGCCTGCTGGGCCAGACGCAGGGCTGCGTTGGGGCTATAGTCAGCTTGCAGAGCGACGTACAGCGCATTCATCAACACTTGGGTGCTGCCGTCATTAACAGACCACAGTGAGGCGATCGCCGCCCGCGCCCCCGTGCGCTGAATCTGGTAGCCAAAGCCGAGAATTTCTTCCCCCTGTCCTAGTTCGCCGCTGACTGCCGTTTGGCAGGCGCTCAGCACCACCAAATCTACCCCCGGTAGCGACCACTCGGCGATGTCGGGCAGGGTAACGCGATCGCCGTTGCCAAACAAAATAAATGACTCATGGGGTGCCCCAGCAACAAACTCGGCATGGGTGGCGAAGTGAACAATCGAGTGCTCTGCCAGCTCAGGCTCCACGGCGGCGCGGCTAAAGTCTTGATTGAAATAGGCTTTGGTGGCGGGAATATCGGTGGCGATGCGCTCGACTTCTAAGCCCGCATACTGCAAGCCGTTGTAGTCCAGCAGTTCGTCACCCACTTTGACCTGGTAGTATCCTTCAGAAAAAGCCCCGGCCAGCACGGAGAGAGCGGTGGTCTGCGATCGCCCCCAGTCGGTCAACGAAGCCGCCGTAATGAGATTGACGCCAAAGCGCTGCACTAGCCACTGCTCGCCATCGTGCAGCGCCGCCAACGGAATGTAGCGCAGCTGCCCATCGGCGGCGTAGAGAATAGTTTGGGTATCGGTGAGATAGGGCTCTAGCGGGCGAATTAGCAGGTCGTAGAGCTGCTGCGCCGACTGCTCTACCTCGGGCCTGCGGCCAGTAATGTCAGTGCGAAAGGTGGCAATGAGCTGGTTGAGCTGCACACGATCGACGGGCACGGTCTGGCGCTCTAGCCCGTCGGGGGTGACGAGCACCAGCTCTAGGCGGTCATCCAGAATCAGTGGATATAGCAGCGCGGCATTGTCGAGCTGCTGAAGGTTGGTTTGCAGGCGGGCCAGGGTTTCGGGGTTGAGGTTTTGCCCGCGCGCGTTGCGCTGAAGCTGTTGGGTAAAGGCCTGCACCTCAGGACGATTGAGAAAGGCATCGAAACCTTGCCCTGCCTCTACCATCTCCACATAGATAGACAAGAGCTGCTGCTCTGCATCCCACAGGTCAAGACCCTGGGCGGTTTGGGCGTTGCCCCGCAGGTCGCGCAGGTACTCATCAATTTCTTGCACGCGCAGCAGCTCTAAAACCTGCTGGGCCTCTAGCACGCGGTCTTGCTCTAGCAGCAACCGCACCAGTTCGCGGTAGTCCTCTGAAATAGACTCGGTGTAAGACGCCTGGAGGGTTTCGGGTAGCTCTTGGAGGTCTGCACGAATGCTTTCGCGGAGGTTGACGGAGGCTTTGTAGAATGCGATCGCCAGCTCAGGCTGATTTTGTGCAGCTAGCAATGCTCCAAAATTGCTCAGTAAAAGACTCTCTCCTGAACGATCTTCAATGGCTTGGAACAGAGGCAGGGCTTGCTCGTAGTAGGCAATCGCCCCCCGATAGTTGCTCAATGACAAATAGGCATTACCCAAATTCATTAGCGTACTGGCTTGCCCCTGTTGGTCTTCGATAGTTTGATATAGCGGTAGGGCTTGCTCGTAGTAGGCAATCGCCCCTCGATAGTCACTCAATGACCAATAGGCGCTACCCAGATTAACCAGCACATTGGCTTGCCCCTGCCGGTTTTCGATGGCTTGGTGCAAGGGCAGGGCTTGCTCGTAGTAGGCAATCGCCTCTCGATAGTCGCTCAATGACAAATAGGCATTACCAAGACTCATTAGCGTACTGGCTTGCCCCTGCCGGTCTTCGATAGCTTGATACAAGGGCAGGGCTTGCTCGTAGTGGGCGATCTCCTCTCGGTAATCGCCTAGTTCCCCGTAGATAATACCCAGATTAACCAGCACTTTGGCTTGTCCTTGCCGGTTTTCGATGGTTTGGTACAAGGGCAGGGCTTGCTCGAGGTAGGCGATCGCCTCTCGATAGTCGCTTAATGACCCGTAGGCGGTACCCAGATTAAGCAGCACACCGGCTTGCCCCGGTCGGTCTTCGAGAGCTTGGAACAGAGGCCGGGCTTGCTCGAGGTAGGCGATCGCCTCTCGGTAATCGTCTAATTCCCCGTAGGCGGTACCCAAATTATTCAACACATTGGCTTGCCCCTGCCGGTTTTCGATGGTTTGGTACAAGGGCAGGGCTTGCTCGTAGTAGGTGATTGCCACTCGAGGATTGCTCAACGACCAGTGGACGTTACCCAAATTATTCAGAACACTAGCCTGCCCCTGCCGGTTTTCGAGGATTTGGAACAGGGGCAGAGCTTGCTCGTGATAGGAAATCGCCCTTCGATAGTCACTCAATGACCAATAGGTGCTACCTAAATTATTCAGCGCATCGGCTTGCCCCTGCCGGTTCTCGAGAGCTTGGTACAAGGGCAGAGCTTGCTCGTAGTGAGCGATTGCTCCTCGATAGTCGTTTAATAAATTGTAAGCATTACCCAAACCTATTAGTACATTGGCTTGCCCCTGTCGGTCTTCGAGGTTTTGGAACAGCGGCAGGGCTTGCTCGTAGTAGGCAATTGCCCCACGATAGTTGTTTAATGAACTGTAGGCATTACCCAAACCTATTAGTGCATAGGCTTGCCCCTGCCGATCTTCGATAGCTTGGAACAGTGGTAGGGCTTCCTCGTAGTGGGCGATTGCCCCGCGATAGTCGCTTAATGAACTGTAGGCATTACCCAAACCTATTAGTGCATGGGCTTGCCCCTGCCGATCTTCGATGGCTTGGAACAGTGGCAGGGCTTGCTCGTGGTAGGCGATCGCCCCTCGATAGTCGCTCAATGACCAGTAAACATCACCCAGATTGCTCAGCACCCTGGCTTGTCCCTGCTGGTTTTCGAGGACTTGGAACAGCGGTAGGGCTTGCTCGTAGTAGGCGATCGCCCTTTGATAGTCACTCAATGAACTGTAGACATTGCCCAGATTACCCAGCACTTTCGCTTGCCCTTGAGGGTCTTCGATTTCTCGGTAGAGGGCTAGCGCAGCTTCCCAGGACTGCAATGCGGCTTGAACCTGGCTCTGCTCAAATTGTTGAATGCCCTGTTGGAGAAGGGCATCAGCCTCGGCTTTTCGATCCTGCTGAGCGACAGTTACATCAGCCTTAACCGGGTGGGGATTTTGCGCCTCTGCCGATAAACATGGCTGTTGCACAGCAGCAACTAGCGCAGTAGCAGCGATCAACCAAAACCACATCGCGGAATGACGCATGAGCAACCCTCTAGGGGACGACATCAGCATATATGGCTGGTTGAAGTGAACTTATTCAGTTTTCTGCAAAGACAACGTCAGCTTTGCGTCCCCGTTTGGCAGGGCAGTAAATCTACAGTTCTAGTGAATAAGTTCCCAAGTCTCGGCCATAGAACCTTGCAGAGAGACCCTAGGGCCTCTTTTCCCCCACCGCAGAAAACTTCTCCCATGACTTCTACATCCACCGCGCTTCGCCCCACCACTCGACGGCTACAAATGACGGCCCTGGCCGGGCTATGTGGTTTAGCCGCAATACTGTCGTCGTTGACCTCCAGCCCTCCGAGCACAGCGTTCACTCCCCTATCCACGTCTGTGGCGGGGATAGCAACTTTGCCCAGTCTGCGGCTGCCGGTTTCGCTACCCACGGGCACCCAAATTACGCCTCCCGTAGGCAGCGGCTACGGCCAGCTCACCGTCAAAAACGGCAATGCTTTCGATGCGGTTTTTAAGCTGGTAGATGCTAATTCTGGCCAAGCTCTGCGGTTTGTGTACGTGCGGGCCAATGAAGACGTCACCCTAGACGATGTGGGTACCTGTACCTGCGATCTGCGCTTTGCTACCGGCATCGACTGGGATGCTGACCAGCAAAAATTTCGCCGCGATATGGCCCTATCTGCCTTTAGCGACCCCACAGAGTTTGTAGTCAAGCGCGAAGGCAACACCGAATACTGGACCACCCTCGAAGTCACGTTGCATCCGGTAGAAGGCGGCAATGCTCAAACCGAAGCCTTGGATGAAGATAATTTTTAGCCACTACTAATTTGGTAATCTCTATGAATCAGAAGCAACATAATGCTCTGGTTTCCTTAGCTGTTACATACCTGCGAACAGGCGATAGCCAGGTTCAAACTCATGATCTTCAATCAGCTACCAAATCTTATTGGCAAGCAATTTCGCTATTTCGAAGTGAAGGTCAGACTACACAGGAAATTGAAACACTAGAAAAAGCCTTATCGCTGGCTCTAACGCTCAAGGATATCAAAAACGAAGCCGCATCACTTAATGACTTAGGGGTTACCTATCGGAACTTGAAGGAATTTCAGAAAGCGCTTGACTGCTTTGAGCAAGCGTTACAGGCTATCCGACAGTTTACCGATTCTGATGCTCGTGAATTAGCTTCCCGTCGCGAGAGTGAAGCTAATATTCTAAACAATTTGGGGCGAGCCCATGGAGCAATTGATCAACCTCAATTAGCCTATGAATGTTTTCAACAGGCATTATCCATTTATCGGCTGCTCTTTGGGCAGCAACAGCAAATCACATTGACATTTTTTAACCTAGCCAATCTCTACCGCGATCGCTGTGAATACGGCCAGGCGATTGAATGGTACGAACAGGCCTTTTCCTTTGCGAATGATCACTTGCCTGTGGAGGCTGCGTTTGCATTGTTAAATCTAGGTGATATCTTTCTAGTTACCGGCGATTACTCTAGAGCGGCGTCGCACTATCAGCAGGCCCGCGACTTAAATGCTTTTATACCCCAATGTGAAATAGCCTACGCATGGGTTGGGCAGGGTAAAGCCTATGAAGAATTGAGTCAGTATGAACAGGCAACGAGCTGCTATCAACAAGGGTTACTGGTTTATCAACAAATAAGCGACTCTCAAGGAGAAGAGTCCGTCAATAATCTCCTGGATTCGGTTAGGCAAAAAGCATTTTATCAGAGGTTAATTACGTAGTTTTTTAACTCAGTCGAAGAAATTTCTAGATCTGTCGCCTTTGCTCAATCGGCTCAATTAGCTCAATAGGAAATCAGGCCGATAACTTTGTATCCAATCGAGCGAATAGAACCGTTCATGGCAGTCATATCTGGCCCATCTGTGTTGTTTAACTTTTTAGGATCATGCCCTATGTCAAGTTTTAAACGGCGTCGGTTTTTGCAGGTCGCCGGGTCTGCCCTGGCCGCCATAGGCCTCAGCCAGATGAATGTGCGGCAGCAGGGCGATCGCTACGCCCGCGCCCTAGCCCAACCCACTCCCCGCAAACTGGCCCTGCTAGTGGGCGTCAACCAGTACCCTGCCGGGGTCACTTCCCTGCGAGGCTGCCTCACCGACGTGCGTATGCAAAAAGAGCTGCTGGTACATCGCTTTGGCTTTGACCCAGCCAATATTCTCACCCTAGAAAACCAGGCCGCCACACGCCAGAACCTGCTAGATGCTTTTGAGACTCACCTAATCGACCAGGCCCAGCCGGGGGATGTGGTGGTGTTTCACTTCTCGGGCCACGGCTCTTTAGTGCGCGACCCCGACCCGATTGCGATCGCCAATGGGGCATCGGGCTACAACGGCAGCCTGCTACCCCACGACGCTCGGCTCAACCTACAGGGCAACCAAGTCAACGACATCATGGGCAAAACCCTGTTTTTGCTGATGGCAAACCTCAAAACCGACCAGGTGACCGTCATGCTCGACAGCTGCCACTCCGGCGGTGGCACCCGAGGCGAGCTGATCATGCGAGCCGTTGAATCACAGGTAGCGCTAGGCGATGCGGCACCCAGTGCTCTAGAACTGGCTGAACAGGATCGCTGGCTGACGCGGTTGGGCTGGTCACATGCTCAGCTCAAGACCGAGCGCAGTAAAGGCATTGCCCGAGGGGTAGCGCTCGGGTCAGCCCAGGCCAACCAGCTGGCCGCCGATGCCTCCTTTGGTGAGGGGGTGGGGCAGTTTTACGCGGGGGCATTTACCTACGCGCTGACCCGCTATCTGTGGCAGCAGCCCGGTAGCCTGCCGCTCGATCGCGTGTTTGTCGACCTATCCCGCAGCACGCGGGATGTGGCCAACAGCGCTCGCATTGTGCAGTCACCCATCTACGAGGTAGAGCCAGGGCGCAACTTTGGGCAAGAGCCACTCTTTTTTAGCCGTCCCCAGTCCCCGGCAGCAGAGGCCGTGGTGGTGGGCACCGAGGCCAGTGGCGAGGTCAAGTTCTGGCTGGGGGGCGTGTCATCCCAAAGCCTATCAGCCTTTGAGAGTGGAGCCATTTTTTCGGTCGTAGATAGCAATGGCAATGAGATTGGCCAAGTTGAGCAAACCCGGCGGGTAGGGCTGGAGGGCTACGGTACTCTGGCGGATGGCACTCGGGGGCAGATCGCAGCGGGGCAACTACTGCGGGAGCGGGTGCGAGGAGTGCCGACCGATCTGACCCTGCGAGTGGGTCTAGATAACTCTTTGGGGGCAGAGTTGGAGACGGCGCGATCGCAGTTAGCCACCTTCAACCGCATTCAGCCCGTCGCAATAGACAGTGGCCAAAGTCCCCACTACCTGCTGGGGCGTATGACTGAGCAGGGGCTGGCGATCGCCGCTACCGAGGCTGTGCAGAATGTAGGCCAGTTAGGCAGCGTTGGCCTGTTTACGCCGGGATTGTCAGCCATTCGCGACAGCTTTGGCGAGCCTAATGAGCCCATTGCAGCGGCAATTCAACGGCTTAACCCTACGCTCAAGCTGCTGCTAGCGGGGCAGGTGCTGCGATCGGTGCTCAACAGCGACACCTCTCACCTCAATGTCGATGTCGTTGTGCAGCCGGTCAATAGTACCGTGGCTGTAGGTCGCAGTGCCAGCGGCCGGGGTGGTCAGAGTGAGCTGATCGCCCAGCGGTTAGAGGGCTCGGGGCAGACGTTGCGATCGGGCAGCGAAATTGTGGTGACGGTGACCAATGGTGAATTTCGTAGCCTCTACATAGCCGTGCTAGCCATCGGCAGCTCAGGGAGTATGTCAGTGCTGCACCCTACCGATTGGGATGCTCCTGAAAGTGAATCACTCTTAGAACCGGGTCAGCAGCTAGATATTCCCCGTCAGGAGGCAGGGCGCGACCCGAACCGCAGTTACTGTAGCAACCCCAGCGAAGCCTTTCACCTGTGTTTGAGCAGCTCTGGTTATGCTGAAATTCTAACTCTGGTGAGCACCAGTCCCCTGCGTGATGCCCTACGCGGTCTTCAGCAAATTGCCGTCGCCAACAACACCCGTAGCGGCGACCCCATCGGCTTGCAAAACGATAACCCTGTCAATGTGATAGAAACCCTACTGGGCGACATCGATCGCAGCACCCGAAGCTCGAACAGCCTGCGCGGTGATGTGCGCGGGGTAGACACCACCCAGCTCGCGGCCCTGTCTACCCTGATTCAGGTAGTAGAAAAATGAGCGCTCGGCGGAGTGATCGCTAACTAGCCGCCACTGCATAGGTTTGGCTGCTCCAGACATAAGAGAAGGTAGATGAGTTCAACCCCATTCCTATGCTTAGTCCCCGCTTTGCGATCGCTTACCTGACCCAGAGCCGCCCGGTAATTTTGATGCAGACTTTTCCGGTAGTACAGACCATTGAACAGCGCTATCACCTCTCCTGGTTACGGTCTGTACCTGCCTTGCTCGAAACCGGCAAAACCCAGAGTGCCCTGGGCCAGCTCTACTGCCAACTGGGCGAATGGGATCGCGCCGCCGGGGCCTATCTGCGATCGCTCAACGCCTTTAGCCACGCCGAAGATGCCGTTTCCCTAGGTCACACCCTCACCCACCTCAGCGTGGTGTTTGCCCAACGTCAGCAGTACCGCTGGGCCTACGACTACGCCGCCCAAGCCGTGCAGCATCTGCACAATACAGCAGACGATGCAGGCTATGCTGCTGCCCTTCACACCCTAGGCATGGGCCTCTACTATCGTCGCCGCTATCGCCTGGCGCTTAGAACCCTAGAGAAAGCCCTCGCCCTGCGCCACGAACTGGGCGACGAACTGGGTGAAGCCATTACCCTGGGCTGCATGGGGCGAGTCTATGCCGTACGGGGCGAGCACTGGTGCGCTCTTTCCTGCTACGAAGCCGCTCTCGATGGCTATCGTCAGCACCAGCACCAGCTAGAAGGCAACAGCTACGAAATCATGATTCGCAGGCGCATTGCCCGGCTGGCCAGCGGTGCAGGTCACACTGATTTGGCGATCGCCCATTTTGAAGCTGCCCTGATGCTGTGCCAAAAGTGCGATCGCGCATTGGCCGCCGAAATCTTAACCGATCTCGCCAGCCTGCACGAAGGTTTACGGCAAAACGAAATTGCCCTGCGCTATCACCAGCAGGCGCGACAGTTGCAGCAGTCTGCAAAGCCCAAAGCTAGTGAAAATGATGCCCCTACTCCAATATCCTTACAGCCCACAGAAGAAGGCTATTACTAAGTCAAATACTCCGTAGGCTGGATACTGCCACTATCGCTCCAAATTCTGTTGGTTTAGCCCCAATTCTTATCTGTATCCCTGTAGAGGCATAGCATGCTATGCCTCTACAATTTTATGAATGAATTGCCTCCATCATTGCGTAGATCGAGGCCAGCCAAGCAGGCTTAAAGATACACCTAAAATTTTTAAAATCCCCGCTCACGTTGTGAATAAGCTCATCTTCGTCAGACATAGGTAAGAACAGGAAGGCAAATAAACCTACCTTCCTAACTCGGAAAAAACAACTTCTCAAAAGGAGAAACTTCCATGTCTGACATGATCAAGCCCAACGACATCATTGCCGAAGCTGAAGAGGCCGCTAACCTGGCCATCACTGAGCTTTCCGCAGGCGAACTCGACGATTGCAGTGGGGGTGTCAGCGGCCTAGGCGATATCAGCAGCCTGTTCAAAGGGGCGAGCAGCTTCTTCGAGCAGTCGGGTATCAAGATGGATCAGGTGAGCTTTGCTGGCCCTAACGGTGCTGGCAGCATTAGCTCTCTCACTGGCTTTGATACCGCCTCTGGTAACTCCGATGTGATTAGCTTCGGGCTGTAAAAAAGCCCCTGTCCAAACGACGAGTGCCCCTTAGACATCAACCCTCTAACCACTCGGCGTACTAGTCTACAGGGCTTCCATGCAGAGATATGGCTCCACCATGTCTCTGCATGTTTCCTAAGTTTGAGTGGGCCAAGATTGACCCAGTTATTGATCTAGAGACAGGATTTCGTAAGCCATGAAAGAGCATGATTTAGATCTCGCCCCCGTTGAGCTGTCACTAACAGAATTAGAAGAGGTTTCTGGCGGGTTAGATATTTTTATTTCGGGTTCCATATTCGATCAAAGTGAAAGCCTTTTGGGTCAGTCGGGCGGCTGTGGTTGCCCAGGGTCTACGCTGGCTCAAACCTCTAATACATCCTCAGGAGCCTTTCAGTTTGCTGGGTTGGGCTTTGAGTCGGTAGACCAAATTTTTGCTGTGTTTGCCGGGCTATCGCGGCTGTTTGGTCGGTAGCCGCTTTAAGTATTAACAAGAGGATCTCGCCATGACGACGCCCCTACTTCGAGAATTTAACCAGCAACATGTGGATTGGCTGGTACAGGCCAGTACACTGCGATCGCTTCAGGCAGGCGATCGCCTCCACACATCCAACCAGCCTCTTAACCATCTGTGGATTGTGGTGAGCGGTCAGCTATCGGTGGTGCTAGAGGCCCCATCAGCTGATGAGGGTGGTAAAGCTATCCCTAAAGAAATCCTGCGATTATCCACTGGGGATCTAACTGGCGCACTACCTGCCGTAACGACCTACCTCTCCCAATCTGCCCTGTTTGCCCTCACCGATGCCACCGTTCTGGCGCTTCCCCTAACCGCTCTCACTCAAAAGCTGGCCGACGATGCCGACTTCGCCGCCCCGTTCTACCGAGTTGTAGCTCTGACCCTACGGCAACAGCTTACCCAGTGGGCGGCGCAGATGGGCTACAGCGTGGCCCTGCTCGGCCAGCTTCAGCTTAAAGAAGCGGCGACGGTGTTTGCCGAACTGGCCGACAGCGATCTGGACTGGATGATGGCGGTTGGGCAAGTCGAATCTGTAAAACCCGGTACGCCTCTATTCCGCTGCGGCTATCCGGTCGATGCACTGCATTTGTTGCTAGAAGGGGCGGTGGGCCTAAATGCCGCTGAGCAGCCGCCCAACCTAGTAGTGACCGCCCTCATGCCAGATCCAGATAGAGCAGAGACCGAATTTGCCCGGCTGTCACGGGGCGATTTAGTGGGTGAAACCCTGCTATTGGATTCGGCCCCGGCGGCGGTAGGGGCGATCACCTTGCGAGAGTCTACCCTGCTGACCATCCCTCGCTGGCGGCTGCTGGCCAAACTGCTCTACGATCGCCCCTTTGCCGCTCGTCTCTACCGACTGCTGGCATTGCTGCTAGCCAGCAAACAGCAGCTCATGCTGCAAAAACTGGGCGCTTTGGCCCCTAACAGTGATCTCGATAGCCAGCTTCTAGAACGGGTGGCCCTGGCTGAGGCCCGTTTCGAATGGCTGGTGCAGCGGCTGCAAACCCAGGCTCAGTTTTAGATTTTGGATTTGCGCCTCTGGTTAGGGGCCTGCGCTGACTGTACAGCCGAGACAGCTATCCCCAAAACCATGAACACTCCCGCCACTGCTCAAGGAACGATTTGGGCTGGTGGGCAGTGTTCACCCTACGCTTGCTTCGTTCTTCACTTTTCGTTCTTCTGCCTTTCTCCCGGAGTTTGACCATGGTACCGGCAAAGCATAGCAACCTATTTCGCCCTCAGGCGCTAGAGCGCAGCGCCTCTCCCGAACAGCTCGATCAGCTGGTGCAAGTGGTTAGCCCCAAGCGCTGGCTAGCGCTGACGGCCCTGGGCCTGTTGGTCAGTGCCGGGGCCGCCTGGAGCGTGCTGGGTCAAATTCCCTTAACTGTCACTGGGCAGGGGGTGCTGGTTTATCCCAGCGATGTGGTGACGGCCCAATCGCCCGGTGCTGGCCCCTTGCGCTCGATCGAGGTGAAGCCGGGGGACTGGGTAAAGGCAGGCGATATTCTAGCGGTGCTCGATCAGTCTGAGATAGAGACCCAGCTGCGGCTGGCCCAGGAGAAATTGACTCAGCTTCAGATCCAAGACCAGACTGCCCAGCGGTTAAACAGCGAGCGCAGTGGGCTAGATGAGGGGGCGATCGCCCAGCAGCGGCGGGCACTGGAGCAGAATTTGCGATCGCAGCAATCCCTCACCCCTACCCTGCAAGCCCGCGCCGAAGAATCGCTACGCCAGGAGCGCCGAACCCTTCAGCAGCGGCTTACAACTCTGCAAGCCCGCCTGCCCATTTATCAAACCCGCTGGGAGAACTGGCAGCGTTTGGCTGACGAGGGAGCCATGTCCCAAGAAGAGGTGCTGAGCGTACAGCTGGAATACCAAGAGCTGCAAAACGAAGTCAACGATGTTGAAACTCAGCTTGAGTCCCTAGATCTGCGCGACACCGAAGCCCAGCGCGACTACCTTGACAACCTCAACCGTATCGCCGACCTCCAAGCCCAACTTCAAGATCTCGACGCCCGCGCCGCCACCCAGCGCGAGCAAGATAGCACTACCCTGGCCCAGCGCCAAAAAGAAATCAAAGACACCGAAGCCACGATCGCTCAACTCACCGAGCAGCTCGGCCGCAACCGGACGATCGCCAGCAACCACGACGGTCAGGTGATCGAGGTGATGGCCCAGCCCGGCCAGCGTCTTGACCCAGGCATGCCCGTGGCGATGATTGCAGCCCAGGACAGCAACACCCCCCTGACCAGCGTCGCCTTTCTACCTGTCAGCGACGGCAAAAAAATCAGCGTCGGTATGACGCTCCAGGCAACCCCCACCACCGTCAAGCGCGAAGAGTACGGCGGTATTCTCGGTACGGTTGACGAGGTGTCGAGCTTTCCCGTCACCCAGGCTGGGGCCGCCCGTCTGGTCGGCCATCCTGACATTCTGCCCGGCATCATGGGCGAGGGGCCGCATATTGCCGTCTTCGCCACCCTGCAAACCGACTACAGCCCCAACAACCCCAGCCGATTGCGCTGGTCGGCCTCCCCCCAAGGCCCCGACCAGCCCATGACCCCCGGCATGACCACCACCGTGCGCATCACCGTCGAAAAGCGCCGTCCCATTTCTTATGTGCTACCGATTCTCAAGCAGTGGGCTGGGTTTGGCGATGAACCAGTGAAGGGGGTGGATGGGTAGGGGGTGGATGGGGCAGGTACAAGGTATCGGGTGCAAGGTGCAAGATTCGAGCCGTGAACCATATACCGCAAACCGTGAACCGTATACCCAACCCAACCCTATCTCTCCCAAGACCCAATACCCAACACCCGACACCCACCTACTCATCCTCCCATGCAACACCTTATCGCCAAACTCAAAGACCGCCTCCGCCGTCCTGACCTGCGGCGTACGCCGACCCTGCTGCAAATGGAAGCGGTGGAATGCGGGGCCGCCTCTTTGGGAATGATCCTCGGCTACCACGGGCGAATTGTATCGCTGGCCGATCTGCGGCAAGCCTGCGGTATTTCGCGGGATGGCAGCAAAGCGTCAAATGTGCTCAACGCGGCGCGGCTTTACCACCTCCAGGGCAAAGGGCTGAAGGTTTCCCTAGAAGCTGTGCAGCAGCTAGAGCGGCCCTATATTGTGTTTTGGAATTTCAACCATTTCTTAGTAGTAGAAGGGTTTCACCGGCAGAAGGTGTACCTGAATGACCCGGCCACTGGCCCGCGCACGGTCTCCCTCGACGAATTTAGCGAGGGGTTTACGGGGGTGGTGCTGACCTTTGCTCCCGATGCCGAGTTTGCAACCGGCGGACAAAGGCGGGACTTGGTGCAATCACTCCGCCTGCGTCTGCGTGGTTCCTTTCGGGCTCTGGCCTTTTGCCTGCTGGCGGGTCTGCTGCTGGTGCTGCCGGGGTTGGCGATGCCCGCCTTTTCTCAGGTGTTTGTGGATCAGATCTTGATCCAGGGCCGCAGTAGCTGGTTGCGACCTTTACTACTGGGTATGTTGGTCACGTCTGTCCTCACCGGGCTGCTGACCCGGTTGCAGCTACAAATCTTGCGGCGGTTGCGGATTAAGCTGGCCATGGGTATGTCGAGCGGCTTTTTGTGGCACATTCTGCACCTGCCGGTGAGTTTCTACGACCAGCGGTTTGCGGGCGAAATCAGCAACCGCATTAAGCTCAACGATCGCCTTGCGAGCTTGCTTTCCGGCGAACTGGCCACCACCGCGATTTCCTGCGTCATGGTGGTTTTCTATGGCCTGGTGATGTGGCAGTACGACTGGGTGCTGACGCTAATCGGCATTGGCTCGGTAGCGGTAAATTTGATCGCTCTACGCTGGGTAGCTCGCCAGCGATCGGATACTAATACCCGGCTAATGCAGGAGCAGGGTAAGGTCAGCGGGGTTGCGATCGCCGGCCTGCAAAGTATCGAAACCCTCAAAGCCTCAGGTCTAGAATCCGACTTCTTCAACCGCTGGGCTGGGTACTATGCCAAGTCCCTCAATGCCCGCCAAGAGATGGATCGCATTAACCAGCGCCTGGGTATGCTCCCCGCTTTTCTCTCCGGCCTCAGCGCCATGCTGCTCCTCACCATCGGCGGCTTTCGCGTCATCGACGGAGCCCTCAGCATCGGTATGCTCGTCGCCTTCCAGTCACTCATTCAGCAGTTTATGCAGCCCGTCAACCAGCTGCTCAAGCTCGCAGGCGACTTCCAAGAACTCGGTGGCACCCTCGATCGCCTCGACGATGTGCTTCAGAACCCCATTGATCCGCTGCTGCCGGGTGGGGAGGTGGGGAGTGGGCGAGTGGATGAGCGGACGAGTGGGCAAAACGTGGAGCCGCAAGAATTTATTGAGAGAGAACCCAAGCTTTCTGGCCTAATAACTGCCACTGCTCACCCGTCTACCCACCTACCCACCTCCCCATCCACCCATCCACCCTCCCCCCTCTCCCCCAAACTCCACGGTTTCCTCGACCTCCACCACCTCACCTTTGGCTACAACCGCACCGCGCCGCCGCTGATTGACAACCTCAGCCTTTCCCTCAAGCCGGGGCAGCGAGTAGCTCTAGTGGGCGGCAGCGGCAGCGGCAAATCTACCGTCGCCAAGCTGGTGTGTGGCCTGTACCAGCCATGGTCGGGCGATATCTGCTTCGACGGTCAGCCTCGCCACCAAATTCCGCGCCCGGTTCTGACGAATTCTCTAGCCATGGTTGAGCAAGACATTCTGCTGTTTGCGGGCACCGTACGCGATAACCTCACCCTGTGGGATACCACCATCCCCGACACCAATCTGATCCAAGCCTGCCGCGATGCCGCCATCCACGACACTATTCTCTCCATGCCCGGCGGCTACAGCGCTGAACTGCTTGAAGGGGCTGCCAACCTTAGTGGCGGCCAGCGCCAGCGCCTCGAAATTGCCCGTGCCTTGGTCAACAACCCCGCCATTCTGGTCATGGACGAAGCCACCAGTGCCCTCGACACCGAAACTGAGCGCACCATCGACTACAACCTGCGCCTGCGCGGCTGTACCTGTTTAATCGTTGCCCACCGCCTCAGCACCATCCGCGATTGTGACGAAATCATCGTCATGCACCACGGCAAAGTCGTCCAGCGCGGCAGCCACGACGACTTGCGCGGGCAAGAAGGGCCGTATTTGCAGTTGATTCGCAGTGAAGAAGGGTAGGAGGGGGGATGGGTTTAGAGGAAGTTTCATTTCTTCTTCTTCTGAAAAATCTCCATCTGCTCCCTGCCTACTCACCCACCCATCCACCCATCCACCCATCCACTCATCCACCCATCCACCCATGCTCACCACCCACACCCCCATCACCTCCCCCCTCCACTATCTCCGCAGCAATGAACCCCTCTTCCTCGATGCTCCCCAAACCTGCTGGCGGGTTGAATCGGGTACGCTGGCACTGTTTGCAGTCAGTGTGCAATCGACGGCGTTGACCAGTCGGCGGCGCTATCTGTTTAGCGTTAAGCCAGGGGCAATGCTATTTCCGGCAGCGCTGCTGGGGCAAGAGACCCCCTGCCAACTGCTGGCGATGCCGCTGGAGTCGGTGACTTTGAAGCCAATTGCCCTGACGGCGCTGGCAGACGAATTAGCGGGTAGCGGGACGGCAGCAACCACCCTGGCCGCTTTAGAAAACTGGGTGCATCGGCTGGGGGCGGCGCTATCTGACACCGTATCGGCCCGGTTGGCGACGCCGATTGAAACCAGTGGGCTGCTGGCAGCTGGGGAAGTGTATCAACCTTGCCAGGGACGCATTACCTGGCTGCGACTGCTGGCTGGAGAAGGGCGGCTACTGGGGCTGGAGCATTTAACGCTCACTCCGGCAGTTGGCCCTATCCCTCTCAGCAGCCACCTGTGGCTACAGGCGACAGCGATGACCGAGCTGGAGATTTGGGAGCCCCAGGGACTGCGGGGGGCGGAGGCCAGTCTATCTGGCCTCGGTCATCTGCAAACTGTTGTACTCAGAGGCATTCAGCATCTTGAAGCACAACAACAGGTGCAAGAATATCAGCGGTTTGAGGCCCGCGAGCGGCTGAATACACAGGCTGTTAGCCAAACGTTGACGCAGCTGGCGGGGGTATTTGAACGATCCACTGCCGTTCAGGAATCTCAGGGACAGCAACCTGGTACTGAAAATAGTTTATTAGTTGCCGCTGGAGCGGTGGGACATGCCCTAGGCATTGCCATTCAGCCTCCGGCCCAGTCTGAGGATTTGCGGCGGGTGAGAGATCCGTTGGAGGCGATCGCCCGCTCCTCCCAAATTCGGACCCGCCAGGTGACCCTGCGCGACGATTGGTGGCGGCGTGATGGTGGCCCATTGCTAGCCTACGCTCGCGAGGATGGTCGCCCGCTGGCGCTGCTGCCGGTGGGGGCGACCCGCTACGAGGTGGTTGACCCACAGCAGGACACCCGGTTGCCGTGCAGCCGAGCCATCGCAGACGGGATTTCACCCACGGCACACACCTTCTATCGCCCGCTGCCCTACCAACTCAAGCCGGTACAGCTGCTCCAGTTCGCGCTACAGGGGCACCGTCAGGAATTGGTGGTAGTGGCGGTAGCCAGCATTGCCGCCACGCTACTGGGCATGGTTACTCCTCAGGCTACGGGCATTCTCATTGACCAGGCAATTCCCAATGCAGACCAAACCCTGCTGTTGCAGATTGCCTTTGCGCTGCTGGCCACCACCTTTGGGGCCACCCTGTTTCAGCTCACCCAAGGCATTGCCCTGATGCGGATCGAATCCTTTGCCGACAGCAGCACCCAGGCCGCCGTGTGGGATCGGCTGCTGAAGCTGAAAACCTCCTTCTTTCGCGGCTACTCCATTGGCGATCTGAGCGCTCGGGTGTCGTCGATTAGCCAGATTCGCCAGCGGTTGGGCAATACCCTGCTCAAGAGCCTGTTTTCAAGCCTGTTCTCGCTTCTGAATTTGGGGTTGCTGTTTTACTACAGCATGCCCCTAGCGCTGATTGCCACCGGGGTGGCCCTGCTCAATATGGCTGTCACCGTGGTCTCTGGGATGCTGACCCTGAAAAAAATTCGCCCCCTCCACGACCAGCAGGGCAAGCTCTTCGGGATGATGGTGCAGATGATCAATGGCGTAGCCAAGTTTCGCGTAGCTGGGGCCGAAACCCGCGCCTTTGCCTACTGGGGTCGCCAGTATGGTCAAGAGCTGCGACTGACCCTGGCCTCGGAGGGCATCGAAGACAATTTGACGGTGATCAATAACCTGCTGGCGGCTCTCACCCCCGCGGTGCTATTCGCCTTCGCCACGGGCATGATTCAGCAGTCACAGACGGGGGAGGGCGGCTTTTCGACCGGCACATTTTTGGCCTTTAATGCGGCCTTTGGCACCTTTATCGGCGGGGCCACCAGTCTCAGTAGCACCGTTATCGACGTGCTCGATGTGCTGCCCATCTGGCAGCGGGCGGAACCTATTCTCGCCGCCCAGCCCGAGGTTGACCCCCACAAGGCCGACCCAGGACGAATCTCGGGCCAGGTGACGGTGAGCAACGTGGGCTTTCGCTATCGCTCCGACGGGGATCTCATTCTAGACGGTGTCACCCTCGCCATTGAACCGGGGGAATTTGTCGCCCTGGTTGGCCCCTCGGGCAGCGGCAAGTCTACGCTATTTCGCCTGCTGCTAGGGTTCGATGCACCAGAAGTTGGCACGGTCTACTTCGACGGGCAGGATATGGCAGGCCTAGACCTCAACGCCCTGCGCCGGCAGTTTGGCGTGGTGCTGCAAACCAGTCGTCTGATGTCGGCCTCAATTTTCGAAAACATCGCCAGCAGTGCCCGCATCACCATGGAAGAAGCTTGGGAGGCGGCCTCGATGGCGGGGCTGGCCGACGACGTTCTCTCGATGCCGATGGGCATGCACACGGTGGTGAGCGAGGGGGGCACGAATCTCTCGGGCGGCCAGCGGCAGCGGCTGCTGATTGCCCGAGCCCTGGCCTTGCGCCCCCGCATTTTGCTGTTTGACGAAGCCACCAGCGCCCTGGACAACCGCACCCAGGCGATCGTCAGCGAAAGCCTGGAGCGGCTGCGGGTAACGCGCATTGTGGTGGCCCACCGGCTCAGCACCATTCGCAATGCCGATCGCATCTACGTACTCGAAAAAGGCCGTCTAATTCAGCAGGGCAGCTTTGATGAACTGGCCGCTGAAGAGGGGCTGTTTAGCCAACTCACTAAGCGCCAGCAGGTGGATTCTTGAAACATCGCACAAGTGTGAATAAGTCCTTTGGCCCCAGTGATATGTGCCTTAGCCACCCTCAGGATTTAACCTATGCGACGCCTTTACCTGTTCGGCTTATTAGCTGCTTCTGGACTATTGGCTGCGATCGCCCCCACCTTACCCACCCTGGCTCAACCACCGCTCGCCGAGCAGCCCGCCCTGGCTCAATCGCCTACCACCGCCGCCGCTCTGATGACCCAGGGCTATCAGCAGCTCTATAACAGCCAGCTACAGGAGGCGATCGCCTGGTTTCAGCAGGCAGTAGCTCAGTTTCAACAGACAGGCGATCGCGCGGGTGAAGCTGCTGCCTTGCTAGGGCTGTCGGAAACTTACCTGTGGTCGTTCCAATTTGAGCAAGAGTTAGAAACAGCTCAGCAAGCATTAGCGATCTACAGAGAACTGGGCGATCGCGCTGGGGAGGCTGAGGCTCTGCAACTGGTGGGCGATGCTCAGCTCAATTTAGATGACTATGACAACGGCGTTGCCACTCTGCAAGAGACCCTAGCCCTGCGCCAAACCTTGCCAGATCGTCAAGGTGAAGGGTGGACTCTGGGCCTGTTGGGCATTGGACAAGTAAAACAGGGTGATGCCGCCGAGGGTTTGACTACGATGCAGCAGGCGATCGCCATTCTCAACCAACCCGTTGCCCCTGCTTTAGAGCAACGCCAGCAGCACCGACGCGGCGTGATTTTGGCGTGGATTGGTTACGTCAATGGCCTACAGGAAAACTACGCGGCAGCACTAGAGGCACTAGAGGAAGCGATCGCCTTAGGGCGATCCGTGGGGAATCGCTCAGTTGAAAGGCTATCGCTGGTGTTTTTGGGTGACGTACAAAAGGAGCAGGGCCAGTTTGCCGAGGCGTTAGTCACTTATCAAGCTGCATTGACCGCAGCCGAGGATCTAGGCAATCCCTCGGCTCAGGCCTATGGGCATACCTTAATTGGCAATCTGCACTATGAGCAAGAGCAGTACGATGACGCGAGAGAAGCCTATCAAAGGGCGCTGGCTCTTTATGAAGCTTTAGGCAACCGAGAAGCTCAGGCATGGAGATTGTTTGATATTGGTTATATCTATAAACAGCAGCAGCAATATTCCCAGGCCCTTGAGGCTCATCAGCAGGCGCTAGGTCTGTTTCAGGCCGATGGAAATTCTGTTGGCGAGCTGAGCACGCTGAATACGATTGGCTACACCTACGAAACGCTTGGGGAATACGAGCAGGCAAGATCATGCTTTCGGCGGCAGATTGAGCTTGCACAGCAAGTCAATAACGTGACTCAAGAAGCCTTTGGTTTTTGGGGAGTTGGTTCAACGTACCTCGGCCAAGCCCAGCGACTCTACGCCGATGAAGCCTACTCAGAGTCAGTGGCTATTGCTGAGCAAGCAATAGCCCCCTACCAGCAAGCTATCAATCTGGCTAAGGGCGGCAGGTTTAATCTGGAGCAGGATGGAAGCCTAATTACCTCTGCCCACGTTGTTTATTCCACTCAAGGGCATGCGTTTGATCAACTGCGCCAGTTTCCTGAGGCGATCGCGGCCCATCGGCAATCCCTAGAAATTTTAGACACCTACCGCGATCGCATGCCCGAGGTTGAGTATCTGGTGCAGCGCCGAGGTGCACTGATGCAGCTTGGGCTTGGCTATTCCGACAATGGCCAGTATGTCGAAGCCATTGCTGCCTTCGAAGAGACTGCGAAAGTTGCTGAGCAGCTCAATGAGCCAACCCAACAGTTGCAAGCCCTAAGGTTTGTTTCTATCAATCATGGCTATCTAGGCAACTACGCTGAGGCATTAGCTGTAGCCCAGCAAGTTTTGAAAATTACTGCCGAGAAACTGCTTGACGATGCTAATGCAAAATTATCGGCACTGATGGTTTTAGGGCGAGCTTACAGCAATCTAGGACAGTACCCTGCTGAACTAGAACAATACAAACAGGCTCTACCCATTGCACAATCGCTTGGAGATATTGATACTGAAATTAGTCTACTGAACAACACCGCTACGGCTTATTCGGCTCAGGGCAACTATCGGCAGGCGCTAGAGACTCAGCAGCAGGCGATCGACCAACAGCAGGAGGCGATCGATGCGCTAGAGACCAACACCCCTGAAAGCTTCGAGCAGTTTTGCAGTGGCTATGCCAAGGATGTAGGTGCTGTCATTCGGCAGCAGTGCCTAGGCACCTACCGCTATGGCATGGCTGTGGGCCTAAACAATCAAGTCTCTCACTATCGAACCTTGGGGCGCTACCCAGAGGCGATCGCTGCATACAACCAGGCATTGGCAATTGCCCAAGAGTACAAAAATCTTGAGCTAGAGACGTCGTTACTACTCAACATCGGAGGTGTCTATGATGAGATGGGCACCTATGCCGAGGCTATAGATTCCTACGAGCGAGCCTTGGAAATTGCTGAGTCTACTAACAGTCGTCCTAATCAGACTGTTGCTCTCAATAATCTAGGGCGCACCTACAGTGAGCAAGGGCAGTATCCTCTTTCCCTAGAGGCTTATCAGCGCAGTCTGCAACTAGCTCAAGCAATCGATAGCCCATACTCGGCATCAACGGTGCTGGGCAACCTTGGTGTGGTTTACAGTGCCCAAGGCAGAGTAGACGAAGCTCGCGAGGCTTATCAACAAGCCTTAGCTATTAACCAGCAATTAGGGCTAGACCTGACGACTAGCCTCAATAATCTTGCTGTCTTGGATTCTGACCAAGGGCTCGGTGCGGAAGGGTTAGAGAAACTGGAGCAAGCCCTAGCGATCGCTCAGGCATCAGGCGATCGCCTCTCTGAGGCTACTGTGCTAGGTAACATAGCCGATATTTATGGCGCACAAGGTAACTATAGCCGAGCGATTGATCTCAGGCAGCAGGTGCTAGCTATTTACCAAGAAATTGGGGCGCGATCGAGCGAAATCGGCGGTCTCATTTCCTTAGGAATCAGCTATCACAACCTAGGCCAGTACAACAAAGCCCGCGAGTTTCATCAGCAAGCGCTAGATCTCAGCCGAGTGGTCGGGCAACGGTCAAAAGAGGCTTTGGCTATGGGCAATTTGGCCAGAACATACCTCTGGCAAAATCAAGCCTCTGAGGCTCAGGTTCTTTACGAACAGGCTCTTAATCTGGCTCGCGGCATCGGCGAAGTCAATACCGAATCCGCCTTGCTCGATGCCCTGGGCCGCACCTACGAGCGCCTGGGGCAAGACGATCGCGCGATCGCCACCTACCAGCAGGCCATTGTGCTAGCACGTCAGACCGGCTTTCGTTTAGTCGAATCCAGCACCCTGCGCGGGCTAGGCGTTGTCTATGGCAAGCAGGGGCGCCAAAACGAAGCCCTAGAGGCATTTCAGCAGGCGCTTACCATTCAGCGACAGATTAATGAACCAGCGATCGAAGCGCAGACATTGACCAATGTGGGTGAGCTTTTTGTGGCTCAAAACCAGCCCGAAATGGCGATCGCATTCTACAAACAATCCGTCAACATCACCGAGGGCATTCGCGCCAACCTGGGTACCCTACCCGCCGACCTGCAACAGTCATACACCGATAGCGTGGCCGACACCTACCGCACTCTGGCCGACCTGCTGTTGCAGCAAAACCGTGTGCTAGAGGCCCAGCGGGTGCTCGACCTACTGCGGGTGCAAGAGTTAGATGACTACCTGCACAATGTGCGCAGCACCGAGCAAACCGCCACTGGGGTAGACCTGTGGGAACCCGAGCAGCGCATTCTCGACCTCTACGACCAGACAATTACCGAAGGAGCCGAGCTGGCCCAGCTCCAGGCCAAGGCTTCGCTAACCCCTGCTGAAACCCAGCGGCGCGACGAACTGCTGGCCCGCCAGGATGAGTTACGCAGCGTCTTTCAAGATTTTCGCGATCGCGACGATGTACAAGCGGCGATTGCCCAATTGCGGGCCAGTACTGACGGCCAAAACATTGAACTCAGAAACTTTAACCAGCTACAAAACAGCCTGGCCCAGCTCGATACCAATGCTGTGCTGCTCTACCCGCTTATCCTGCCCGATCGCCTGGAGCTGGTGCTGATTACCCCCCATGGCGCACCGATTCGGCGGCCAGTTGACGTCAGTGCCACCGACCTCAACCGCGCCATTGTTGAACTGGGCCAGGCGCTCAAAGACCCCCGCCTCGACGCCAAAGCCCCGGCCCAGCAGCTCTACCAGTGGCTGATTGCGGGGCTAGAAGCCGATCTGGCCGCCGCCAACGCCGAAACCATTATCTATGCTCCTGACGGCGCGCTGCGCTACATTCCCCTCGCAGCCCTGCATAATGGCGACCAGTGGCTAGCTGAGCGCTTTGCCGTTACCCACATTACCGCCGCCTCGCTAGTTGACTTTACCGCTCGACCCAGCTACCGCCCCGACAACCTAAATATGCTCGCCGCCGCCTGCGTGCAGTGTAGCTTCGAGAATATCAACGGCTATCGCTTTGCCAACCTCCCTCACGCGGGGGTAGAGGTCGAAACGCTGGCGGCACAAGTTCCCAACACCGAGCTGCGACTCGACAATGCTTTTAGCGCTAGCGAGCTGCGCGGCTTAATGGGCAAGTTCTCCATTGTGCATTTGGCAACCCACGCCAAATTTGTACAGGGTCAGGGCGACGCATCATTCATTGTCACTGGAGACGGCAGCTCGGTTTTTCTACGCGATATTGAGTCGTGGAATTTACCTAATCTGGATCTGGTCGTGCTCAGCGCCTGCGAAACTGCCATTGGGGAAGCGCAACTGGGCAGCGGAGTAGAGATTCTTGGCTTTGGCCATCGTATGGAGCAAGCGGGGGCCAAGGCGGCGATCGCATCGCTCTGGCAGGTGAGCGATGGCGGCACCCAAGTGCTGATGAACGCCTTTTATGGAGCCTTGCAGGCGGGCTATACCAAAGCCCAGGCGCTACAAGTTGCCCAACAGGCTCTCATCTCAGGCGAGTTTGAAATCAAGGGCGAGGGCAATCGGGCCGACTTAAACTTGGTTACAGCCCAGGTAGGGCTGCCCGGTAGCGTCACCACAAATCTTAACCATCCCTACTACTGGGCACCCTTCATTCTGATCGGCAATGGACTGTAACCCCCATGATTTGATCAACTAGTTTTTTTGAGTTAATCAGCATTCTTAATACCTGAACAGAATCTTATTAACTTCAAGTAGAAACCTTACGGATTTCGTACGTTAACTTGCGATTTAGATGGTCGTCTAACGAAGGCAAGATTGCCTAAAAATGCATAGGTTGGCAACTTCTAGAAGCCTAAGCTTTGGCTACTCTTAGGAGTTGACCTATGCACCGTTTACCTGGGTTTAGTTTGTTGGCTTCTGCCTGCCTGCTAGGGGCGATCGCCCCTAGCGCACCCTCTATGTACCCTAGCACCGCCGTATCACCCCCCAACCCAGTACTTGAAACCCAGCGGGGGCAGAGCACTAACTACTCAATGGTTGGTGATCCAACCACCGCCGATAGCGACTCTTGGCAGCTTGAGCCGCGCATTCTCGCTCTCTCCGCCCACACCATTGAGGAAGGGGTTGAGCTAGCCCAGCTCCAAGCCCAACCCGCCCTAACGGCGACAGAAACTCGGCGGCGCGACCATTTGCTGTCCCGCCAGGATGAGCTGCGGGCAGAGTTTCGGCAGTTTCGCGATCGCCCGGAGGTACAGGCGGCGATCGCCCAGTTGCGCGACACCACCAACGGTCAAACCATTGAGATTGACCACTTCAATACCCTGCAAAGTAGCTTGATTAACCTCGACACCAACGCTGTGCTGCTCTACCCGCTGATTTTGCCCGATCGCCTGGAGTTGATATTGATTACCCCCTACGGTGCGCCAATTCGGCGGCCCGTGTTGGTCAGCGCCACTGACCTAAACCGCACCATCGCCGAGCTAGGGCAGGCCCTCCAAAATCCGCATCTCGATGCTACCGCTCCAGCCCAGCAGCTCTACCGATGGCTCATTGCCGACCTCGAAAACGATCTGACTGCCGCCCAGGCCGAGACCATTCTCTACGCCCCGAACGGGGCACTGCGCTATATTCCCCTAGCGTCACTGCACGACGGGCAGCAGTGGTTAGCCGAGCGCTTCGCCGTGAGTCACATTACCGCCGCCTCGCTAGTCAACTTTACTGCCCGACCTAGCTACCACCCCGATCGCCTCAAATTACTGGCCGCTGCATGTGTGCAGTGCAATTTTGAACTCAACGGCTTTCGCTTTGCTGACCTGCCCAGCGCTGGGGTCGAGGTCAAAACCCTGGCAGCACAGATTCCTAATACCGAACTGCGGCTGAACACCAACTTTAGCGCCAGTGCCCTGCGAACCTTGATGGGCGACTACCCGATTGTGCACTTGGCCACCCATGCCAAGTTTGTGCCGGGTCGCGCCAGTGAGTCATTTATTGTCACTGGGGACGGCAGCGCTGTTTCACTACGCGACATTGCGTCATGGAACCTGCCCAATACTGATCTGGTGGTGCTGAGCGCCTGCGAAACCGCTGTGGGCGAAACCCAGCTGGGCAGCGGAGTCGAGATCTTAGGCTTTGGCTACCAGATGCAGACTGCCGGGGCTAAAGCGGCGATCGCATCGCTCTGGCAGGTCAGCGACGGCGGCACCCAGGTCTTAATGAATGCCTTCTACACCGGTTTACAGGTGGGCTACACCAAAGCCGAAGCGCTGCAACTGGCCCAGCAGACGCTGATCGACGGCGATTTTACTATTGCAAGAACGGGCGATCGCGCTGACATCAATCTCGTTACAGCCCGTAGCGATCTGCCTCGCGCCGTCAGCGATAACCTTAGTCATCCCTACTACTGGGCACCCTTCATTCTCATCGGCAATGGGCTGTAGCCCCAGGCCCGACCCCCACGGGTTGAATAACTCTGCCCAGCTCAGACATACATTCTTGTGAACGCTACCGCCTTCGGCATCTTTGCCCCCAGTCTTTTAACTCTAAAAGGAATACTCCCATGACACGCTTCTTCAAGTCTCTGGCGATCGCAGCTAGCCTGCTCACCGTTGCCCTCACTGGCTGTGGCAAAACCACCGCCCTCAGCCCCAGCCAACTGGCCGAACAAAACAAGCCCGGCACCCTGATGATTCAAACGGTTCACAATGCTGAGTTTTCGGTACCCGACTACAACCTCAACGAGGACAAAATGGCCCAGCTTTTTGAGGCTCTGGGCAAAAAAGTGACCAGCGGCGAATATACCTCTGAGCAGCAGATGTTTGTGGCGGTCATTCAAACGGTATTGGCCGATCCCCTGGCCTACTTCACCCCAATCTCAGAGCGCATGCAAGAGCAGGCCGAAGTCAGCACCACCGGCTCGGCCCTAGCGGTCACCGAAGATGGCTACTTGGTCACCAATGCCCACGTAGTCTCCTCAGAGCAAGACGATATTAAGGGAATGCTGGCCGACAGTGCCCTGGAGGAAGTAGCTGTCTCTAGCTGCAAATCGCTGTGGAATGAGCTGAGCGACGGCTACTACCAGGAGGCGATCGGTGCACTGATGGGCACCCAGGAATTTGTGGAGCTCTGTCTGCAAGCCCATGTCAAATACTTTGCCCACCACATGTCGCTCGATGCTATAGATACCAAAATTTATGCGGCGATGGGAGCCACCGCCCGCGACCAAATTGTTGAGCAGGGCCAAAAAGCGACTGTCAAAGCGATCGGCGAACCCGCCCCCGGCAAAGACGTGGCGATTCTCAAAATTGAGGCCACCCACATGCCCACTGTGGCCCTAGGAGACGATAAAGCGCTGGCGGCGGGCGATCGCATGTTCATTCTCGGCTACCCCGGCGCAGGCGTGATCGACGAGCAAGAAGCGGTCGAAGCCTCCCTCACCGCTGGGCTGGTCAGCGCCCGCAAAACCATGGCCGACGGTTGGGATATTTTACAGACCGATGCCGCCATGAGCAGCGGCAACAGCGGTGGCCCGGTGTTTAACGAAGCAGGCGAGGCGATCGGCATTGCCACCTTTGCTAAGGTTGACCCCACCACGGGCAGTCAGGTGCAGGGCGCAAACTTTGTCATTCCCATGGGCGTAGTCAACGAATTTTTGAACCAAGCCAATGTAGAACCTGCCCCTAGCGGCGTTTCTCAGCTCTACCAAACCGCCGTCACCCAGTTTGAGCGGGGTCAGTTCAAGCGTGCCCTGGCCAGCTTTCGCCAGGTCAGTGAGCTCAACCCGAGCTACCCCTACGTGCAGGACTACCTAAGCAAAACCCAGGCCGCCCTTAACAATGATTCATCGGGGGCATCACTTAGCACCTTGGGCCTTGGGGGTGTTGCCCTACTGCTGTTGTCGGGGGGCACAGTTGTAGCTCTGCGCCGGGGCGTCGTGAAGCTGCCTAAGCTCACTACCCACTGATGGCGCGCTGTCAGCAATCACCCTTGGCCGGAGAAATGCGTCTGCATACTCTGGCCAAGGACTTTAAGCTCTCCTGCAGGGACAAAAACGAAATGAGAAGAGCGGATTTGGCGTGGAATTGAGAGACATTGTTTCTTCTTGGCGGTTTTGCTTTTCTAAGTAGATCCGCCTATTGACTGAACCTCAAAGCCTTTCGTTAGCTCTGGAGATGGGTAGATCAAGGCAGTTTTAGAAGCAGATTTGTGTTTGCCAAATGTAGGCCGTACCCAAACTCGTCTATCTATAGCTAAAACAACCCATATTTTCAAAGATTGGGGGAAAATTGGGGGAAGGGCGTCACCAAAGGCTTGAACCCCTTGACTGGCAAGCATCTGTCGAGGACTGAAAATCCTCGTGTCGGCGGTTCAAGCCCGCCTCCTGGCATACCTTTTAGAGAATGAGACTGCAGTAAGCAATTGTTGCGGTTTCACTCACTCTTAGCCCTGCTACTCATCTAGCTACTGCTGTAGCCTATAGCTCTGCTAGGACTGCCCCAAACGAGAGCAGGGGAATGCTCCAAGGCATTTATTTCAAGTGAGGGAGCATTTTAGTAGGTATAGCAGGATGCTCCAGAGCGGTTTGCTCAGGCATTGCTGAAGTTTTTGTCGGCATGGTTATTGATGCTGTCTCTGGTTTCTGAGGGTTAACAATTCCCGGTAAGAGTCAAGATACTCCGTTTAGGAATCCTTTTAGGGCGAGCGAGTCGGTAAGCTATGGGCTGGCTTTTTTGCGAGGTAGGCTCGCTATGGGAGCAGCAGCACAGGGGTATCGAACGATTTTGGCGACTTATCTAAAACCGCAGCGGGGTCGGTTTTGGGGGTTGGCAATCGCCCTGCTGGGGGGGATTGGCTTGCAGCTGCTAAACCCCCAGATTTTGCGCTACTTCATCGATACTGCGATCGCGGGTAGGCAGCAGCGATCGCTAGTGTTGGCGGCGGGGGCGTTTATGGCGATCGCAATTTTGCAGCAGGGGCTAGCGATCGCCACTACCTACTTCAGCGAAACCATTGCGTGGCGGGCTACGAATACCCTACGCCTTGATCTGGCCCGCCACGCAATGGACCTTGACCTGGCTTTTCACAAAGCCCACACCCCCGGCGAACTAGTGGAGCGGGTCGATGGTGATGTGGATGCTCTCTCCCGGTTTTTCTCGCAGTTTGTGTTGCAAGTGGTGGGCAACGGCCTGCTGGTAGTCGGCGTCTTATTTATGGTGTGGCGCGAAGACTGGCGCGCCGGGGTGACCCTGAGCCTGTTTGCCCTGGTGGCTTTTGGCGTGTTGGGCAGTCTGCAAACCCTGGCCGTGGGCCCCTGGGGCACCTACCGCCAGATCAGCGCCGAATTTTATGGCTTTGTGGCCGAGCATCTCAGCGGACTTGAGGATATCCGCGCCAATGGGGCCGTCGGCTATGTGATGGATCGGTTTTACAAAATTCTGCGGCGGTGGCTGGCGGCCTTTCACCAGGCTCGCTTCACCAGCACTCTGCTGTGGGGCAGCACAGTGGGGCTGTTTACTGTAGGGAATGCGATCGCCCTGGCTGTCGGTGCCTACCTCTGGAGTCAATCCGCCATTACCATCGGCACCGTTTACCTGCTGTTCTACTACGCCACCCTGCTGCAAGACCCCATTGAGCGTATCCGCGAAGAACTAGAACAGCTCCAGCAAGCCCAAGCCAGCATCCAGCGCATTCAGGATTTATTGGGGCACCAGACTCAGGTGAGCCCCGGTGGTCAAGGCGTTTTACCTACTGGTGCACTATCGGTGGAGCTTGAGGAGGTTTGGTTTGGGTATGAAGAGGTAGGCGAGTGGGAGAGGGGAAGGGTGGGAGAGTGGATGGGTGAGAGAGTGGATGGGTGGGCAAGTGGGAGTATTGATGAATCAACAACCGAAACCGACAAAGCAGATAAACCTCATCCACCCATCTACCCATCCACCCGCCTACCCACCTACTCGCTTACCCACCCACCCACCTACCCGCCCACCCTCCAATCCCTTACCCTCCACCTACCCGCCGGTCAAACCCTAGGGCTCTTGGGCAAGACGGGCAGTGGCAAGAGCACTCTGGCGCGGTTGCTGCTGCGGCTGTACGACATTCAGCGGGGGCAGATTTGTCTGGGAGGGGTGAATATCGCTCAGGTGCCGCTGCGGGAGTTGCCGCACCACGTGGGGTTCGTGACTCAGGATGTGCAGTTATTTCAGACTTCAGTGCGCAATAATCTGACGTTTTTTAACGCGCACATTGGCGATCGCGCCATTCTGCAAACCTTAGAAGATCTGGGCCTAATGCCCTGGCTGGAGGCACTACCGCAGGGGCTGGATACAGAACTGGGGGCCGACAGCGGCGGGCTGTCGGCGGGGCAGGCGCAGCTGTTGGCCTTTGCGCGGGTGTTTCTCAAAGATCCGGGGCTGGTGGTGCTAGATGAGGCGTCGTCGCGGCTCGATCCGCTGACGGAGCAGCTGATTGAGCGGGCGGTGGATCGGCTGTTGGTGAACCGCACAGGGATTATCATCGCTCACCGGCTCAAGACCGTGGAGCGGGCTGACCAGATTTTAATTTTAGAGCAGGGGCAGGCGGTGGAGTACGGCGATCGCATCACCCTAGCCCAAGACCCTAACTCTCGTTTTGCCCAGCTGCTCAGATTAGGAACTGTTGCTGGATCGATATAGAAGGATAGAAGGGGGTACCTCAGCCTGTCTGTCGCATTCTGATGGTCAGCGAGGCTGGCTGAGCTGAGCGGCAACAGCACTCTGTCAGGCGAAGGCTGTTGACCGGTGGCTGCAAATAAATGAGAATAGGTCTTATTTGTGGTGAAAGGCCTTTCCCGCACTCTTGCCTAAATCAGCTCATTCCTGTCTGCCTATGACCATCATCCTCTCAGAGCCGCCATCGCCAGTTGCCCAGCCCATCCCTGCCGTCGGTTCGGGCTCAAGGTCGTTGGGCAGTTTTGAGCTGGTTATCAGCGCGCCTGGCACTAAAAGTCAGGGCTGTAAGCGATCGCTCAATCTACGCCACGGCTTGAACCTACTCATCCGCGACTACTGGCTAGAGGATGTGTTGATTGAAGAAAACTCCCCTGAGGCTTCAGGGCGAACCCTGGAATTTGGCTTCAATCTGTGCCTAGGCGACAACAGCGATCGCCACAGCAGCCTCTATGGCCCCAACAGCTTTCTGCAATATGAAGAGAATCGCACGATTAGCGATACTCAGACATGGCCACTCAAGGGCAGAGTGCTAAAAATTGACCTGCATTTGAGAACCCAGCCAAATTCTCAAAGCTTTAGCCCTGATCAGCTCGACGTGATTCCATCTGAGGTGCAGGAGCTAATCGCCAGGCACAACGACCACTGGTACCAGCCGCTGGAGACGATCGCGCCTAGCATTCAACTGGTGCTCCAACAAATTCTCAACTGCCCTTATACCGGATCCATTCAGCAAGTCTATCTAGAGGGGAAAGCACTGGAGCTGATTGCCCTGCAAACGGCTCAGTGGCTAGAGGCTGGCCCCTCAAGGCTGGCCCAGCGACTAAAGCCGTCAGATATTGACCGCATTCACCAGGCCAGAGATCTCGTCGCCCAACGCCTAGACGATCCCCTGTCACTGCTGGAACTTGCCCGGGCCGTAGGTCTAAACGACTGCACCCTAAAGCGCGGCTTTCGTCAAGTGTTGGGTACGACGGTATTTGGCTATCTGCGACAGCAGCGCTTGATTAAAGCGCGGCAGCTGTTGCAAGACACCGAGATGAGCGTGGCAGAGGTCACCTATCAAGTGGGCTACAGCCATGCGGGGCACTTTGCCGCCGCCTTCAAGCGCGAGTTTGGGGTTAGCCCCAAAGCTTTCAAAAATTCCGTGCTGTGACTAAATTGTTCCGTTCTCAGGCAGACGCGCTCGCACCTTTCGCCCTAAAGTTCTATACCTAGATGAGAATAGCTTTCATCTAATCTGTTGAATAGTTGAACGGTGGTGTGAAGGATATGGCTCAGCAGCGGATGGGATGGAGCGTGTGGGTTGGCGTGATGGGGGCGATCGCGGCCCTGGCTCAACCGCTGGTGGCCCAGGCGAACGGTGGGAATGTGGGTGAGTGGGCGAGTGGGCGAGTGGGGGAAGTGGATGAGTGGATGGGTGGGCGGGTGGATGAGTTGGAACAACCCACGCTCCTATCTACCCCGCTACTTATCCACCCATCTACCCTCGATCCTGCCGCCGCCGTAGACGAAGGGATGACCCAGATCGCCCAGGCCACGGTGCAAATTACGGGAGTGCGGGTAGAGTCTACCGAGGCAGGGTTGCAGGTGGTGCTGGAAACCGCGGCGGGTGAGCTGTCGGCACCAGCCACGCGATCGCTGGGTAACGCCCTGATTATCGATATTCCTAACGCGGTGCTAGCTCTGCCTGATGGGGGCGAGTTTCAGCAGGCTAGCTCAACGGCGGGTATTGCTTTTATCAGCGTCACGGGTTTGCCAGACAATCAGGTGCGAGTTTCCATTACTGGTAACGATGCCCCGCCCAGTGTAGAGGTTAGCCCGGCTGCCCAGGGCTTAACTCTGGCCGTAACCCTTGGGTTGGCAACCGAGGCGGAAGCGCCCGAGGAAGCCATTCAGCTTGTGGTCACTGCGACTCGAACCGAAGAAGAACTACAAAATGTTCCTCGCTCCGTCACGGTGATTACTCAGGAAGACATTGAGCAACAAACCCGGTTCAGCCAGGACATGGGGGATATTTTGTCTCAGCTCGTCCCTGGCTTTAGTGCCCCCACCAGCCGCACCAATACCTTTGGGCAAACCCTGCGGGGACGCGAAATTTCGGTGTTGATCGATGGCATTCCCCAAAACAGCAACCTGGGCTCTGTCCCCGCTGCGCTGACCACGATTGATCCGCGCTCGGTTGAACGGATTGAAGTGGTCCGTGGCCCCAATGCGATCTATGGCGGGCAGGCCACGGGGGGTTCAATCAACATCATCACGCGGCAACCGGATGCGAGTCCCGTGAGCCAAACGATTGATATCGGTGGCAGTGCCGCCTTCAGCGAGGCCTTTCTGACTGGGGATGGCTTTGGCTATAACGCGCTCTATTCAGTATCAGCAGCGACGGAGACGGCCAGCCTCTTGGGCAGTCTGTCTTACACCTCGCGTGGAGTGTATTACGACGCGGAGGGCGATCGCATCCCCAGCGACCTAACCGACGCCGAGACAGACGAGGTGAACCTGTTGATTCGGCTAGGGGGAGAACTCAGCCCCACGCAGCGGTTGAATTTCACCTTTAACCACTTCAGCCAAATTCAGAACGTCTCCTATATCAGTGACCCTGAGGTAGACAATATTGCGGGGGTGCAGAAAGCCCGAGCTATTGAACTACCGGCAGGCACTCAAATTATTGATGCCCCCAATGAGGCCTCTCTAGAAACCACGAACCTCACCCTCCAGTACTTCCATGATGACTTGCTCAACAGTGAGGTTTCGGGGCAGGTGTTTTTCCGCAACTATGAGTTTGTGGGCGGACTGCCCACCGATCTGCGGGAGTTTTTTGGCATTATCTCCCAATCCCCTGGGAGCACTCAGCAGTGGGGGGGCGGCTTCAGGTCAATACGTCGTTTAATCCTGAAGACACCCTGAGCTTGCTTTGGGGGGTCGATTATGTGCGAGAAGACAGTTCGCAGCGGTTTAACCTGTTTGACCCCGATGAGTTTGACGCCAGCGGCGGACTGGTTTTTCGCAAAATTGGTGAGGTTGATTTTGTCCCTCCCTACCGCTTGAACGATCTGGGCATTTTTGCTCAGCTGCAGTGGGATGTTGTCGATCGCCTCACCCTGAGCGGCGGGGCACGGTATGTCAACCTCAATATTGATACTGACGACTACACCACCTATGACGGCAATAGCGTTGAGGGCGGCACGCTGACTGCGGACGACGTAGTTTTCAATCTGGGCTTAGCCTACGAAGTTGTGGATAGCTTGACGGCATTTGCTAGCTTTTCCCAAGGCTTTTCATTGCCGGATATTGGCCGAGTGCTGGGCTTTGCCCCGCCCGGCTTTGCCGTTGAGTCTGACATTGATTTGACGCAGCCCCAAAAGGTCGATAACTACGAGATCGGCCTGCGGGGGAACTGGAACACCGTACAGGCGTCTGTAGCCGCGTTTTATAACTATTCCAGTCTGGGGACAAGATTTGCCGTATCGAATAGTGGTCCTCTGCAAACGGTGCGATCGCCCCAACGAGTCTATGGGATAGAAGGTGCCCTTGACTGGCAACCCAGCGATCGCTGGAGCTTCGGAGGAACCGCCGCATGGCTAGAGGGTGCAGATGATGCTGACGAAGACGGGGATTTCACAGCGCTTGATAGTTTGATCATTCCGCCGTTTAAGCTCACCGCCTACGTAGAAAACGAAACCCTGCCGGGCTGGCGAAACCGGTTGCAACTGCTGTTCTCTGGTGACCGCGATCGCGGCTTTAACGTCGGTGCCGATAGTGCTCCTATCAATAGCTACATCACCCTTGATCTCTTGAGTGGTGTTCGCCTTAGAAATGGCGAGCTAACGTTGGGCATTCAAAATCTGCTCAACACCCAGTATTACCCGGTATATTCTCAGTACTTTGCCCCCTTCTTTGACAGCGACAATCGAGCGGGTCAGGGCCGAACGATGAGTCTCAGTTATCGAACAACGTTTTAGAGAGGTAATAGGGCTGAGGCGGGAATGATTTCCGGTGCATCCTAGTTTTGCAAGTTGACCCACCCTGCGGGAAGCAAGCTATATCCTCCAGCCCCTTCTCCCTTTTCGGGAGAAGGGGCGCCGGATTCAAGTCCCTCTCCTGCTTTGGAAGAGGGATTTAGGGCGAGGGTTACAAAAGTGGGATGCACCCATGACTGTCAACCCTAGGGGAAACTGTTCCTGAAAGTAGGGAGGTGTATGTAGCCCACCTCCCTCTCCCAGCTAGGGCACGAAAATTTAGTTCTAGGAATTAGTAATATTCTCAATGCGCTCTGTTTTTTAGTTTATGCTCAGGCTATTGCTTCCTGCTGCGACCCCCTTGATTTTGCAGGTTCAGGAAAACCCTGAGTCTTTCCTACAGATTTACCTGGTAAGTCGATTAAATTGATGATCTATAGCTATCGAATTATCAAGCCTTTTTTTCTACTTTGTCTAACTCTGCTATTGAGTTGGAGCTGTAGTTATCGTCTGCCGTCAAGTAATTCGTCTCAAAGTTCTTCGAGCATCTCCTCAGATTGTCGAATGATTGCCCATGACGCTGGGCAGACAGAGATTTGCGGACAGCCTCTTACCATCGTTGCCCTCAGCCCCTACATTTTGGATATGATGCTGGCTCTAGGAGTAGAGCCAGCCGGATATGCTGCGGCTGATGTGACCAAAGACTTATTGCGGCGACCTAAATTTGACAACCCTGAGCAACAAATTCCTTATTTGGGAAGTCGATTAAATAACCAGCTGGTTAACCTGGGCGATCGCCACAGCCCCTCTCTAGAGGCGATCGCTCAAATGCAGCCAGATTTGATTTTAGGTGAGGGCTGGCAGGGTACCCAAGGCAAGTATGATCTATTATCTAAAATTGCGCCGACGGTGTTGGTTGATGATACCAAGAACGGTTGGCAGCACAGTATTGAGATTGTCAGCAAAACCCTAGATAAACCTGAGCAACTACAGCAGATAAAGGCTGACTATGATGCCAAAGTTTCAGCCGCCCGCACTCAATTAGCCTCAGTTGCAAGCAAGTATTCTCGGGTATTAATGATTAGTTCTGGAAGTTTATCTCAGGCAATTTATTCTTACAACGATACCGTATTTTCAAGATTGATTGAGGAACTGAATTTTCAGCTTGTAGACATAGAATCAGTTCTCTCTGACAACCCTACGATTTCGTTTGAAGTTTTGCCTCAACTAGACACTGATATTGCTATTGTTATTGCTTGGGATGATGCCGCAAAGAGCGACACTCAGGGATGGAAAAAACTACAGCAAGAGTGGAACAGCGTTCCTCTGTTAAGTCAGATGCCGGTGTCTCAAGCAGGGCGAGTCTTTTTTTTAGATGCGCGTTTATCCACGATTCGAGGCCCTGTGGCAGCAGCGGCTGTTTTGGATAGTTATCTTAGTTTTTTGACCCCTCTTAATTAGCATGGAACAATCTTTTTGCGCTGAGCAGGCTCGTCAGTCTGGCATTGATATTGCAGGTAGCGCCTCTGAGCACAGCCTCTATGTGGCGATCGCCTGCTCGCCCCCTTGGGAATCCAACGACCTCGACTCCAAAGGCATCCCCGAGAATCTGCGATTGCTCGGCAAAGCCTTTTACGACGACTACGATCGTTACCAGACCCGCTTTCTGCTGATTCACAACGACCAACTGCAGCTAGAAAACCGCACTCGCGTACTAGTGTTTCGCAAGCCCTCCGGCTTGGCCACGGGCTACGAAAAGCAGGAATTTCATCTGAGGGATATCCACGACGTAGCTCCTTTGGTGCAGCAGATAGTGATGGGAGAACCCGTCAGTGCGACCCCGGTAGATGAGCCCAGCCGCGATATTTTGGTCTGCACCCACGGCAGCCGCGATCGCTGCTGCTCTCGCTTTGGCGCACCCATTTACCATCAGGCCCGCAAACTCGTCGCCGAACTGGGCCTGCAAAATACCCGCATCTGGCAGACCAGCCACATCGGCGGCCACCGTATGGCCCCCACCGCCATCGACTTTCCCTCTGCCCGCTACTACGGCTATTTGGATGCTGAGTCTCTGCGGTCAGTGCTCACCCACGAGGGCGACATTCGCACTCTAGACACGATCTATCGCGGCTGGGGCCTGTTGCCCTGGGCCGCCCAGGTGCTCGAAAAACAGCTGCTGCTCACCCACGGCTGGGATTGGCTCAACTGCGCTGCGATCGCCCAGGTGATAGAGCAGGACGAGGCAGAAGACTTTAATCGAGTAGAGCTATCCTACAAAACCCCGGGGGGTGAGCAGCAAATCTATCGAGCTGAGGTGGTGGCTGACCCAAGCCGTACCGCTCAGCTCAAGGGCTCCTGTGCCAGTCAGTCCTTGTCTGAGATCACCCCCTACTCGGTAAAGTCGTTAGTCTGTTCGAGGTGGGGGCTCAGGCCCAGGGCGAAACCCAAAGTTCAAACTATTGAGAATTAGTTCCAATTAGGATAGGATCTTTTCATCCTCTCTCACATCTAATGTTTTGGATGTAGGTTGCTAGGGGTTGCTCCAAAAGGCTGCCTTCAAGGAATTGTCGGCTGGCGTTGGGGCAACTCCGTTTCATCACTCCCGTTTCATCGCTATAGCACTGCTGCGCTCGTCGCTATGACCATTACTCTTTCGCCGTCTGACTACGCAAACTGGCTCGACGAGGCTGCAACCGAGGGTGAAGTGACGGCTTATCCTGCTGCCCTTGGGCGGGGGCAACAGCGCTATATGTCCCTGCGTGAGGGCGTCGAACTTTGTATTGAAGATCTCTGCCTGCACGATGATCTGGAGATCAGACACTGCGATCGCGAACATCCGCTGGAATTTATCTTTGAGCAAGTTCAGAGCGGCGGCAAAAGCAGCCAGCGTTACACCTTTTTTGGCAGTGGGTTAGCCCCGGCGGAGGCCTGGCGAATCCCCGGTAATCGACGGGTTGTCGGGATCAACGTCCATATCGATCCCTACGCCTTCCACCAGTGGATCGGGGAGGCTTGCGACGATCTCCCAGACCTGTTGCGCCCTGCGGATCAGCGCTACCTAGAGCGCTCTGGTACCCCAACCGCGGCGATGCAGATGGCGGTGCAGGCAATTTTGCACTGTCCATTTCAAGGGCTAACCCAGCGGCTCTACCTGGAAAGCAAAGTGTGGGAGCTGATGGCGCTGCTGATTGAGGACCTGAAAACAATGGCTGACAGCTTCAGCCCACCAGCCCTCAAAGCCGACGATGTAGAACGCATTCACTACGCCAGTAAGCTGCTGTGCCGCCAGATTGCCCATCCCCCCACGCTGATTGAGCTGGCACGGGCGGTGGGCATCAACGACCACAAGCTCAAGGTGGGCTTTCGCCAGGTGTTTGGCACCACGGTGTTTGGCTATCTGCACGAGCACCGCATGGAGCGATCGCGTCAGTTACTCGAATCGGGCGACCTCAGCGTCACCGCCGCCGCCGAAGCCGTAGGCTTTGCCAGCCGGGGCCATTTTGCCGCCGCCTTTCGCCGCAAGTATGGGGTGAATCCGGGGGTGTATGTGAGGGGGAGGAGGGCGTGAGGGGTGGGTGGGTAGGCGGGTGGATGGGTAGATGGTTCCGCTTTATGCTCTGCACTGCACACCTACATGCTTATAAATGTGGGGAGATTGTTTTTCTACCCTTTACTCGTCTCACACTTCGCCTACCCACCTACCTACTCACCCATTCACTCACCCATCCACCCGCCCACTCATCCACTCCCCCACTTGCTCCCAAAAACTCCCAAATCTGATCGCAAAAACTCCGTCTAGGGATCATCTTTCGCTTTAGCGACTGCCACTGACCTGTATCTTGTTGAGAAGTATTCCTGATTGCCTCAAAGCTATAGGCAGCTAAGGCATTGTCCTCAACAATTTACAGGTGGTGTGATGGGAGTTCGATTGCAGCGGTTGGTATTGTTGGCGGGATGGCTAGCGCTAGTGCCAATGGCGGCTCAGGCTGAAACGGCGCTGCCGTTAGTGGAGGCGGCACCCAGCGGGCAGGCGGCAGATCTCAATCTAGCCCAGGGGGCAACGCAAATTACTGGCGTGCGGGTAGAACCCGACGGTCAGGGAATTCGCCTGGTGCTGGATGCCGACGGGCCGTTGGGGGAGCCCACCACTTCGGTGGTGGGCAACGCGCTGGTGGCCGAGATTCACAATGCGGTGCTGGCCCTGCCCGAGGGGGAGAGCTTTGAACAGTTTGGCCCTGCCGAGGGCATTGCCCTGGTGAGCGTGACCAGCTTGGAGGATAACCGGGTGCGGGTTTCGATCACCGGTAGCGACGGGCCGCCAGCGGTAAATGTGAATGCTGGGGCAGCGGGGCTGGTGCTGGGCATTGCGCCAGGGGTGGGGCTGGCCTCCACCGATGATGAGGTCATCCGCATCGGAGTGACAGGCGAGGGCGATGAAGGCTATGCTCCGAGTGATTCCAGCACGGCTACGCGCACCGATACGCCTCTGCGCGACATTCCCCAGTCGATTCAGGTGATCCCCCAGGCGGTGATTGAAGACCGAGATGCGCGGGAGTTGGGCAACGCCTTGGAGACAGCGGGTTCGGTGGCCGACAACGGCGGTCGGGGGCTGAGCGTGTTTGGCCCTGGCTTTTTGATTCGCGGCTTTGAGAACCGGGGCGGCGTTTTTCGCAATGGGGTCGAGGCGGTTTCGTTAGGGGGGCTGAGCACCAACGACATCGAGCGGGTCGAGGTGCTGCGCGGGCCTGCCTCGGTGCTGTTTGGCCAGGGTGAGCCGGGTGGCATTATTAACCTGGTACCCAAGCGCCCGCTGAGTGAGCCGTTTTATGACATCTCTGTGGGTGTCGATAGCTTTGGCAGCTACGACGGGGCGGTTGACCTATCAGGCCCCATCACAGACGACAGCGCTCTTCGCTATCGACTCAATGTGTCCTACGAAAGTCTCAACAGCTTCCGCAACCTGGTGGATGGTAACCGGCTGCTAATTTCGCCGATTATCACCTGGGATATTAGCCCCAGCACCTCGCTGGATGTGTATGGGCAGTACACGAGCGATCGCGAAACCATCGACGAAGGTTTAGTGGTCGGTGCCAATGGCATTATCGATCTGCCGCGCGATCGCTTTTTTGGCGAAGATTTTGGCGAATTTTCTCAAGAGCAGTTCAACCTGGGCTATCGCCTCAACCACGAGGTTAACGAGAATCTTGACCTGCGCCATACCCTCCAGTACCAACGATATGCGCCGCGCCGCTACGCCCCCCTATTCGATTCGCTAGACGAAACGACCGGCGAGCTGGGGCGCTTGGCCTACTTTGCGGGTGGCACCTACCAGCGCTTTTACACCAATGCAGAGGCCGTTGGGCGTTTTAACACCGGTTCCATTCCTCACCAGGTATTGTTTGGCGTTGAATATCGCAACACGCTGGAGCAACCCGAGTTTCAGTTCAGCAATTCCTACAACTCCATTAATATTTTTAACCCGGTCTACACGGGCACTCCCTACGCGATCGAACCCGAATTCTTTAGGGACGACACGATTAGAACTGTAGGCATTTATCTGCAAGATCAGATCGATATTTTGCCGAATCTCAAGCTGCTGGCTGGGGTACGCTACGACACCGCCGATCAGTTTCGCACGACCCGCGATATCGGTCAGCCCCGCGAAGAATTTAGACAGACAGACAGCGCTCTTTCGCCTCGGGTTGGCATTGTTTATCAACCGATCGAGCCGGTGTCGCTCTACGCGTCTTACACCACTTCATTTCAGCCTTCCTTTGGGGCCAGCCGCAACGCCGACGAATCCACCTTCGCCCCCGAACGGGGCCGACAGTTTGAGGTGGGGGTTAAGGGCGATATTACCGACAGCCTCAGCTTTACGGCGGCCCTGTTCGATATTCGCCGCCAAAATGTGCAAACCACCGATCCCGACGACCCAGCGTTTACTATTCAAACTGGAGAAGTGGCCAGCCGAGGCTTTGAGCTAGGCTTGGGCGGCGAAATTTTGCCGGGGTGGAACCTCACTGCCAACTACACTCTGCTAGATGCTTTTGTCAGCAAAGACAACACCCTTACAGTGGGCAATAGTTTGGCCAATGTCCCCGATAACCAGTTCAGCCTGTGGAGCACTTACGAACTGCAAGAGGGTAGTTTGGAGGGGCTAGGCTTTGGTCTAGGACTGTATTACGTCAGCCAGCGAGCGGGCAATTCTGACAACAGTTTTACGCTGCCCAGCTATTTCCGCACCGATGCAGCGCTGTTTTATCGCCGCGACAACTGGCGAGCCCAGCTCAATGTTGAAAACCTATTCAACAGCCGTTATTTCACCTCGTCGGATCAGTTTTTGGGGGTAACTCCCGGAGCCCCGCTGACGGTTTCAGCTAGGGTGGGGGTGGAATTTTAGGAAAGTTGGTAGGGTGCATCCTACTTCTGTAAGTTTGTGGCCCTCATCCCCCAACCCCTTCTCCCTTAGGGAGAAGGGGAACCGGATTTTCAACGTCCCTCTTCCTCAGGGAGAGGGATTTAGGTGCAGCTTCCTTCCCGCAAGGTGGGCCGACAAAATTGGGACGGGCCTGAGTGAATAAGCGATCGCAAGATGAAAGAGTGAGGTTAGACATTGAGCTTACAAGTTCTAAAACAGTGGGCAATCAACCTTGTCCTGGCGCTGGTGACCTTGGGGTTAGTGGTTGCTTGTCAGGGGGGAGAATCAACCGTTAACCAACCGACTGCGGTGGATTGCACTGAGGTTGAACATGCTGCTGGAACGACCTGTGTGCCGGAAACCTATGAGCGGTTGGTAACGCTCGATGGGGTGACGTTTGAGTATGCGATCGCAGCGGGCCTCTCCCCCATTGCCACAGCCGTAGGTGGCCTGATGGAACACATGTCTGAGCAAGTGGCCCAGGTTAAAAACGTGGGGCAGACGGGAGTACCCAATCTAGAGGAGGTGCTTGCCCTCAAGCCTGATTTGATTGTGGGGCTCGACGATAACCAGGGGGCCTACGCTCAAGCTACGCAGATTGCGCCCACTCTGCTCTTTCACTTTGAACATAGTGGCCAGTGGAAAGACTCGTTCCAAAGGACATCGGCGGCCCTGGGCCAAGCCGATGCAGCGCAGCAGACAATGGCCGATTACGATGCCCGCATGGCCGATTTTAAGGCACAGATGGGGGCTCGCCTAGACAACCTTCAGGTGTCGGTCGTCCGCATCTATCCCGACACGATCAATCTTTACCTGCGCGATTCGTTTGTGGGCACTGTGTTGCAAGATGCGGGGCTGGCCCGACCGACCGCTCAAGATATTGGAGCCGATGAGGCCAAGGCCCTGTTCGACAACCCAATTCAAACCAGCATTAGCCGGGAGCTGCTGGGGCAGGCCGATGGCGATGTCATTTTTCTCTGGACTGGTGAGAACACCCCAGAGGCGATGGCAACGGCGCAGCAAAAACTAGAAACGCTGCAACAAGACCCGCTCTGGCAAAAGCTTAAAGCGGTGCAGGCTGGGCGGGTCTACACCGTACCTAGCTATTGGATTGGCAGCGGCCCGATCGCCGCCAATGCCATTTTGGATGACCTGTTTAAATATCTTGTGGAGCCATCGTAGGCATGCCTGACCAGTTAATTGTGTGCAAAAGCTGCGGCTTTTCAGCAGATGAAGAGAAGCGCGATGGGGAAACGGGCGGGGAGCACCTGCTGAAGCACTTGGAGGCGCTACATTCGCAGTGGTCTCGCAAGGGTGAGTTGGCGATTGCGACGACGGGGTGTTTGTGCGTTTGTGAAAAGGCTTGCGCGATCGCCTACGTGGGCACGGGCAAACCCACCTATCTTTTCGCTGACCTAGACCCTGCTACCTGCGCTGCCGATCTGCTCACGGCTGCTGAGCTATATCTCGACAGCAAAGACGGCATGGTGCCCTGCTTCAAGTTGCCTGATGAGCTTCAACCTCGCAGAATGGCGCGAATTCCGCCTGCACCTTAAGAGTGGCGGGCAGTTGGTAGGTTGGATTGTTTGATTTCCTTGGTCAACCCAACGACCCTATTCACCCGCCACTAGTAATCTCTCAAATTCACTAGCTGACTTTATTGGGTCGGTGTGCAACAGAATTGTTCAACTGCGAACTGTATATCACGTCTCTTAAATAAACAGTTAGATCATTCGCTGGGGGTACAGCCGGAACCTGATACATCATGTCACTGACGAAGCCCCGATGATAAGTGCCATGATTCACTACATGCAGAATGATTTCACTACGGGACATCGCACCTTCACCGCCGTCAACGAATTGGAAGTTTACGATGTCTAGCCACTCCTGCTCAGAAATCGAATGAGCATAGTCAACATACCACTGGTCAACGGTCTTGACTGCTTGCCACAGATCTTCTAATGGTGGATGAGTCTCAGTATTTCTTGCAGTATATGGGTGAATTTCTTTTTCCAGATGAGCTTTAAAGATGCAATCGATGACATAGGTATGATTGAGCGTATGAACCATGTTTCTGAAACGGGTTTTGCGTTCTTTGGTTGCCTCACCTTCTGGCAAGGATTTTACGGCTGAAAATGTAATTTCATTTGCCCAGGCTTTGTATCTAGTCAACCTTTTTGCTATTTCAGAAAAGTTCATTACGGCTTTTACTCCAAACTCAATCCTGTCCCGATTATGACTTGATATAGTGCTTATTATCGCCTAGTTAGTAGGTTGGGTTGAGCTAGCTGAACTCAACACCTACCGTTACCTCAACACTCCACTACGTATCCTAGGTCTATTCCCAATAGGTAAATCTTGTGCAATACCACAGTGGGTTGGGTACAAAATCCTTTTGAAATGGTTGGGTTGACGAAGAAAATCTAACCTACGGGAGATCTGCGATCGTACTCAGTAAAGCGTGGCCCAGGCGATCGCACGCAGTTGTTGTCCGGTTGAGCGAGGGGTTAGGCGTCAGCGCTCAAGGTACGGAGCAATGTTTTTCATGGCCCGCGAGACGTATTCTTCCTTTTCGCCTACAGGTGCGACGTAGTGCAATGCTGCCTTTGCAGCTTCTTCGCCTTCGCTTTTGGCGATGATCCAGGCTGCCAAGTATTGCGAGGCGAAGCAACCGCCGGCTGTGGCGACGTTACCTGTTGCGAAGAATGGCTGGTTGAGAACCTCGACCCCAGCATCTTGAACCCAGGGTTTTGTTGTGAGGTCTGTGCAGGCGGGTACGGAACCGAGCATGCCGAGCTTCGCCAAGATAAGCGTTCCGGAGCATTGCGCTCCGATCAATTGGCGTTGGGGATTTAGGCGCAGCCGCGACATAAGTTCTTTGTCAGCTACTATCTCTCGGGTTTTGACGCCGCTGCCAATGATGACGGCATCGGCAGACTCAACTTCGTCGAGACTCGATTGGGCCTGGATTGTGACTCCATTCATTGACGTGACAGTTGGCTCGGGGCAACACAGGGTCACTTGCCAGTCTGTCTGCTTGATTCTGTTGAGTATGCCGAGTGCAACGAGAGAATCCAGTTCGTTGAACCCCTGAAATGTGAGGATTGCTATGCGCATGCTGGCGGTAAGAAGGAGTCAGTAGGTTGGGTTGAGCTAGCGTCGGCTTTGCCTTTTGGCAGAGTAACCCAACACCCGCCGTTAATCTAGCACTATGTACTATCTGGAATTGTTGGGTTTCTTTTGTCAACCCAACCTGCAAGAGATTTGCGATCGCACTTAATGTATGGCGGATGAGGGATGAAGCGATCGCTATTGCTGCTTACGCTAACAAACAAGTGCTCTTAGGAGCCGACGTAAAAGAAGTGGTTTTATGACTGAGAATCAACATAACAATCCCGACAACACCCAATCCGCTGATGCGGAAACCTTTGATCCTCGTGATCTAGTCAATAAGGGTGGCTACGACAAAGACCCTCAAGAAATCCTTTCAAATCCTGCTGTCGTCCCTCAAATGCTCGGCGATCGCCGCGACGAAGAGGGCGCAGGTATGGGGCAAGTCGATGACCAAGACTCTGAATAATTTCGTTGTGGTCTTTAAGACTAATGGCGATAAACGCTACGTAATGGATTGGCGCTGCCTAATCCATTTTTTTGCCCACTGAAACTGTACTCTAGTATGTTTGGCTGCTGGCTAGTCTTCGGAGCGATCGCCCACGTAGCAGTTAACAGGCTGAGTTGAGTTAGCGTAGGCTTTACCTTCTTGCAGAGTAATCCAACGCCCAACGTTGATTTAGCACTATGTAATACCACAGTGGGCGAGAGTGAAATCTTTCTGGGATTGTTGGGTTTGCTTTGTCAACCAGCCTATAAGAGATCTGCGATCGCTCTTAATAATCAGAATCATTTATATAAGCAATTCGACTTGTTGGAGAATAAAACAATATGGTGTAGTCACTAGAACCTTTTGCGTAGCATTTTCCTTCAACTAAGTCTAACGGTTTCCACCAATCCGTTGGAGGAAACCAACTATGTTCAGATAACTGGTTTCTGCGTTCAGCTAATCGCTGGATACAATCGTCGTTCGTAGTAGAGGCTAGTTCCATCTGCTGAACAAACAGATCAACATTTGATGGTTTCATATTAAAGCGGCAGGAGTAGGAAAAGCCATCTGCAATAACTACTCCATTAGTGCGGCAGCGGAGATTATGTACAGCTCCGATAAGATGCGGATATGGATATTGAATGTGAAACCCAAAATAAATGGAAATAATATGACCTGAATTTAGCAAATGTGGAACAGCGAGGTAGACGAGACACAGCCAAATAAAAAAGCCAGAAGCAGGTAAGGTAACCAGGGAAGCAATGAGTAATCCACGTCGAATGAAACCTGGCTGTCTTAGTAATCGTGTCATTGAAACTTCCTCTTTAAAGTCTAGTTAGTAGGTTGGGTTGAGCTAGCGAAACCCAACATCCACCGTCAACCCAACCTATAGGAGATCTGCGATCGCTCTTAATGATCAGAATCATTTATATAAGCAACTTGACTTGTTGAAGAATAGAACAGTATGAAGTGATCTCTTGCGTAGCATTGTCCTTCGACTAAGTCTAAGGGTTTCCACCAATCCTTTGGAGGAAACCAACTCGTTTTAGCTAACTCTGGTCCAGGTTTAGCTAACCGTTCTATACAGAGGCTACTTGCGATAGAGCGTAGCTCCCTCCGCTGAACAAACTGCTCAATATTTGATGGCTTTATATTAAAGCGGCAGGAGTAGGAATGACCAATAACTGCTCCATTAGTACGGCAGCGGAGGTCATGTATAGCTCCAATAAAATACGGATATGGATATTGAATGTGAAACCCAAAATAGGTCGGAATAGTACGGCCTGAATTTAGTAAATGTGCAACACTGAACAGGTAGAGACATATCCAAATAAATAAGCAAGAAGCAGGGAAGGCAATCAAAAAAGCAATGAGTAATCGAGGTCGAATGAAACCTGATTGTCCTGATAATCGTATCATTGAAACTTCCTTTTTAGAATCTAGAGAACTGGTGTGTAGTCATAGGAATTTTGTGGAGAATACCAAATACAAAACCAATCTAAAGTTAATATTATTAAGTCCCTCGACGCTGACATCAAGCAAGTCCGAAGAAATAATCACGGCTATCTATCCTGTTTGTGCAGTTATTTCACAGATAGCTTTCAAACGGCTGTTCCCGCAAGCAACTCAAGTGGCCTGATGACCAATATAAGCGGTTGCAGATAATCTCAGATCACCAAAATTTCTCCTTTTTCCGCTTAATCGACTTGTTACACAGCCGGTGCCACTCTAGGTTACCAACCGTCAGCATCCAACTACTCAATAAGGCTAGGGATATGCTTGCGACGAGTCTCACTACACAGCTTCTTGGAACCGCTGCTGGTCAGCTAGTACTGCAGCTATATTTGCGTAAGCTATTGCAACAAATAACTTCTTTGTGTCCGGTGTGCACAAGCATTGTTAAACCGCGATCGCTTGCTTAAAAAGCATAAATTGCAAATAGCTACTTAGTAATCAGAATGACTTAGATAAGCAATTTGGCTTGTTGGGGAATAAAACAGTGTGAAGTGACGATCGGGATTTGAGTAGCATTGTCCTTCGACTAATTCTAAGGGTTTCCACCAATCCTCTGGAGGAAACCAACTCGTTTTAGCTAACTCTGTTCCAGGTTTAGCTAACCGTTCTATACAGTGGTTACTTTTGGTAGAGCTTAGTTCCCTCCACTGAATAAACTGCTCAACATTCGATGGTTTCATACTAAAGCGGCAGGAGTAGGAAAAGCCATCCGGAATAACTACTCCGTTAGTGCGGCAGCGGAGATTGTGCACGGCTCCCATAAGACTTGGATATGGATAATTAATGTGAAATCCAGCGTAAGCTGGGATAATACTATCTGAATTAAGCAGAGATGGAGCAGCGAAGAAGACGAGACTCAGCCAAATAAAGAAGCCAGAAGCAGGTAAGGTAACTACGAAAGCAACGAGTAATCTACGTCGAATGAAACCTGGCTGTCTTAATAATCGTGTCATTGAAACTTCCTCTTTAGAATTTAGAGAACTGGTGCGTAGTTATAAAAGCTTTTACAAGGAGTACAAAATATAAACTTAATCCAAAATTAATATTTTCAACTCCCCCAACATTGCTGTTAGATGATTCTGATGAAAGTACTCACATGTTGTCTATTCTGTTCTTGAGATCATTCTACAGATAGCTCTCAAGCGGCTGTCCTCACAGACAACTCAAGTGATCTAACTCATAATTAGAGGAAAAAATTCTGCCTAATACTCTCCTGTGGGAGCTTAGGTGGAAGTCTATCAGCCTAAATATTTTTATATGGATTTTAGGCGGAAAGATTCTAGTCTAAACGCAGAACATAGGATCTTAATATAGAAATATTTTTTGTATGAACGCCCGAGCGCTGAAGTATCTCCAGGCTTCAGATTCTTTTTTGTTCATGAATGCTGGATTTCTTAACCAAGGCTGTCTTACGGTTGACGGGGAGCTTTTGTACCACTATTCTCTTACATTAAGCCGTTCAGCAGAGCAGTGCTTACGCAGAACTCGAAGACTTTAGCGCTGCCTGAAGGTGCTGGTACACCAACAGACAGCTAACCCCGCAAATCTCTTGCACAGATTGCGAGGCTAGGTTCATCGTACCCTAGCCCCCTCAGTTTGCACTTCAACTGCGGGTGGCTAGGGTTTTCGCGTTCTGTCTTCCTAAACAACAACTGGAGACAGAACCCATGTTTGAATATCTCGAACCCGATGCCAGCGGCGCATCTCATCTTCCGCCGTCTTCACCCAGCACCCCCCAAATTCGTCCAGAGCGGGTGCGGCACATGCTCTACGGCAGCCTCGCAGGCATAGATCGCACCATCAAAATCCTTCACGCCCTCGGCTACACCGACCCCAACGACTGGAGCGACCCCATCCCCGTGCCGCCCACCAGCGACACCACCGGCGCAACCTCTTCAAGGGAACCGTCTGGATGGCGATCGCCACCAAAACCGTGCTGATTGAGTAACGCACCTTGCCCGTCCCCGATGGCAGCACCCTCTGTCGTCGGGGGCGGCGACCAATATCAAGCTCACCGCTCGCAACTTGGCCGACTGAGCAGCCCGTTTCACAAACTAAGACCTCCGTAAAGCAAACTGGCACAACTGTTTAGCTTACACAGGCCGATGTATAGCGAAGTGGCACAGCTGTTTAGCTTACACAGGCCGATGTGTAGCAAAGTGGCACAGCTGTATAGAGAAGTGGCATAGCTGTATAGCTTATTGAGATCGCTGTTTAGAAAAGCTGGTTTTTGTCACTAACAGCTTTCATGAACAATGGCTATCACTCTCGCAGGCATTGCTCATACCATTTTATCGATCTAAACAGTAGTCTCCAAACTGCTGTCAGTACAAGGTTTATAAACACTAATGGCGCGATAATCAAGTTGCCATGAAAGTTCTTCAGTCATGGTTTCCGAGTCAGCCCTTGCTCTTGAATCGTCCACTTGATCGCACACAGATCGTCGAGTTTCAACGATCCAACCAGAAATATTAGTTGTTGAAGAAGGTAACAACTCTTGCAAAACCACAGAGTCAACCTTAACCTTCCAGGGGCAAGGAGACTGCCCCCATAAACTAGAGACTACCTGACCCGTCTCCGGTAGCACTTGTAAGCGCAACTGTAGTGCCACAGCACTGTGATTCCGAACGATCAAGTCTTTATAGCCATAAGCGATCGAAGCATCTTGACCAAGCTGGTAAAAGCGATCGCTCCCGTAAGCATCAATGCTATGGCAATGTCGCTCTAGAATCTGGCAGCCTGAAACCAAAAACGTATGAAACAGGTTGGTAGCAATTAAGCATAGTCCGCCACCAACTCCCGTCTGCACTTGACCGCGCACAAACACGGGTCCTGCCTTAAACCCATTGTTTAAGCTTGGATCGCCTACGCAATTACAGAAGCTGAAGATTTGCCCAGGATTAAGTTGAAGTTGGTGAATTTTGCTTGCAGCCAGTTGCAAGTTTAAGACACGATTTTCCCGAATTTCTGGACTGCCACGGTCAGGAATAGCTGTGACAGAATCACACCATAAATGAGGGTAAAGATGTGACTGATCATGAGTTTGTTGCCGAGCATAAAAGAAAGGGTAACCACGAAGCAGGCTCCTAGCGTACTTGAGGCTAATACGTAGAGATCGTTTCCATTCTTTCAAAACGGCGACTCCTTTACTTATTTACCCAATAGATTCAATAGATATCAAGCAATTCCGCATCTAGAGTAAAAGCTAGTGCCGGGCATCAGCGGCGCGCTATAGCCCTTAATGATGGGAGGCCTGCCGGATGCGCGCCCGCTGCATGCCGATGTTAAGTTGCAGCACCCATCACTGATCTTTTCCTCGGTCTACCAGCTCCGCCTCCAGCTCCACCAAGAGCTTTTCATCGGCGCGTACCAATCCTCTCCAACAATCGGAGGCGTACCGTCTGGGCTATGGACGACGCCGCAGTCATCTGCCAGACCGCACTCACCAATGATGAAGCGTACTGCGTTGCCAGCCTTGTCTATCTCGCTAACCTTAAAGAGGCCAATCCACGTCGGTGCGCGTGGCCCCGTCCCTGAGCGCGTGTCTGTTGCAGCCCTCTCAAGCGCAGAGCGACTTGCGGTGAATCTGGCCGCGAACGCGAGATCGAAACTGACGCCCGCAAAGACGATGGCAAGAAAAACTAACTGGATTACGAAAGGGTAAGGGAGTATTTTAATCAGCCGCTCACGTTTCCTTAGCCCCCTTCCTAGCAAGCCAACAGCGATGGCAACTGTGACTGCACCGAAGGCAAGGCCGCCAAGGAAGTAGAATACGTAATCCAACATGGACACTCCATCACTGGCGCTGACGAGTGCGACGCTTCCCCATAGAAGTGCTGCGCCTGCGAGCGCCCAGAAGATAGAGTTCGACCTTTTCATAACCCATACCTCAGCAGCATAAGTATGTATTAAGTGTCAGATTTGCCAGATAAGACCCTATATTTTCCGTATTATCTGGCACTTTTGCGGTTAAATATCTCGACCCCGATGCCAGCGGCGCATCCAATCTTCCGCCGTCTTCACCCAGCACCCCGCCAGTTCGCCCAGAGCGGGTGCACCACACGCTCTACGGCAGCCTTGCAGGCATCGTTCGCGAAGCGTCTCTAGAAAGGAGAATCGCACCATCAAAATCCTCCACGCCCACGGCTACGCCGACCCCAACGACTGGAGCGACCCCATCCCCGCGCCCCCTACCAGCATCGAGCCGCGACACCCTAGCGAGCCTCAACCGTGGATGGCGATTCTCACCAAAACCGTGCTGATTGAGTAAGTCTCTTCGTCACACATACCGGGTTCCTATTGCTGCTGCCCAAACCAGGTTACGAGCACAGGAACCTGGTACCTTATCGCCCCTACTGACAATCTGCGTCCTGCGATCGCCAAACTGACACTGCTGTTTAGCGTATTGCATCATGCGATCGCCAATGTGGCACAGCAGATCATCAATGTGGCACAGCAGTTTAGTGATTTGAAGGCGCAGATCGCCAATGTGGCACAGCAGTTTGACGAAACTGGCACAGCAGTTTAGCGATCTGCGCCCTGCGATCGCCAATGCGGCACAGCAGATCGCTAATGTGGCACAGCAGTTCGGCATTGCAGGCCCAGAGTACAGCCATGCGGCGGGTCAACTTAAAGCGCGCCCTTCTGCATTGCGATAGCGCTCCGCCATTTGACCGATGTTTGCCGCAAAACTGTCTGCCCTAGCGCGAGTTTCAACCCCAAGGGCAGTATGAGCTTATGCGAAACAACGCTCTACCCGGTGCAATGGCGACCGCCCCACCCTGCACCACTCAACCCCTGAAAATCTTGCCCTGTTGCTGCTACGTTCCAAAAACACCAACCTATTAACCTTATTAAGGGTGCCACCCATGGCCATTGTCGATACCAGTCGCCGTCTCCAAACCCGCGTCATTTTGCAAGATGTTGAGTCCTACGAAGGGCTTAATGCCGTAAACGACTACACAGCTCGCCGCCCCGAAGCCACCCCCGAGGCACTGCAAACCAACCTGACCACCATGCAGGCCAAACAACAAAAAGAAACCGAACTAGCGGCCCTAGCCAAAGCCGCTGCCGACGAAGCCCGCCAAGCCGAGTGGGACTTTCACAACAGCGTCATGGCTATGAAAGAATCGGTGCGCGGCCTGTTTGGCCTCGACAGCCACGAAGCCCAATCCGTTGGCTATAAGAAAAAATCTGCTCGCAAGCGCCCCCGCCGCCGCGCCGCCTAACCCACCCAAACCAAAACCGCAAAAAAGCCCCCAGAGCTCTCAACGTTCTGGGGGCTTTGGCATTGCTAAACACCGGTATAAATCAGCCATGCCACGTCTCCCGCAGGGGCAAACGCCGTTTGCCCAACCCAACCAGGGCTAACGAAACTAAATTCCGCATAACCTGTCGCCTTTGGCTGAGCAGGCAACTAGCATCAAACCTCATAACAAAATCCGATTCAGTAAACCCTGCTCTATCATCAGGAACCCCGTAGGGGCGTAGCATGCTACGCCCCTACAAACCGGGGATATTCATTCAGGATTTGGCATCAAAGATTTCTTCAGACGGCTCCAGCGTCACATCTTCGTATAAGGCCGCAATGGTATCGGTGAAATCAATGCTCTCCAGGCAAAACGTCGCCGTTTCGGGCGTGTAATACTGCAACACCCACAGCCCCGCCTCGTTGCGGCGAAAGCACTCCACCCGCTGATGGCGCGTGTTGATTAACACGTATTCTTCTAAGCTCTCCAGAGTTTGATGATCCGCAAACTTATCGCCCCGGTCAAAAGCCTCCGTAGACTCAGACAGCACCTCCACCACCAACTTAGGAAAGCGTTTGTAGCCCGCAACCTCGCGATCGCGAGGGTCACAAGTCACCATCACATCCGGGTAAAAAAAGCGGTTACGAGCCTCAATGCGGGCCTTCATATCTGACATATAGATCCGGCAACCCGTACCACGCACATGACTGCGGAGCAGCGCCGCTAGGTTAAGCGCAATGGTGACATGCCCATCACTAGCCCCCGACATGGCATAGATTTGACCGTCGAAGTACTCGTGCTTAACGGGGCTTTCGGCTTCGAGTTGAAGGTAATCTTCGGGGGTGAGATACTGCGGCGAAGCAACCATGGCACTGGGCAACATCAACAATCAAGGTTTAGCCTACAAGCCAATCTGCAATCATCCTATCAACCAGCACAGCCCTCTATAGAAACTCCGTTCAGCAGCCAAAAAAATCCGGCAGGGGTTCCTGAGGAGAGTGGGGGGGTGGGAGAGTGGATGGGTGGATGAGTGGATGGGTGGATGAGGGGATGGGTTATTGGATTGTCCAGTTGGAAGCGTTTTTGATCATGTTGACGAGTTGACCTAAGACTTGGTCGTAGTTGCTATAGAGGTCTCTGCCAACTTCAGCATCTAAATATTGGCATTTGACTGCAAACTCTAACCAAATTTGAGTTTCTGTAGCTTCAGCCTGACAGTCGCTGATTTTTGCCACAAAAGCAGCTTGATATCGTCGCTTGCGCCAAGCTTCTCCCAAATTGGCACACACTGATCGAGACGATCTTCGAATCTTGTCCGTCAAAGAATATCTTTCCTCAACCGGAAACCGTTTAGACACCTCAAAAATCTCCATAGCTGCGGCAAAAGCCACCTGATAAACCTCCAAATCCCTATAACTCCTAACCAATCCCCCAGCCATCCCTCTACTCTCTCCCTACCATCTCCCCCAAATACTTCCCATCCACCCATCTACCCCTATGCCCCCTATCACCCACCTCCTCTGGCAGCTAATCCGCTACGCCCAGCGGCTCTACTGGGTCGATACGCTGCTATGGCTGTTCATTCTGGGTCTGCCAGCGGTGCCGGGGCTGATCATTCGCGAATTTTTTGACACCCTCACCGGAGAGTCTCGCTTTGGCGCGTCGCCCTGGGTGTGGATTGGGCTGCTGCTGGCGGTAGGGGTAGCGCGGGTGGTGGCCATTTTTGTGGGGCGCATCACCAAGACCCAGCATCGCTTTTTGATCAGTGGCCTGGTGCGACACAACCTGCTGCATGAACTGCTCAAGCGGCCCGGAGCCGAACTTGCCACGGGCGGGGCCGACGGCCAAAACGCTTCCCCCGGCGAAATTCTCAGCTACTTTCGCGACGATGCAGCCCAGATCGAGGATGTGGTGGTGGGCACCAACGAGATTTTTGGCGCGGGGGTGTTTGCTGTAGGGTCGGTGGCGCTGCTGATCAGCGTCAACCCGACGATGACGCTGCTGGTGTTTTTGCCGCTGTGCGCGATCGCCCTTCTCGCCCACCAGGCCGAGCACCGCCTCAAACGCTACCGCCGCGCCAGCCGCCAAGCCACCCAGCAGGTCACCGGGCTAATTGGCGAATTGTTCACCGCCGTGCAAGCGGTGAAGGTGGCCGGGGCTGAAGCCCAAATGCTGGAGGAATTAGAGGAACGGTGCGATCGCCGCCGCGATCTGATGGTGCGCGACCAAGTCTTCACCGCCATCCTCAACTCCGGCTTTGAAAATATTGTCAGCATCGGCACCGGGCTAATTTTGCTAGTCGCCTCTCAAAGCCTCGGCACCCAAGGCGACCTCACCGTCGGCGACTTTGCCCTGTTCGTCTATTACTTATCGTTTGTTACCTACTTTCTCGCCTTCCTCGGCGGCTTCATCGCCACCATCAAGCAAAGCGAAGTCTCCTTTGAGCGCATGGGGAAGTTGGTGGGAGCGTGGGAGGGTGAGAGAGTAGGCGGGTGGGAGAGTAGGCGGGTGGGAGCGTGGGAGCGTGGGCAAGTCGACGACACCAGCACCCATGAAATAACCGAATCTCAACCATCCACCCTCCCGCCTACCCATCCACTCATCTACCCATCCACCCACCCGCCTACCCTCCCACCCCCTCACCCCCTCACCCACCCTCACCCCCTCTACCTCAAACCCATCCTTAGCTCAGGGCCTGCGCTACCGTCGATGGTGACGACCATTGCATCCGAACCCCTCAATGAGCTGCGCGTCGAGGGGTTGACCTACTGCTATCCGGGCGGTGGCGGCATTAGCGACATCAGTTTTACTCTCACCCAGGGCAGTTTGACGGTGATTACCGGACGGGTGGGGGCGGGTAAAACTACACTGTTGCGGGTGCTATTGGGTCTTCTGCCCAGACAGTCTGGTGTGCTGTATTGGAACGGTCAGCCGATTCTTGACCCGGCGACTTTTTTGGTGCCGCCTCGGGCTGCCTACACACCCCAAATTCCCCAGCTCTTCAGTGCTTCACTGCGGGAAAATCTGCTGCTGGGGCTTAGCGATACCGTGGGACAAGAACAGCTTGACCGAGCGATCGCCACCGCCGTCTTCGATCGCGACCTTGCCGCCATGCCCGAGGGTCTCGACACCCTGATCGGTACGCGCGGCTTTCGCCTTTCTGGGGGGCAAAAACAGCGGGCCGCCGCTGCCCGCATGCTGCTGCGCCAACCTGCCCTGATGGTATTCGATGACCTCTCCAGCGCCCTCGATGTGGAGACCGAACAGCGCCTGTGGGAGCAGATATTTACCCCATCCACCCATCCACCCCTTCCCCCCACCTGCCTCGTCGTCTCCCATCGTCCTTCAGTGCTCAATCGAGCCAGCCAAATTCTGTTTTTAGAAAATGGGCGTATTCAGTCATAACCAGCAGTCAATTTCAATCAATACTGACTATCTCGCCAAGGACACTATGGTTTTTAGTATTGTCGGAAGTGGCAACTGGGCTATTGTGGCTGTGTTACTTCACAGCGTTGCAAATTGGAAATGCGTCTTTAGTTGCGCCGGTCGATAAATCAGGGTTGATTTTAGTCCTCTTGCTTTCTGTCTTATTTGTGGGTGAGCCGCTAACAATAAAGGTCGTCGCAGGCACAGTGCTGCTATTAGTTGAGACATTGGTGCTGATCCTGTGAAAGGCTGGTTTCGCTGGGTCTGGGCAGGCGATCGCTCAAAATGCCATTGAGCTGCAGCGCCATCAGCTCAAACCCCTTCCACTGAAAATACAGCCGCTTGGTCACCCCCAAAAAAGGGCAGCCGATTCAACGATGAAAAGTCAGGGCACGGCTTTTGTGGCATTCACCCAAGACTGACTTAGCCCTAAGTGCTGCCATGGGGTCGTGATGGACGGTCTCCTAGCTTGCTGAGGTTGGGCATCCAGTAGCCCCCTAGACCCACTCCCACCATCGCCAAGGCACAAACCACGTACAGGAATGCCATACCAGAGCCGGGGCCAGTGCCCATCAGATCGCCAAATGTTCTAGCGAGACTCGTTTTGGAGGCCATGGCTGGCTCTAAGATGCGATCGGCCAGGGGGCCAGCCATGAGAGCGGCGCCGGCACTCACGACCTGTAGTACTAGGGCATTGGCGGCAAAGACTCGGCCCTGCTGCGCGGGGGCAATCTGAGTCATCCAGATGGCGGTTTCGGAACTGCCCAGCAGAGGAAAATTGAGCGACGAGCAGAACTGTGCCGGAACCCAGACTTGGGGCGATCGCCCCAGCCCAAACACTGTCTTGCTCAGCCCCGCACCGATGAATCCGGCCAGCATGCCGCCTACTCTTTGTTTTGGGCCACCCCAAACGCTGAGGATGATTGCTCCGGCCACGCCGCCAATGCCGGCTGCCGTTGCAGTGCTGGCTAGCACCTGGGCACTGCCGTTGGAGCGGGCCAAAATCATTGGCTCGTAGATGGCACCACCCAGATCGTGGAAAAACCAAAACAGGGTGCTAATCAGCAGCAAGGCCCGCAGCCTGGGTAGCTGCCAAACTTCGCGAAAGCCAAAGGTCAGCTTGGTCAACAGGGTTTCAATTTCAACGGTGGCTGGGGGCGCAGGCTGCGGAATTTGAAGGAAAAGGAGCGTGGCGATCGCCACCCCAAAACTCACCGTATCAATTCCGACAATCCCCAGCAGACCCACCAGCGGATAGAGCACCCCAGCTAGGGCCGGACCAAAGATAGTCGCCCCGTAGTGGACTGCCGAATTCATGCTGTTGGCCCGCGTTAGTTGAGAGGTTGGCACCAGGCTAGAAATCGAGGTCTGATAGGCCAAGCTTTGAATTTGCCCAAAGCTACCGTTCAGCATAGTGGCCAGATACAAATGCCAAATTTGCAGGTGGCTCGTTAAGTAAAGTAGGCCAATGCCAACTGTAGAGAGAGCAGCGACAGCATCACCCAGTATCATCAGGTGCTTACGGTTGAAGCGATCGACAACCAGCCCCGCCACCAGGGTGATCGGGATGCGCGATAGCTGCGAAAAAAATCCCACAAGTGCTAAAGCCGTGGCCGATTTCGTCATCTCCCAGGCCCAAAGGGTCAGGGCAAACTCGGTCATGTAGCTACCAATAGTCGAGACGAGCTGGCCCAACCAGATGATCGTAAAAGTACGCACAAACTTGTTCTCTAGCCTTAGGGTGCTTCGTCTGAATCACGAGAAGGGCGGGATTTAAGCGATAAGTTTAGTTTTGGGTCCTCTGGAAATTGTTGCCGAGCAACAGAGTGAATCCCACTTTTGTAGCTTTACCCTAAATCCCTCTCTCAGAACGAGCGAGACTTTGAATCCGGCTCCCCTTCTCCTTTTTTGGGAGAAGGGGTTGGGGATGAAGGTGTTTCAACAATTTCGCCATAATCGCTGTCTTTGATTAAGTTTTGCCAATGGCTAGGACAGCTTTTATCTCCCGTCAATGCAGTAGCGTGGGGTTGATCATAGATCCATCAAGCTGGCTGGTTATCTTCTACCAAATACTTGAATAAGTCGTCTATTACTGCATCTGCAGCCAATGGATTGCCGCCTCTCCAGGTCGGATAGTTAACCGAGTAGACTCGATCGTTCTGAACAGCCCGCAACTGCTGCCATAACGGATTTTGTTTGAGTTCGGTAATTGTCTGAGCCGCTTCAGAACCATCGGTAGCGACAAATAAAATATCGCCGTCAATATCCATCAGTCGTTCTTCAGACAATTTCACGATGCCGCCAGCAACCGGTACAGCTTGAGCCGGTGGTCGACGTAAGTTTGCATCAGCTAGAATGCTGCCATTAAAGGAATTTTTTAAGTCTAGGTCGATTGTGCCACAGCAGGTGTGAACAAAAGAGACTTCCGGGTTTTGCTGGCTATCTTCTAGGGCGGTTTTCAAAGACTGAATGCGTTGGTTATAACGGTTCCACACCTGTTGAGCTGCATCTGTTTTTCCCAATACGTTGGCGACAAAGTCAACGTGCTGTCGCCAAGAGGGATACCCTTCCCAGTCGTCGGCCACTGTAGGAGCAATTTGCGCTAGCTGGCTGTAAATGGCTTCGGTAGCATATTTAATGCCAATGATGAGATCAGGTTTTAGGGCGACTATTTTTTCAAGGTTGGGCTGTTCTTCTTTGCCCAATATTTGAATGGAGTCTAGCTGTTCTGCCAGGTAAGGCGGTGGCTCGTCAAAATAGACGACGGTGGCAATTGGTTTGACCCCCAGGGCGATCGCATCTCCCAGGCTAGGCACACTCAGGGTAACGACCCGCTGCGGCTGATTTGGCACACAGGTTTCTCCCAGAGCATGGCGAACCATGTGACAAGACGACTCGGGCACTGAACTCGCAGACGGCTGGTTTTCTGAACCAGTACAGCTCTGGATCAGGGCTACCATCAAGACTCCGCTCCAAAACAGTTGGACGCGTCGCCACCAGGATTTATCGATCATAGCGTTACGTTCTTAACCACTCATTTATCATCCTTAAAACGACCAGGAAACCGTGCCCCTGATGGTAAAAGGCGCGCCGTAGAAGACGCGCAGGCGGCTTTCTGCGGCTTCGAAGTAGGTGATATCAAATAGGTTCTCGATGTTTAACCCAATCCGAAAATCATCTCGGTTGTAAAACACAGAGGCATCGGTTCGGGTATAGCCCGGCACTTGAAATGAGTTATCTAAATCGCCTTGGCGATCGCCCACATAAAATAGCCCCAGCCCAAAGCCTAAACCCTGGAGCGCTCCCGATTGCAGTTCGTAGGTTGTCCACAGGCTAGCGGCGTGTTCTGGCACATTATTGAGGCGATTGCCTACGGCTAAAGTATTGTCAGCGGTGACTTGAGCATCTGTGTAGGCGTAGCCCGCCGCAATATTCCATCCAGGCAAAATCTCGCCCGTAGCCGTGAGTTCAACCCCGCGACTTCTCTGCTCCCCAGTTTGCACCGAGAAGTTCGGATTAATGGGGTCTTCAGTTAACACATTAGTCCGCGTGATTTGATAAAGTGCCAAAGTGGTCGAGAATCGATTGTCGAGCCAGTCGGATTTAATCCCGACTTCGTACTGGTTGCCTCGCTCAGGTTCAAAGAGACTATTGTCGAAGGCTGTGCCCACGCTCTGCAAGAACGAGCGACTGTAACTGGCATAAAGCGCATGTTCATCACTGGGTTGATACACCAACCCCAGACGAGGACTAAAGGCCTGATCATCTTGGAAAGCCTCTGAACCATCGGCAAAGAGCGTCTGCTGACTGATCAGGTCAAACCGCCCTCCTAGTAACAGTTTTAACTGGGGCAGCAGGTCGATTTGATCTTGAACATAAACCCCTACCGAATTAGTAATCAGAGGTTCTCTAGGATAGCTAGCCACGAACTGCAGTTGAGCTACTCCATAGACCGGATTAAAAATATCGATGGGATCAAGAACAAATTCTTGACCACCGCTCGCGTAGATATCGCGATTGACATCAAAACCGAATAAGAGCTGGTGAGAAATGCTACCTGTTTGTACTCTACCCGTCAGGCTAGTATCAAAGGAGTAGTTATCTTGAGATTGGTCGCCGGCCGTAAAAAGACCCCGTTCTAGAGTGCGCTGATCATCGAGCAGCGCTGTGGGGAAGAGGGAATTTTGTGGCTGCTGCTGAAAGCTAGCTCGAAACGAATTTTGCAGCTGCCAATCGGGGTTGATTTGGTGATCGAGGGTATACCCTAGTCGCAGCACGTAGCGATCGTTTTTATCTAAATCATCATTGGGTTCTCCAATGAACCGATTGCGGGGCAGCTGACCATTGATGTTAGGCAAAACTGTGCCCAATGCGGGTAGCCCGCGATCGTTGGGCTGTTCAGAAATCGTATACTCGCCTTCAAAGTTGATTTGGGTGTTAGGTCCAGCTTGCCAACTGATCGTGGGCGCAATGACATAATTTCGGCGCTCAAAAAAGTCAATAAAGGTTGACGAACTAGACGCGCCTGCGGTGAGACGGTAGAGCAAGGTTTCAGACTGATTGAGCGGCCCGGTAAAGTCTATGGAGCCGCCATAGGTGTCAAAATTGTCAATTGTTCCCTCCACAATGTAGTGTGGGGTTGCCAACGGCTTTTTGGTCACAATGTTGACGGTGCCACCGGGTGAACCTTGGCTAAACAAGGCCCCCGCCGGGCCTCTTAGAACCTCAATTCGCTCAATGTTAGGAATCGCGATGCGGGAGGTAATGTTGGTGTCATCGCGCAATCCATTGCGCAAAATGTTTCTACCCGAAAAACCGCGAATGGTATAGCCCTCAAAGGCGGACTGAGACGAGTTGTCAGGACTAACGCCTACTACGGTGCGCAGGGCTTCGTTGACGCTTTGTACCTGGCGATCTTCCAGAAGTTCTTGGGGTACTACCTGCACCGAAAACGGTAAATCGCGCAGAGGGGTATTGGTTCTACTCCCGACGGCAGCGTTAGGAACTCGGTAATCCTGTTGTCCCTGACCCGTGACCCCAATTTGAATAGCGTCTTCAGCACCGTCAAGCTGGGCAATTCCTGGCGCTATGTTGAAGACTAGGTTGCCTGCGGCTGTGTCAATCTGGGCGGTAGGCGGCCCATCAGTGCCGGTGATCGACAGCCGCACGGTGCCGTCGGGTAGGCTCGTTAGCTGGACTAGGGCAATGCCCTCGGCAGGGGCAAACTGCTCGGCAGTAGCCTCGTTGACCAACTCCAGCGTCGCATTGGGAATGTCAGCAATTAGCGCGTTGCCCTCGGTGCGGGAGGTGCCGATCGCCAGGGGGCGATCGCTAACCAGCTCAATTCTTAAGCCCTCTGAGCTATCGCTAATGTCAACGTCGGTAATCACTGCGGCGGCGGTTTGTCCCTGGGCCATCCACTCCTCCACGGTGAGTGCCGCCGAGTCAATCTGGGCCATTGCCTCTGAAACTCGCTCAGCTTCCTGAAGCGCTAGCGGTTCTGCTTTAGCTACAGGGGCGGTCACACCCGCCAGCAAGCCCATTACAAACAGTCCAAAACCCAAGGTTTTCGAAGTCATCATTCCCCACACCACAATTAGCCACTAGCTTGTCGGCGCTTACAAACGAGAAGTATTCTCAATTAAGCCAGCTTCAGACTATGGGGTTTAGGCAGGGCTTTTCTCTGCGACCCGGACTTTTTTCTCTTCGATCGGGACTTTTTGAAGCAGCAAAAAAATAGTCGTGCAAAGCGTCGGACCTATAGCTAATTCTTCAGCCTTAGACCCTATACCCTACACCTTAAAACTAACCCCTAAGCTCCCCGACAGTTTGCCAACTGATACGCCTTTGGCGTCACCCCAAACTTGCGCCGAAAGGCACCGCTAAAAGCGGTTGGACTGGTATAACCGACGATCGCCGCAACGACCGCAACGGAGCGCTGCTGCCCAAGTAGTTGGCAAGCTTTTTCCATCCGCTGCTGGGTGAGATAGCCAAAAACGGTAGTGTTAAATGCTTGACGAAATCCTTCCTTGAGCTTGCGATCGTTAAGGCCCACCTGCCGGGCTAAATCGATTAGGGAAGGGGGTGTTTGCAGGTTACTTTGCAGGATTTGCCGTGCTTGGTGGATACGTTCTAGATCATCTTGATGAAGGATGGACTTAGCAACGGTGCCATCATCCATTGCGTTTAGAAAAAGAGCAATCAGTTCGAGGGATTTAGCCTCTAGGTAAAGGGTTTGGGTCAGTCCTTGGTAAGGACACTGTAGGATTTGCCAGAGGGCGGTCTGCATTTCTGGCGTGATCGCGATGGGGTCAACAAAGGGAAATTCCTGCTCTCCCGCCATCATGTTTTGCAGCGTTTTTGGTAGCCTAGCGCTGTGACTTTCAGCTAACGCCGTTAGCAGGGGTGGATCGAGATGAATATCGACCGATAAATAGTCTTGATCCGCAAATTCTCGCCAGCGGCTGTCTTGCCATTCTGGGCCGAGCAAATGGGCCTGGCGATCGCAAAATACTGGCCCTTCGTTGTATTGACTGTGAGTTGTCAGGCTAAAAACAAACTCAAAACAGCTGCTTTGCTCTGGTGAACAGGCCTGCACTAGATTTTGGTGCAAACGGTAGCGGTGCAGGGTTAGAGCGATGCCGCTGGGCAGATCAATATCGCGCTTGTAGCCAGTACCTAGCCAGTCAGGATAGGTTAGGGTTTGATCCCGTTTATTTGCCAATAGCTCTGGCTGCGTGTTCTGAACATGCTCTCGAAGGAGCTGGCGCAATTCGCCATTTTTAAAGGTAGTCGTCACAGGCCGCTGGTCCTCCTTCTGGCACCGATGATCAGACTAATTCTCAATAGATTGGCTGATGGGCAGGCACAGCGGCGTATTAGACACGGGGTCAGTAATAATGCGGCTCTTTAGAGCAAAAACCTGCTGCACCATCGTTTCGGTTACAACGGCGGTGGGTTGCCCCTGGGCAATGACCTGTCCGTCGCGCAGAGCAACCAGATGATGGCTGTAGCGACAGGCCATATTTAGGTCGTGGAGCACCATGACGATGGTGCGCTTTGCCTGGCGGTTGAGCTGGTAGAGCAGATCCAGCACCTCAATTTGATGGGCTAGATCGAGGTAGGTAGTCGGTTCGTCCAGCAGTAGGGTTTCGGTGTCTTGGGCCAAGGCCATGGCAATCCAGGCTCGCTGGCGCTGGCCGCCAGAGAGGGTGTCGAGGGAGCGGTTGGCAAACTCGTGCAGGTGGGTGGTGGCGATCGCCTCCTCTACTTTCAGTTCATCCTCCTTCGACCACTGTTGCAGCCAGGTTTGGTGGGGGTAGCGGCCCTGGGCGACGAGCTCACGCACGGTTAGCCCTTCTGGGGCAGCGGGGCTTTGGGGCAAAATACCCAGGCGTTTGGCCAGGTCTTTGGTGGGCAGGTGGGCGATCGCATCCCCATCCAAATACACCGTGCCGCCCTGGGGCTTGAGTAATCGCGCCATGCCCCGCAGCAGAGTCGACTTGCCACAGCCGTTTGGCCCCACCAGCGTGGTGATCTGCCCCTGGGGAATGGCGAGATCAAGACCTTGAATAATCACGTTGCCGTCGTAGGCCAGGGTGAGCTTGCGGGTGGTGAGGGCGATTTGGGTGGCGGTGTTGGTGAGCATGGCGGCGGGGTGACGGGGTGGATGAGTAGGTGGGTGGATGGGTAGTTGGGTGGGTTAATTTGGGGTTTTAGGTTTCGGGTTTATGGTTCTGCCTTGCACCTTGCACCTAACACTCTGCACCTGCATTTTTTTGCCTTTTGCCTTTTCTGCATTACTGGTTGCGGTCGCGATATAACAACCACAGGAAATAAGGGGCGCCAATGACGGCAGTGATGACGCCGCAGGGCAGTTCGATGGGGGCGAAGGCGAGGCGACCCACAATGTCCGCGAGTTCGACAATGCAGGCTCCGGTGAGAGCTGCAGCGGGAAGCAAGCCTGCGTGGGAGGGGCCAACTAATTGCCGGGCCAGGTGGGGGGCCATAAGGCCGACGAAACCGATGGTGCCGGCGGTGGCGACGGAGGCGCCGGCCAGGGCTACGGTGCAGAGCAGCAGCAAGGTGCGGGTCCATTCCACTCGGCTGCCGAGGCCTTGGGCCAGGTTATCGCCCAGGTTGAGGGTGTCGAGATCCCTGGCCAGCACCATGGTCAGGGGCAAAAAAATGGCCAGCCAGGGCAGCAGCGGCCACAAATGTTCCCAACTGCGGCCGTAGACGCTGCCAGTCAGCCACACCAGCGCCTGGCTGACCGTGTTGATTTCGCCAAAGGTAATCATCAGGTTGCTGAGAGCACTGGTCAGAGCCGTCAGGCCAATGCCTACTAGAATCAAGCGAATGGGAGAGCTGCCACCATTCCAGGCCAACAGATAGATGGCGATCGCTGCCCCTAGACCGCCTGAAAACGCAGCAATTGGCAGCCAGCCCGTCGTCACCTGCGGAAACAGAACAATTAGCGCCACCGCCACCAAACTGGCCCCTGAATTAATACCGACGATTTCTGGAGCGGCTAGGGGGTTGCGAGTTATACCCTGTAGGATTGCCCCTGCTACCGCCAGTCCCATTCCCACCAGCAGCGCCACTAGGGCGCGGGGTAGCCGCAGGGTATTCACCACAAAGGCATAGTCAGGGTTCGCTGAGAAGCCCAAAATCGTCTTCACCACCTCCAGGGGCGGCAATGGATATTCTCCTTGGCTAACGTTGAACACCAGCGACAGCAGGGCAACCAGCAGCAGCGCCACTAAAACCGCAGGGACACGGCGATCAACCCGAAAAGAGAGTGGAAATCGCCGGGGTCGAAGGGAAAGCCAGGGTTTTGTGGTGGACATGGGAAGGGATTTAAGGTGACGGGTTTAAGGTTTAGGCTTGTCTAGGGCGGGCATTGCCCACTATCAACCTGTGCCCTACCGCTTGATCTTTGACTTAGCTAAACAAATAAAGAATGGTGCCCCCACCAGTGCCGTCATAATGCCTACTGGCAGCTCTTGGGGGCGGATGATTAGGCGAGCAGCGAGGTCGGCGACTGACAGCAAAATGCCCCCAAAAAGCATTGAATAGGGCAAAATCCAGCGGTAGTCGACACCGACGGCAAAGCGCACCACGTGAGGCACCACTAGGCCGACAAAGCTAATGGGGCCAGCCAAGGCGACGGAGCTGCCCGCCAACAAGACCACCGCGATCGCTGCCCCCGCTTTCACCCAAGCCGTCTGCAACCCTAAGCCCTGGGCTACTTCTTCCCCCAGGCTCATCAGCGTCAGCTGCCGCCCTAGGGCCAGAGATGCGACCAGCCCCAGGGCGATGTAGGGTAGCACCGGTAGCATACTGGCCATATCCTGCCCGGCTAGCGACCCGGCTAGCCAGAAGCGAATTTCGTCTAGGGTGCGCTGGCTGAGGATGAGAATGCCATAGGTGAGCGAGCTGAGCAGATACCAAATGGCGGCTCCGGCGATCACCAGTTTCAGCGGTGTGAGGCCACTGCGGCCTAGGGAGCCCATCCAGTAGACGGTGATGGCGGCGATCGCGGCTCCGGCAAAGGCAAACCCTACATAGCTGCCACCGCTGCCCAAAAAGAATATTGCCAGCACCACCGCCAGCGCTGCTCCCATATCAATACCCAAAATGTCTGGGGCTGCCAGAGGATTTCGGGTCAACCCTTGGGTAATCGCCCCCGCTACCGCTAGCGCCGCTCCCACCACCACCGCCAAAATTGCCCTAGGCAGCCGTACCGTGCGAATAATCAAGTGTTCGGTCGAGCCATCAAACTGAAAAATGGCTTGCCACACTGTTGCGGGGCTAATATCTGCCGCCCCCAGCAGAATGCTGCACAGCAGGCAAACCAGCAAGACACCAATGCCCAACCCTAACCCCAGCGCCAGGGATACAGGTGATTTAGAGATAGCTAGGGGTTGGGCTTGCACCGACTTTGCATCCATATCAGTTGATCGAAAACCACCGAAACGATTCCTACTCGCCTCGCTGAGTCGCAATCCCCAAGGTTGCACCCTCGATCGCTCGCAGTTCGTCCATCACCGCAATCACGCGACCGTGGTTGACGGCTTCATCGGCGTTGATCACAATCACTGATTCCTGAGATGTGCCCATCAGATCGCGCACGCCAGTTTGCAGCTTATCTAGGGCGATCGCCTCTTTATTCAGGGCAATATCCCCCGACTCCTGCACCGTTACGGTGATCTGATCTTGTTTTTGCATCTCAGCACTAACCGCCTTGGGCAAATTCACCGGCAGCGACTCAGAGCGAGTTAAAAACAGGCTAGACATAATGAAAAATGTCAAAATCGCAAAAATAACGTCGATCATGGGCACGACGTTTAGCTCAAACTCTTCTTCTGGCTCTTCAGGAAGGTAGGACATAGGGGTGGATGGGTGGGAGGGTGGATGGGTAGGAGAGTTGGGAGTGGATGGGTGCCAGTTGTAGTTTTTTTACCTGTATCCGGTACCTAATACCTGACACCTATTCCCTATCTGGCAAAGGTCTCTTCCCTAAGCTGGGTCTTTCGGTCGTAGTGGGTTTCATAGAGAATCTCAAGTTGCCCGCTGTACTCTTGAATCAACGACACCTGCCGCTTGTAGAGACCCTTGAAGATATTGGCAAATAGCAGTGTGCCGATGGCTACGACCATCCCTGCGGCGGTTGAGACCAGAGCTTCGGCAATGCCACCCGTCACGGCAGCCGCATTCGAGTTGATATCGCCAATTCCTAAGGCGCTAAAGGCCGCAATTAGCCCCAAAACAGTGCCTAATAGGCCCAGCAATGGTGAGAGCGTAACAATTGTGGCGAAAACTGTATTAAACCGGCGCAGATGAGGTAGCTCTGCCTGCATAGCGCTGAGCAGGGCCAGATGAAACTGGCTGGGTTTAGCACCTTCTAGCTCTAGGGCTTCAAGAAAAATGCGGGCCGTGGGCAGATTCACGTTTTGTCGCAGCTTGGGGTACACATCCATCGGGGCTTGCCGATAGGTGCGCAAAACTTCTTGCATTACTGGACGCTGGCGGCGATTGATGCGAAACCAAAAGACCGTCCGCTCAATGATGAGCGCGATCGCCAGAATCGAGAACCCCAGCAGTGGCCACATGACGATGCCGCCCGCCGCAAAAATAGTATCCATAGGCTTTGCTGCAAAATAGTGTCAACAAGCATTCACTCTGATTTGCGAGCCAATGTCAAGATTAAAACTAGGATTATTTTCATCAGCAGGTCTGGCCTTGGCAGCAATTTCAGAGAGTAAACTAAGGATGGAAACGTGTAGAACCCTTGTTCAGGAATGCTTTTGGCAAAATCTCGATCTTTATTAGCGATCGTTTCTAAGGATAATTCGGCATTAAAAACCGCAGTCTTAATGCAACTGTTTGCCGATTGTGTAATATAGCTAAGAAGATTTTTGCCGTTTCTTGGGCAAGCACTAATGAGTCTTTCAGAGATTTGCAGTCAACAACACCAGCACGAGCAGCAAAAACTCCGCAAGATTCTGCTTTGGGGGCTTTTAGGCTCTGTGGGGACACATGGGGTAGGTTTTGGCCTCAGCCAGCTCGATTTTTGGCAGAGGCTGGCTGCCGATGACATTGAGCCAATCGAGCTGGTTGTCGTCGAACCCCTGCCCGATACACCTGAAGCCATTCCCGACCCAAACTTGCCCGCTGAAATCAGCACCGAAGTTAATGACGCCGCACCGGGGGGTGGCGGTGGCGGTGGCGGCGGCGGCGGCGGTGGTGGAAACTTTACGGCAGCTCAGGTCACAGCACCCCCTGCCCCTGCCCGAGTCGCACCTCCTGTAAAGCGGGTTGAATCGGAGCCTGAACTTGAGCGAAACACCCAAGCCGATTCAGTCGTTGAGGAACCTGAAGCTGAGCCGGAAATCTCAGAAGAAGAGCCAGAGACTGAACCAGAAATTTCAGAAACAGAAGAGCCGGAAATCTCGGAAGAAGAGTCAGAGACTGAGCCAGAAACCTCAGAAACAGAAGACTTAGAGCAAGAAGCTCTAACTGCTGAGTCTACAGAATCTCAGGCTGAGAACCTGCGCGACTTTTTGCAGCGTCTGCGCGATGCACAAGCTCAGACTGCCGCTGACTCAGCTGCTGGAGGTGGTGTTGCTGGCGACGGCAGTGGAGTCGCCACTGCTCCTTCCAACGGCAGTGGTGGCAGCGGCACAGGCAGCGGTAGCGGCAGTGGAAGCGGCAGTGGTAGCAGCGGCACAGGCAGCGGTAGCGGCAGTGGAAGCGGCAGTGGTAGTGGTAGCGGCACAGGTAGTGGTAGCGGCAGCGGCAGTGGTAGTGGTAGTGGCAGCGGCAGTGGCACGGGCCAGGGTTCGCGCACTGTAGCCTGTCAAAACTGCGTGCGTCCCGCTTATCCTCAAAGCGCTCTGGATGCCGGAGCGGAAGGCCAACCCATGGTCAGTGTTGATATCAATCCCGATGGCAGCGTTCGCAGTGTTACCCTGACTCGCTCTAGTGGCAACCCGGCGATCGACCAAGCCGCCATTCAGGCCGCCAGAAATTCTCGGTTCCGGCCAGTTAGTGGGGGAGCCAGCGTTCCTATCGAGTATGACCTGACCATTGAAGGGTCGCGTCGCAACCGCGATGCCCGTCGTCGGGGCGATCGCCAAGCGGTAGAGCTACCGCCAGAGGCCAACCCTACTCCCGAGACAGCAACAAACGAGCCCAGCCCCGAACCAACGCCCACGCCGACTCCACCTGTTGAGGCTGATGAGCCAGCTGCAACTCCAACTCCACCAGCGGCGTCAGAACCAGAGCCCACGGAGCCAGAACCCGTAGAGGCAGAGGCAGCAGAGCCAGAACCTGTAGAGCCGAAACCCGCAGAGGCAGCAGAGCCCGCACCCGCAGAGCCAGAGCCAGAGCCCGCACCAGCGAGCCCGCCGCCGGTGCAAGCGCCTACCCCTAGTCCACCCGCGCCCAGCGCTCCCCCACCGCCGGGGCCGCAGGAGCCGGCGGCTCCGCCACCCGCGCCAGTTGCACCACCCTCACCGCCCCCGGCTAGTCCTCCGCCAGCAGCGGAGCCGGCTCCGTCAGCTGCACCAACTGGGGAGTAGATGCAGCGCAAGGTTGAACTTATATTCTGAAGCCAAGCCTTGTTTGTCTTGGTGCGTCCCGCGTCGGTTGCCGACGCGGGACGCACTGCTTTTGGCATGAACAAAAGCGGTGTTGCTGAATGAGGAATGAACCGGCAAAGCCTTCAGACTCTGCATGGCCCTTCAAATCCCCCAAGACTGGGGGGTCAGATCATAGCAACGCCGCAAGAAGCTTTTGCTTCTTGCGGCTGCACCTTGGTGTCTAGCCGGGGCTTTCTATATAGCGGCGACCGGGTGCCCGATCTAGCGCGATCGCCCATTGGCTCCATTGTGCTCTGGTTTAACCCCGGTCAATATTTTCTGGGTCTGCCTCTCCATGGGATGGGACAACTCAGGGCTGCAACCAGCCGTAAATATGGCGGCAATATTAATTGAGGCTATAGATAGATCACCTCAAATAAGCCAAACCTATCAATTGAATTAAAAATTGCATTGCAAACTTGCGCCTCAAGGTGATCCACTGGTTCAAAAATGCCTATAGACTTACTTTCATGCAAAACAAATGTGTAATTGATTTTAATCAATGTACGTTTTAGATGTTCTCTTTGGTCGAAGCCCTAGGCTTCTTGGGGCGTAAGCCTCGTGGTCCAGTCTGCTCACCCACAGCTGTTCAACTAATCCACAGTCATTTAGCTACCGGCGCTCCCCCTGCGGAGATTGCTCAAAGGAGGTCCTATGTCCGATTATTCGCGTCGCAAGTTTCTGGTTACCGCTGGTGTATCGGCGGCTAGTTCGCTGCTACTCAAAGGCTGTTTGGGCAATCCCCCATCGGCTACGGTTGCCGTCACGCAGGTAGCTGCCGCTGCCCCTTTGTCCGCCGCTGACACGCCCGAGACCCCTAAGGTCAAGCTGGGCTACATTCCCATTGTGGAGTCGGCAGCGATAATCATTGCCCAGACAAAGGGCTTCTTTGCCAAGTACGGCATGACTGAGGTAGAAGTTGCCAAGCAGGCTAACTGGGCCTCGGCGCGCGACAACGTCACCATTGGCTCTGCCGGGGGCGGCATCGATGGAGGTCAGTGGCAAATGCCCATGCCTCACCTAATCAGCGAAGGCATTCTTACCAACGGCCGAAAGGTTCCTATGTATGTGCTGGCCCAGCTCAATACTCAGGGCAATGGCATTGCCATTGCTAACACCCATGCCGGCAAAGGCTTTGGGTTAGATATCTCAAGTGCCGCTGACTACATCAAAGGGTTTCCCAGCACCCAGGGCCGCAAGTTTAAAGCGGCTCACACCTTCCCCAACGTGAACCAAGACTTTTGGATTCGCTATTGGTTTGCTGCGGGTGGCGTTGACCCCGACACAGATATTGACCTGCTGGCGGTGCCCCCAGCCGAAACTGTGCAGGGCATGCGCAACGGCACCATGGACGCCTTTAGCACCGGCGACCCCTGGCCGTACCGCATCGTGGCCGACGACGTTGGCTTCATGGCGGGTCTGACCCACGAAATGTGGGCCTTTCATCCAGAAGAATACCTGGCGTTGCGAGCTGACTGGGTCGATGCAAATCCTAAAGCCACCAAGGCTTTGCTAAAAGGGTTGATGGAGGCCCAGCAGTGGTGCGACAACCCTGACAATCGGGCTGAACTGGTACAAATTACCTCTGGTCGCAATTACTTCAACATTCCCCCCGAGATTCTCACGCCGCCCTACAAAGGCCAGTACACCATGGGCGACGGCAAAGCCGATGTTAACGACATCAACGCTGGCCCTCTCTACTGGAAAGACCCCAAAGGCAACGTGTCTTACCCCTATAAGAGCCACGACCTGTGGTTTTTAACCGAGAGCATGCGTTGGGGTTTCCACAAGGACCAGCTCACCGACTTTGACACTGTGCGGCGCATTGTCGACTCCGTCAACCGTGAAGACCTCTGGCGTGAAGCCGCTACCGAAGCAGGGTTCACCGCTGATATTCCTGCCGATACGTCTCGCGGCGTTGAAACCTTCTTTGACGGCATCAAGTTTGACCCGGCCAACCCTGAGGCATATCTCAACAGTCTTCAGATTAAGCGGGTCTAGGCGGAGAAAGGGTGGATGAGTGGGCGAGTGGATGGGTAGGCGAGGTAGTTACGCCCATCTACACATCCACCCATCTACCCCTAACTCCAAACAGCACTGGTTCAGAGAGAGATGACCAAAGGCAAGAGCATGGGGTCCATCGTCCACAGCAGCCCCATTCCCCCTTGCCTCGGTGCCTGAACCAGCCTACCTCGGTCGGTCTCCCCAAAGAAAGGCCGGGGTGGGTTTCCTCCTCAAAGCGTTTGTGATTTTTCCTTCTAACTTAGGTACGGCAACTATGGTTACTCACTCTCCAGTTCGCAAGCAGGCACGCCCTAATCCTTTTCTAGGCTCGGTTCAGGAGTTTTGGCAAAAGCGGGGCCCTGACCTGATTCCCCCCATCATTGGTATTGCGGTGTTTTTGACGGTGTGGCAATTGGTGTCGTGGTCGGGAGCTACCCGACTGCCCGGGCCGCTAAGTTTGTGGACCGATACGCGCACCCGCGAGCTATTGCTATATCCATTCTTTGATTTGGGTGGCCTGAATAAGGGGCTGTTTTGGCAAACTCTGGCTAGCCTAGGCCGGGTTGCCCAGGGCTACAGCGCTGCTGCTGTAGTTGGCATTGGAGTTGGGGTTTTAGTGGGAACTAGCCCCTGGTTAAATAAAGCCACTTACCCCATTTTTCAGTTTTTGCGGATGGTGGCACCCCTGGCCTGGGTTCCGATCGCCCTGGTGGCGCTGCAACAAAACCAGCCCGCTGCCATCTTCGTAATTTTCATCACTTCTGTGTGGCCGATTTTGATCAACACCATTGAGGGTGTGCGTCAGATTCCAGAAGACTACGACAATGTGGCTAAGGTGCTGCAACTGTCTCGCAAAGACTATTACTTGAACATTCTGTTTCCGTCGGCACTGCCCTACATTTTCACCGGACTGAGAATTGCGATCGGTTTGGCCTGGCTGGCGATTATTGCAGCAGAAATTGTGATGTCGGGGATTGTGGGCATCGGTTTCTTTATCTGGGATGCCTACCAGCAGAACTACATCAGCGAGATTATCTTGGCGGTATTTTACATCGGCTTTGTCGGTCTGCTGCTCGATCGCGCGATCGCCTTTTTGCAGACGAAGATTGCTCCGGCTCGGAAGTAGGAATTTTGAGGGGAAATCCGCTCGGTCTGGGTTTGCCCTCTCCCCCGGCCCCTCTCCCAGGGAGGAGAGGGGAGCCGGAATCCAGAACTGTAGGTTGGGTGGAGCGCCAGCGGAACCCAACGGGTTGGAAATCTATAACGCTTGACATTTTCGTTGGTGGGCAGTGCCCACCCCACGGCATTACTTAACAACGATCGCGAGGATAGAACTATGAGCTTATTGGTGGCAGTGGATCAGGTTGATAAGGTCTTTAACCTATCCGACGGCGGCGAGTACATCGCCCTCAAGGGCATTGACCTAACAATTAAAACGGGCGAATTTGTCTCATTTATTGGCCACTCGGGCTGTGGCAAGTCGACCCTTTTAAATATGATCGCGGGCCTCTCGCTGCCCAGTTCTGGAGTGCTCACCCTGGAGGGTAAGAAAATCACCGAACCCGGTCCCGATCGCATGGTGGTATTCCAAAACTATTCGCTGTTGCCCTGGCGATCGGTGCGCGAAAATATTGCTCTGGCGGTAAATTCGGTCTACGGCGACAAGTCTAAGGCTGATCGCCGCGCCATTGTCGAAGAGCACATTAACCTGGTAGGTTTGCAACACGCCGCCGACAAATGGCCCGACCAGCTCTCGGGGGGCATGAAACAGCGGGTGGCGATCGCCCGCGCCCTGGCCATTCGCCCCAAGCTACTGCTGCTTGATGAACCCTTCGGGGCGCTGGATGCGCTAACTCGGGGCAATCTGCAAACTCAGCTGATGCGCATCTGCGACGAGAACAAAGTCACTGCCGTGATGGTCACCCACGATGTGGATGAGGCGGTGCTGCTGAGCGATCGTATTGTTATGCTCACCAACGGCCCCGGAGCCGAGATCGGCAACATTTTAGAGGTCGATATTCCCCGCCCCCGCCAGCGCATGGAGGTGGTTGAGCACCCCAGCTACTACAGCCTGCGCAGCGAAATCATCTACTTCCTCAACCAGCAAAAGCGAATCAAAAAGCTGCGGGCCAGAAAAACCACGGCGGTGGCTCGCCACGGGCTAGAGAAAGTGAATCTGGACATTGGCTTTGTGCCACTGACCGCCTGTGCCCCGGTGGCGATCGCCAAGGAAAAAGGCTTCTTTGCCAAGCACGGCCTGGAGGAAGTCAACTTGACCCGCGAAACCAGCTGGCGCGGCATTGTGGACGGCATCGCCGGCGGCTACCTGGATGCTGCCCAAATGCCCTCCGGTATGCCCCTGTGGTTTTCCCTGGGTGGCCACAAAAATACCCCGCTGCCCGTGATCAGCGCGCTGACCATGACCCGCAACGGCAACGCCATCACCCTATCTCGCCGTTTCTACGACCAGGGTGTCCACAGCCTGGATGCCTTTCGCGATATGCTGCACCGCACCCCCGAGACCCAGCACCGCATGGGCATGGTGCACCCGTCGTCGATGCACAATTTGCTGCTGCGCTACTGGCTAGCAGCGGGCGGCATCGACCCCGATCGCGACCTGGCTCTGCAAACCATACCCCCCGCCCAGATGGTGGTGGATCTGAAGAACAATGCGATCGACGGCTTCTGCGTCGGTGAACCCTGGAACCTGCGCGCCGCCATGGACGAGGTCGGCTTCACCATCGCCACCGATCGCGAAATTTACGACGGCCACCCCGGCAAAGTGCTCGGCGTGCGCGAAGACTGGGCTGCCGCCTACCCTAACACCCACATCGCCCTCACCAAGGCCCTGCTCGACGCCTGCCGCTACTGCGCCGACCCCGAAAACGAGCTAGAGATTCGCCAGATTCTTTCTCAGCGCGCCTACTTGGGCACCCCCATCGACTACATCCAGCTAGGTGACCCCAACACCAAAGTCTGCGAGCTGCAAAAGCCCATGCGCGAGTACGCCCACCACCTGTTCTTTGGCGACGGAGCCAACCGCCCCAGCCGCACCGAACACCTCTGGCACATGACCCAACTCGCCCGCTGGGGTGACGTGCCCTTCCCCCGCAACTGGCTGGAGATTCTCGAACGCATTGTGCGAGTCGATGTCTATAGCACCGCCGCCCGCGAACTGGGCCTGCTCGATGCCAAATTTACTCGCGGCAGCATTCACCTATTCGATGGCACCGACTTTGACGCCCAAGATCCCATCGGGTATTTGAACAGCCTCGCTATTAAGCGCGACATCACCATTGCTGAGGTGGTGTTGGATGGACGGATGGCAGCCTTGGCTGCGTAGGGGGTGGGGAGTGGATGGGTAGGGGGTGGATGGGTGACGCTTGCTTCTTCATTCATCTAGTCAGAGTTTGGAGCCTTCCGTCCAATTCAGGTTTGGAACCCCACAGTTTGATTCCTTTGATACCTCCATCGGCAGAACAGGCGTTTAAACCGATGACCAGCCAATCCTTTCCGTGAGGTCAAGGACGACGGAACGTCCTTGTCGATGGGGGTCTGGGGCCTGCAAAATGGCCCCAGCAGCAACCTTGGCTTTGCTACCTCACTTTCGTCAGCCCAGCATCCTACGCCCTAGGCGATCGCTTTCTCGGCAACCAACATCTCAACGCTTAGAACATTCCATCTTTAAGGAGTAAAACCATGCAGCCCACCCCTCTCAAACTCAAGTCTCGTCGCCCCGCCCATTCCGGACAGGCCGACTATACCCAACCCTCCTCCGACCAAGGTTTTCTGGTCTTCGATCAGGTCTCTAAAAGCTTCCCCACTGCCAAAGGCCGATTCCCAGTACTAGAAAACGTCAACCTGAGCATTCAACAAGGCGAATTTGTCTGCTTCATTGGCCACTCTGGCTGCGGCAAATCAACTCTGCTCAGCCTAGTCTCGGGCTTTCAGCAAGCTACTCAAGGCTCTGTCACCCTCAACGGGCAACCCATCCTCAAACCCGGCCCCGATCGCATGGTTGTTTTCCAAAACTACGCCCTACTACCCTGGCGCACCGTGTTTGAGAATGTCTACCTGGCAGTGAAATCGGTGTGGCCCAACAAACCCGAGGCCCAAAAGCGGGCGATCGTGCGCGACCACTTGGCCATGGTGGGGCTTACCGAAGCCGCCGACAAGCGCCCCGACCAAATCTCCGGCGGCATGCGCCAGCGAGTTTCCATCGCCCGCGCCCTATCCATTCGCCCCGAAGTACTGATTCTCGACGAACCCTTTGGCGCGCTCGATGCCATCACCAAAGAAGAACTCCAGGAAGAACTGCTCAAAATCTGGAATGACCACCGCTGCACGGTGCTGATGATCACCCACGATATCGACGAGGCATTATTCCTAGCCGATCGCCTAGTGATGATGACCAACGGTCCCGCTGCCGGTATCGGCGAGGTAATGAATATTCCCTTCGAACGGCCCCGCGATCGCGACCAGATTATGGAAGACCCGCAGTACTACCAGCTACGCAACCACGCCCTCGACTTTCTCTACAACCGCTTTGCCCACGACGAAAGCTAGCAACCGCTAAATTCCAAGGCTCTAGCTAAGTTTGCTGGCCAGTTTGTAGAGCCAGAACTAGAACCTTGGAATCTCTGCCCTACGGATTGCGCTAAGAGCAAATTTTAACTATGGTCACCCTTCAGTTATGAAGTGGTGATCATTACGCCTGCTCCCAAATTTGCCGAATTTCACCGGGAAGGATTGAAGCAATTTCCTGGTTTCGTTCAGCAGGCAAAATTTCCTTCATAGCTGAGAACACGGCTGCTGTTACCTCCTCAGGAGCAACCCCGGAGGGCAATGCACCTTCTTGTTGCAGACGCAGCATAAATGTCCCTGGCTTGATGTGTAAATTTTGCGCAGGGCTAATGCGGCTGAAGAAAGCGACCATGACGTTGGGATCTTTCCAAAGATCAAGCACTTCTTGCTCCGATTCAGATGCGCCTGCCTTGAGGTCTTTTTCGATCTGATCGCTGGTTTTGTTCAACATCATATCCCGCAAAATTCGGAATACGATGTTTGTGGCCCGCTCGGCATCGTTAGCGGTTTTCAAACTACTCCGCTCTATCACTTTGTCAAGAAAAGACTGTTGCTGGGTTTGACTTGCCATAATTTCTCACTACAACTTCTGCAAAAAAATGAATTGAACTAAATCAATTCATCGGGGTTCCACTACATGTTGCGAAGTGTAAAGGTAGATTCCATCCGTCTTTTGACGGAGCCATCTGGTAGAGGTGCCAAGCGTAGCACTCGTTAATTTCGAATTGAGGTTGAATTGATAGTCAGCTCGCTAGGCTATTGGTTGAGACGGTTAACTGTTCAAGGTTCAAGTTGCCAAACCTGTAGGATGTTTACTTTCAACCTGTATGGCGCCAGCTTTTTCCGTCCCAAACGACTGCTCAATCAGCCCCTCAGGCATAGACTGATAAAACAATGACTTCTACAGACGCTGTGAACACAGCTCGAATCGTACATATTTTGGCAATTTCAGGCAGTCTGCGTCAGGGTTCGTCTAATATGGCTTTGCTTAAGGCTGCGATCGCCCTATCGCCTAAATTCGTTGAGATGAACCTTTATGGTGGACTCGATGATTTACCCCATTTCAACCCTGACCTTGAGCCAGCGGAACCACTAGCGGTAACTGATTTACGGGCCCAAGTGAAATGGGCGGATGGCATCATAATTTCTAGCCCAGAATATGCCCACGGCGTACCAGGTGTGTTGAAGAACGCGCTGGATTGGTTAGTGAGTGGTGAGGAGTTTATGGGCAAGCCGGTTGCGATATTCAATGCTTCGCCTCGTGCCACCTACGCCCAAGCCTCGCTGATCGAAATTGTGACCACTATGGCAGGGCGTATTGTGCCTGAAGCCTGCATCACGGTTTCTTTGCTGGGCAAAAATCTGGATGTCGCTGGAATTCTGGCTGAGCCAGAGATTGCGGGCGAATTGAGCGCTGCCATCATGGCACTCATCAACGAGATCGAACCATCCACAGCGGTTCACCTCTAGGCAGTAACCCGTGACAATGTCTCAAGCATTAGCGCCTCGCTGCCGCTAGGGAGGAGCAGGTTTGACCAGATACTTGGGCGACTCAACATAGCCCTGCCGGTAATAAAACCGATGGGCCTGCGCGCGGCGGCTGTGACAGTGCACTTCAATGCGATCGCACCCCCGCGCCCAAGCTAGATCGCTGGCCACTGTTTCCAGCGCCGCCCCCACTCCCTGCCCCCGTGCCGCCGGGTCAACGCAAAAGTAGCTGATGCGGCAAAAGTCTCCCGGCAGCGCCAGCTGCGGAATAAAGTGCAGCGAAATGAAGCCAACAATGGCGTCCTGTTCTATGGCGACCAGAATCGCGGCATCGGCATGGGTGAGCTGCCGCTGGAGGCTGTGAATGACAAAGTCGGGGGTGACGGGGTAGCCGAGCTCGGTGAGCAGGGCCGCGATCGCAACGCTGTCTGCCACCTCGCCGGGTCTAATTTGCATAGGCGATCGAGTCCAGCGCAATGCAAGGATTTACTTTAAAGGCCACCACGACACCTTATCGCGGGTGGCCCCGTACACTTCTTTTAGCCCCTCGGGGTCAACCACCTGCACCTGGTCATTGGCCGACTCGGCAGTTTTGCTGGTTTTGATGTAGCCCGCTTTAGTCAGTCCCTTTAAAACCTGCTCAACGGTGCGGTGGTTGAGCTGGCAAGCGCGGGCGATGAGGTCAATGGGCAGGTCAAAGCAGTAGCTAGTGCTGCTGCCTTGGCTCGGTTGACTGCCCAGACTGCGCTCTTGATAGATTAATGCCCGCAGCAGCGCCGCCACCGCTTGGGGAGGGTATGTGCTGCAATTGAGCAGGTGATACTGAAACTTCTCGCGCAGCTCAAATAACAGAGAGTAGCGATCGCGGAAGGCCTCATGCTGGTCGTACAGCGATTGCACCACCGCCACCGGCACCTTGATCACGTCGGTGGTTTTGTAGGCTTCCACCAGGCTAGGAAACGCCCGCACCACCGGCCCAAACCCCACGGGCAAATTGCGCATGCCAAAACAGGCGCCGGGGTAGGTCATGGCCATCACCCGGTCGAGGGGAGTGCTGCGCATGATCACCGGGCCGCCCTCGACCACCACGTAAAGGTGCTCTAACCAAGTCTGCGGACGAAAGGCCGTATACACCGGCCGATTGGAGTACAGCTTTTCTACGACCAAGACGCTGGGGTCTAACCCGTTGAGCAGGTCTTTGGCCTCTAGGCCCTGAAACAAAAAACTTTTCGTGGTCAAGGTTTCGACGGCATCAGTCGCCGCAACCTGGCCTTTTTGCCTTGCCATACTGCACTACAGGTTCGTTACCCCGCCATTGTCCCTCGAAAACTACGCTTGCTCAAGAATTCTTGACCGCAATCTCGATTGACTTGTATTTGAATTGGAGAATTGAACCGGGTGGGCAGCTGAGCTGACAGTGAGTGGTAGGGGTGGCTCGATGGCCTTAGGCCATCGAGCCACCCCTAAACAAACTTAGTAGCCGTCGTCGGTTTCAGTGTTGAACCACAGATCGGCTTCTAGCTCCACCAAATCGAGCAAGGCCTCGTGAACAGTGCCAGCCTGGCCCTCAATGGCCAGATCAAACCAGCCATCTTCTTGGCCGTTGGCACCCAGCAGCGCGCCCAGAATATTCACCTTGAGCCCGTAGCGGTTGATCAGGTTTGAGATTACCGGGTCGGGGTGGCGTGCCTTGGGAATGCGAATTTTGACTTGGGTTTGCACCAGGCTTTCTGGGTCTTTAAGGTGGATTGCCTCAAGGCCATAGTCGGGAGAAATAGACGCCATCGCAAGCCTCCTTAGTGACTTTTGCTCTGAATGCCGGCGCCGCGCTCTAGCACAAACTTCACCACCAGGGTGACTACGGCCAAACAGGCCAGCAGCAGGGCGGCAGTGTAGGCCGCTTGGCTGTTGTACTGGATGTGCGCCTCTTCAATAAAGAGGGGCAAGGTTTGGGTTTTGCCGACAATGTTGCCCGAAACCACGGTCACCGCTCCAAACTCACCCATTGCCCGTGCGTTAGTCAAAATTAGGCCGTAGAGCAAACTCCACTTAATCGACGGCAGCGTGACCCGCCAAAAGGTCTGCCACTGACTCGCCCCCAGGGTGGCAGCCGCCTCTTCTTGCTGGGTGCCCGCTTCTTCGAGGGCGGGCAGCACCTCACGGGCAATAAAGGGCATGGTGATAAAGATACTGGCCATGACGATGCCCGGCAGGGCAAAGATAATCTTGATGCCGTTGGCATCGAGCAGAGGCCCAAACCAACCCCGGTTGCCAAACAGCAGCACCAGCATGAGACCCGCAACCACCGGCGAGATCGAGAAGGGCAGGTCGATGATGCTGATCAGGAGCGATCGCCCTGGAAAATTTTTGTTGGCCAACGACAGCGCCGCACAGATCCCAAACACCGTGTTCAGCGGTACCGTGATCGCTGCCGTAATCAACGTCAGCTTGACCGCATTCAAAAAGAACTTGTTGCTAAACGTGTCGAGCAACCCGGGTAGACCCGCCTTTAAAGCCTGAAAAAATACGTTGAGGGTCGGCACCAGCAAAATTAGCCCCAGGAAACCAAAGACAAAGGCCACCAGCAGCCACTTGCCCCACTGAAACGCTGCTCTCTGAGATCTAGACCCAGCGGCAGCAATGGGTTGTTTTAGAGATGAATCAGCCATAGAAGCGCCTCCCGCGGGCTTGAATAAGGTTGATCACCAGCAGTGCCGATAGCGAAATCAGCAGTAGCACCGTGCCAATTACCGTGGCCCCGGCGTAGTCGAATTGTTCCAAACGTTGAACAATCAGCACTGGAGCGATTAGGTCTTGAAAGGGAATATTGCCCGCAATAATCACCACTGAGCCGTATTCGCCCACCGCCCGCGAAAAGCCCATGGCCACGCCCGTTAGAATGGCAGGCATCAGCGGCGGCAAAATTACCCGCCTAAAGGTCTGCCACTGGGAAGCCCCCATAGACCAGGCGGCCTCCTCCATTTCCGACTCCATGTCTTGCAGCACCGGCTGCACCGTCCGTACCGAAAAGGGCAGCGCAATGAAGATCATCGCTACCAGCACCCCCAGTCGGGTAAACGATACCCTAATGCCAAAGGGCTCTAGAAAGCCGCCAATCCAGCCGTTGGTGCTGTAGATAGTGGACAAGGTTAAACCAGCCACTGCCGTGGGCAGAGCAAAGGGCAGATCGATGATGGCATCTAAAAATCGCTTTCCCGGAAACTCGTAGCGCACCAGCACCCAGGCAATAATAAGCCCAGCAAAGCCGTTAATAATGCTAGCCACCAGCGCTGTAAAAAAGGTGACGTTGTAGGTCGAGATGGCCACCGGATCGGTAGCAATGCGCCAAATCTCTGCCGGGTTGAGGGTCAGCGCCTTGAGTACGAGCGCCGCCATCGGCAAAAACAAAAACAGAATGAGATAGAACCAGGTAACCCGCCAAGTCCAGGGAGCATGGAGAATCTGGTGCCAAAGACCCGGGGATGAAGACGGTGGGGATGAAGTCATAGGTGCAGAGAAAACATGTCGATCAGTCCGTTTCGGGTGACCCTCACCTCAGCCTGCTCTCGATCGGATAGGGCTGAGGCAAGGGCCATCTACCTACTTGCCAACTTTAGATTGAACCTGGTCAAAGATTGCCCCATCGGCGAAGAACTTCTTGTCAATCTCTTCCCAGCCCCCTAAATCAGCCACCGTAAACAGGGTTTCAATCTTAGGAAACTGATCGGCAAACTGTTCACCCACCTCTGGGTCGGAGGGGCGGAAGCCCACTTTGGCAAACTCTTCTTGGGCCTCTGGGGTAAACAGAAACTCCACAAAGGCTTCAGCGACCTCGCGGGTGCCGTGCTTATCCACGTTGGCATCGACAACGGCAACGGGGTTGTCAATGGAAATATTCACATCGGGAACAACAAAAGGCAGCTCTTCGCCATTTTGGGCGGCCAGCAGCACCTCGTTTTCGTAGTTAATTAGCACATCGCCCTGGCCTCGGTTGAAAAACACGTCGGTGGATTCTCGCGCATCCTTGGGCAGCACCGGCACGTTCTGATAAATCTTGGTGACGAAGTCTAGGGCAGCGGCGTCATCGCTACCGGTCTGGGTCTGAAAACCCCAGGCTCCTAAAAAGTTCCACTTGGCACCGCCGGAGGTTTTGGGGTTGGCGGTCACCACCTGCACATCGTCGCGGGCCAGGTCTTCCCAGCCCTGGATATTTTTGGGGTTGCCCTCGCGGGTGACCAGCGCCGCTACTGAGGAATGCACAATGGCGCTGTTGGGGGCTTCGTTTTCCCAGCCAGCTTCAATCAGGCCGCCCTCTTCAATTTTTTTGGTGTCTCCGGCCAGGGCCAGGGCGACGACATCAGCTTCTAGCCCATCGAGCACAGCCCGAGTTTGGGAGCCTGAGCCACCGTAGCTCTGATTAAAGGTGACATCCTGACCAGTTTCCTCCTTCCACTTCTCGGTGAACTTAGGAATGATCTGCTCATAAGCTGCCTGGGTCACGGCGTAGGAGACCAGGGTGAGCTCTACGGGGCCGGCGGCAGCAGTGGTCGCTTCGCCATTGCTGGCTTCGGGAGTCGATGTGGTGCTACCGCAGGCGGCTAGGGTACCCGCTAGCCCCAGGCCAGCCGCAAACAAGATTGCCGATCGCCGCGAAATATAACGTTGAGGTGATGTCATGGGTAGCTCTCCAAAGAATCTCCGGTATCTCGATAGGGTTTTCGAGGATTACGTTTATGGACTGTATCATAAAATTTTGGACTTAGATCCAAAATGAAGTTGAAGCCATTTGCACATTTTTTTGGAACCAGATCGATCTTGTTTTGGGATGAGTTGCAATTTTATTGTGGGTGGGGTAGCGTAGGTTCACATTGCAGCTCGGTCGGTGGGCGATCGCCCCTGGAGAACTGAGGCGCACCCTGCCCCTGCTGTCTAGATTTGGGTTTGAGGTGATGGGAAAAGTGGCACCGCTTCGCTAAGCTCCGATGTCGCATCCCCGTTGAAGCACACTGTCGATTTTAGGAAACGCCCGTGGGAATCAGAGTAGACAACGTTTCAAAACGATTTGGGGATTTTCAGGCCCTTGAGCCCATCACTCTGGATATTAAGAGTGGTTCTTTGGTGGCCCTGCTGGGGCCGTCAGGTTCGGGTAAGTCGACCCTGCTGCGGGTGATTGCCGGTTTAGAGCAGGCCGACACCGGCAGAATCTACATTTCGGCTCAAGATGCCACCCACAAGACGGTGCAAGATCGCCAGGTGGGTTTTGTATTTCAGCACTACGCGCTGTTTAAGCACCTCACCGTGCGCAGAAACGTGGCCTTTGCCCTAGAGCTACAAAAGTGGCCCAAAGAGCGGATTAAGAATCGGGTTGATACCCTGCTAGACCTGGTGCAGCTAAATGGGTTGGGCGATCGCTATCCCTCTCAGCTGTCGGGCGGTCAGCGGCAGCGGGTGGCCCTGGCGCGGGCCCTCGCCGTTGAGCCCCAGGTGCTGCTGCTCGACGAGCCCTTCGGTGCCCTCGATGCCAAGGTGCGCAAGGATTTGCGCGACTGGCTGCGCCATCTCCACAACGATGTGAATGTCACCACTGTCTTCGTTACCCACGACCAGGAAGAGGCGATGGAAATTGCCGACGAAATCGTGGTGATGAGCCAGGGTCGAGTCGAGCAGGTGGGCTCCCCCGCTGAGGTGTACGAAGACCCGGCCACTCCCTTTGTGATGAGCTTTATCGGTGCAGTCAACGTCCTCTCACCGGACAACACCTGGAAATCGCTTCACCGCGACGCACCCACCCACGGGGAGGTGTTTTTACGCCCCCACGACATTGAGATCTTCACCGACCATCAAGACGGCAGTGTCGCTGCCACGATCAACCACATCATCCACCTGGGCTGGACAATTCGCATCGAACTCACCCTCGAAAATGGCCACCCGATTACTGCCCACATCAACCGGGAGCAGTACCGCGACCTGGGTGTTGAGACGGGGCAAACGGTCTACCTGCGGGCCAAGCTCATTCGCAGCTTTGCAGCCACAGCGGGCTACGCACCATCGGTAGCTTAGCGCTCAGGAAAACTGTAAAAACCTCGATTTCCCCCACCCCCCGTTTTCGGAGGGTAGGGGAAATTGCTTGCGAGCATCTTTGTTGCAGCCCAATGTTGGCGATCGGTAAAACTGGGCCAAGACCTGCCCCTGGCCCAGTGCTTTGACCCTTAACTGGCGTTTAGCTGGTTTAGTCTAGCAGTATGTCAGCCGGAGAGCCTCAATATAATGTCATAGTGGTTTTGGCATTCCCGATCTGGAGGCCAAGACGTAAGCAGGTAGGCGGGCAATGGGGTTAGCAGGCATAGAACTGGGGCTAGCGGTCAACGGATTGGCGCAGCTGGCGTCACCGGGGCCAATTATCTTTCAGCTGGGGCCACTGGCTATTCGCTGGTATGGGCTGCTGATTGCGATCGCCCTGGCAATTGGCATTACCCTGGCGCAACGGCTGGCCCAGCGACGCGGGCTTGACCCAGAGGCAGTTGCCGACCTGTCGATCTGGCTGGTGCTGGGAGCTTTGCCTGCTGCCCGTCTCTACTACGTCGCCTTTGAGTGGGCTCGTTATGCCGATGACCCGCTGAGTGCCTTTGCCATTTGGCAGGGGGGCATTGCCATCCATGGGGCTATCTTGGGCGGTATGCTGGCGGCGCTGTTGTTTGCTCGTCTCAATCGACTGTCGTTTTGGGCCTTGGCAGATGTGGTGGCTCCGGCCCTGGTGCTGGGCCAAGCTATTGGTCGCTGGGGCAATTTCTTTAACTCCGAAGCCTTTGGCGGCCCAACCAATCTGCCCTGGCGAGTTTATATTCCCCCCGCCCAGCGCCCCCCTGGTCTGGAAACCGTGGAGTATTATCACCCCACCTTTCTCTACGAATCGCTGTGGAACCTGGGGGTGTTTGCCTTGGTGCTATGGCTGTTTTTCTGGGGGTTGCGCCATCCTGAACGGCTGAAGACGGGTACGCTCTTTTTGGTCTACTTCGCCACCTACAGCCTAGGCCGCCTGTGGATCGAGGGCCTGCGTCTCGATAGCCTAATGCTGGGGCCGCTGCGAATGGCCCAGGTAGTGAGCCTCACCGGTATAGCGTTGGGAGTGGCTGGGTTACTGTGGCTGTATGTGGGTCGGCGATCGCTGCCGGATGTGGCCAAAGGCAGCTAAATCTCAATCGAGAGCGTACGTAGGTAAAGGCTCCCACCTGTCACTGTGCGCGTTCTGATTTGCTGCCGTATTGCCCAACCAAAAAACGCCCTGGAAATCTCGTTGTGATTTCCAAGGCGCAGCAAGGGGAGTGACGATTGATAGGGGTTGGAGGACTACTGCGACGGGGAACTGTCTTCGGAACCGCAGTTGCCGGGGCCGCCGCCTCTTCCTATGTTGCTGCGCAGGGCTTCCTGAAGATCGGTTTCGCTGACGCCTAGCTCGGCAGCAGCGGCGGCCAGCTCAGGGCGCGGCGGGGGCTCAGCGGGTAGGCCCAAGGCTTCTTTCAAGGCGGCTTCACTGACGTCCAGCTGTGTGGCGGCGGTGGCCAGTCTTTGGCCGCGATCGCCGTCTCTGCCGCTGCGTAGGGCTTCCTCTAGCTCAGTTTCGCTAACCCCTAACTCAGTGGCGGCGGCGGCTAGGTCAGGGCGCGGCGGCGGTTCAGCAGGCAGACCCAGGGCAGCTTTGAGGGCGGCCTCGCTAACGCCTAGATCTGCCGCAGCGTTGGCCAGCCCTTCACCGTGACCTCGCCCCCGGCCTTCGGGCCGCTGAGCGGGCTCGGTTGGAGTGGCTTCGGGCTGCGGGGGTTGACCCTGGGTGGTTTGGCTAAAGGCGGCCAAACCTAGACCACCAACCAGGGCAGCCGCCAGGCCAGCAGTCAGCAGTGAACGATGAATTACCATGAATGATTTGCTCCGGTGATTAGGTTGACGATTCCTATTAAGCCTGGGCACTATGGCAAAACCATGGCCGCCAAATTACAGCTTTGTCATTTTTGTGGTTCGCTGGCGGTGCTAGGCTGTGAGCGCCTATGAACGTTTTATTAGTCGAAGATGAGGCCAAAATTGCCAGTTTTGTGGCCCAGGGGCTGCAAGAACAGGGCTTTGTGGTTGACACCTGCCCCAACGGCACCGAAGGCTATGCCTTGGCCACCGATCGCACCTACGACGTGGTGCTGCTCGATATCATGGTGCCAGGGATGGACGGGCTGGCCATCCTCAAGGCGCTGCGAGGGGCGGGCTACGCGGTGCCAGTGATTTTAATTACTGCCCGCAACGAGCTAGACGATCGCCTGGCCGGGCTAAATCTCGGGGCTGACGACTACATTGCCAAGCCCTTTTATGTCGAAGAACTGGTAGCTCGCATCCATGCGGTAGTGCGGCGCAGCAGCGGAGAACGACAAAATTTTTTGGCCGCTGGCCCCCTGCGCCTCGATCGCATCACCCGCGAGGTCACCTGCGGCGGGCACCAGGTTGAGCTAACAGCGCGGGAGTTTAATCTGCTGGAGTATCTGATGCGATCGCCCGGCCGAGTGCTGACCCGCACCCAAATTTTGGAGCATGTCTGGGGCTACGATTTTAACCCCAGCACCAACGTCGTCGATGTGGCCATTCAGCGGCTGCGCAAAAAGCTCGACCCCCTAGACGCGGCCCAGTGGATCGAGAGCGTGCGGGGAGTGGGCTATCGCTTTCGCCCTCCCGAAGAGAGCGCCCGAGGGGAACGCCCGTGACGCGATCGCCGCTGCCCCGACTTTCCCTAAGGCTGCGGCTGGCGCTGTGGTCTGCCGCTCTGGCTGGGGGCGCGCTGCTGGGGTTTGCCCTGCTATCGAGCTGGCTGATCTACCAGGCCAAGCTCGATAGCCTTGATGCCCGGTTAGAACGCACCGTTCCCCCAGGTCGCCCCGGCGATCGCGGCAATTTTTCTCCCGGCGATCGCAGTGGCTTGCCCCCCAACCCAGAACCGGATTTGGCTCGAGACCTGGGCCTGCCCGCCGATGCCGAGGTGGGGCTTCTGATTGTGGGCCGCACGGGGGAGGTGATCTATCAATCGCCCCAGTGGCCCAGCGCGATCGCCCAAATCTCCCCTGTACCCGACCCAACTCAAGGGCGTCGGGGACCACGCCGGTTGATGACAGTGCGAACGCCGGACGGACCTTGGCGAGTGGTGGTGCGAGCTACGCCTATGGGTCAGCTGGCGATCGCTGCCAACCTCGACGCGCTCCGTCAAGAGATGGCCACCCTGCGACGCATCTACGCCCTGACCATCCCCGGCTTACTGCTGGTGATTGGGGGCGGAGCCTGGACGATCGCGGGCCAAGCGCTGCGGCCTGTGCGCCAGCTCAGCCAAAGCATTAATCAGGTGACGGCCCAGGGGCTGCACCAGCGGGTGCCCGCCGACCCCGACCCCGAGTTTGCACCGCTAATTTCCGCCTTCAACGCCATGCTAGAGCGGCTCGAGCGCAGCTTTCAACAGGCATCTCGCTTCAGCGGCGACGCCGCCCACGAACTCAAGACGCCCCTGACCATTCTCCAGGGCGAGCTAGAGCGAGCCATTCAACAGGTTGAAACCGGCTCGGCGGCTCAGCAAACTCTCAGCCAACTGCTCGACCAGGTGCGCCACCTAAGCGGCATTGTACGCAAACTGCTGCTGTTGTCGCTGGCCGATGCCGGGCAGATGAGCATTCAGCGCCAGCCGGTCGACTTCAGCGCTTTAGTGCAAGATCAGCTGGAAGATCTGTCGCTGCTGGCCCCTGAGCTGGCGGTGACGGCTGAGATTGAGCCGGGGGTGAGAGTGATGGGCGATCGCGATCTCCTGACCCAGGTGATCCAAAACCTGATCACCAACGCGGCCAAATACAACCTGCCCCAGGGCTGGGTGCGGGTGGCGGTCAACCGCGCTGATTCCCAAGTGCAGTTCACATTAACTAACGCCACAGCACCCCTCACCGCCACCGAAGCCAGCCGCCTGTTCGATCGCTTCTACCGGGGCGACCCCGCCCGCGCCCGCCAAACCGAAGGGCTGGGCTTAGGCCTCAGCCTCGCTCGCGAGATCGCCCGTACCCACGGCGGCAATCTGGCGCTGGCCCCTAGCCCCGATGGGGAGGCCCGGTTGGAGTTGCACTTGCCCCTGTCTTCTAGCTAATCAAAGGTACAAGCTACAGGAGAGGACTTGGGTGTAAGGTTTCAGGTACAAGGTCTAGGGTCCAAGTCTTGCCCTAAACCCTAGGCCTTGTACTCAACCTCTAAATTCGGCCTGACACCATCCAACCCAGACAGCCAAGTTCTTGTCCTACTGAAAGAGAAATATTAGAGTTATGTAAACATCTGTTAACAAAGGTATAGACTAAATTAAGGAAAATACTTCACTATTGGCTTTACTTTGGGCCAGCGGTGGGTCGCCTTCGTCGTTGTCAGTTCTATGTTCTTACGGCAAGCCAGTATGAGACACGTGCTAAACATTTTGGTCATTTGTGTAGTAAGCCTCTGCGCCTGGCTGCCGATGGCACCGGCCCTGGCTTACGACAACCCAGAACTCTTGCCCGATACCCAGACTGCCATCATTGATCTGGCCAAGTCGCTCAGCGCTCGCCAAGAAGAAAGCCTCGACTCTAAGCTCAATGACTTTGAAGCCGAAACTGGCTGGAAGCTGCGGGTGCTGACCCAGTACGACCAAACCCCAGGCCGGGCGGTGAAGGACTTTTGGGGTCTCGACGATCGCAGCATTATGCTAGTGGCTGACCCGCGCGGCGGCAATCTACTCAACTTCAGTGTGGGTGATGCCGTTTATGACTTGCTGCCCCGCACCTTCTGGATTGAGCTGCAAACCCGCTACGGCAATCAGTTCTTTGTGCGCGAAAACGGCGAAGACAACTCTATTCTCAGCGCCCTGGAATCGATTCAGGGCTGTCTGCGCCAGGGGGGGTGCAACGTGGTGCCTGGTCTGCCTCAAGAGCAGTGGGTGCTAACACTGATTACCTCCATTGTTGGCGGCGTAATTTGTGGATTTGCGGCCCACCCTCGCAAGCCCGGACAAATTTTCGCCTGGCAGTGGGTGCTGATTTTCTCGCCGCTGTGGGGGATTCTGTTCTTTGCCTTTGGCATTGGCCCGGTAGTAACCCGTACCAGTGACTGGCTGCCCCTAACGCGTAACGTCGCTGGCTTTTTGATTGGCGCTTTAGTAGCCTTTCTGACTCCAATTCTCGGCAATCAGGCCTCTTCTGAGACCTAACGACGGGTGGTTTGGCTAACCTGCACTAGGTGTGGGCTGTGGGCATTGTTCGTCAGAACAATGCCCACTCTGTTTTTAGAGCTGTAGCGAAAGAACGAAAAATGTTTAATTAGGCTTGAATTTTGACATTTTTGGTTATTTTGGACCGACATTGTTCTGCTGCATGGCGATCGCTTATTCGGTCAAGACCCTCTACCCAATTTCTTAGCTACACCGGCTGGGCAGTCATAACGGCGTTGACTGTTGCTAGCAGTTGCCGGGGGTCGATGGGTTTGCTGACGCAGTCATTGGCACCTGCTTTGAGGGCTTGCTCTATTTGGTTAGGGGTGTCTAAATCGACTAAAGCTAGGATTTTTGGCCCTGGGGAGTCTGAGCCCTGGCGCAGGGTGGCAATGATGTCGCTGCCATCAGCGCTGGCTAAGCTGAGGCTGGTGATCATGGCCGCGGGTTGAAGCAGAGCTACCTGGTCGAGCACTCGCGATCCATCCACAATCCAGATCACCTGGTAGCCAGCGGCGGTGAGCATGTCACAGATGACGCTAGCGGTTTCTTCATTGTCTTCGACCAGCACAATGCGCCCCACAATGGGTTCGGCGGTGAGCAATGGCTCGGCCGCTAGGGGTTCGGTCGATCGCTGCGCCGGAATTCTGACGGTAAAAATAGAGCCCTTGCCAACCTCTGAGTTCACTTTTATAGAACCGCCGTGGAGCTCGACCAGCTGCTTGGTGAGGGCTAGGCCCAAGCCTGTGCCCGGGTGCTCTCGCTGGAGCACATTCTCAAGCTGCTGAAACTTGCCAAACAGCAAGGATTGGGCGGCGGCTGAAATGCCAATGCCCGTGTCTTGGACTTGAAAGACGGCATCGTTTTGCTCACGCCGCACACGCAGAACGACCTTGCCACCAGCATCGGTGAATTTGACGGCATTGCTGAGCAGGTTGGCGAGAATTTGCCGCACCCTGCGGGGGTCGGCTAAAAAGGTGTCTTGGCCGTTGGGCAGCTTGAGGTCGAGGGCAATGTCGATGTCGTTTTGAGCGGCCTCAGTGCGAAAACCATCGACGCTTTGGCGACAGAGGGAGGTGAGGGAAAATTGGCGCACTTCTAGAACAGTGCGCCCAGCCTCAATTTTTGACACGTCGAGAATGTCGTTGATGACGCGCAGCAGATGCTCGCCGCTGGTTTGAATGGTGGAGAGGTAGTCGCGCTGGCGGGGGGTGAGTTCGCCCAAGGACCAGCGCAGTAGGGTAGCCGACATGCCAATGATGTAGGTGAGAGGGGTGCGCAGCTCGTGGCTCATGGTGGCCAAAAACTCGGTTTTGGCCCGGTTGGCGGCTTCGGCGGCCACTAAGGCATCGCGCAGGTCTTGGGTGCGTTCAACGACGCAAACCTCCAGGTTTTGGGTCTGCTGCTGAAGCTGTTGGTAGAGCTGGGCCTGGTTGATGGCGATCGCTAGGTGCTCGGCAATGTGCTGCAAAAACTCGGTCTCCCAGGGCTGCCACTGGCGCAGGTCGTCGCACTGGTGCACAATCAGCAGCCCCCAGAGCTGCTGCCCTACCTGAATGGGCGTCACGGCCTTTGACTTCACCTGCATTTGTTGAAGAAAGGTTTCCATGCAGGGGGCATGGGGGTAGGCTTTGCCCACATCGTCGATGGCGAGGGGGCGACCGTGGCGGTAGCGGCGCTCTTGGTGGGGGTAGTCGGGGTGGTCGTTAAAGCAGAGGTCTTCGGTGTAGTTGAGCACCGAGGCGAGGCGATTGCTCGATCGCGACTCGTAGGTGATATAGCCAATTGGGCGCGCCCCGCTGAAGTGGGCTGGAGCATCGCTATCCATAGGCTGAACCGGGGTGGCAGGCACCTGGTCAAACTGGTAGATCAGCAGCCGATCGGCCTGAAGAAACTGGCGCACCTCGGCTACAGTGGTTTCTAAAATTTCACCCAATTCCAAGCTGCCCTGAATTTTGGTGATCACCTGGTTGAGCAGCAAGCGGCGCTCTCGCTGCCGGTTGATAACGATTTGAGCTGGAACCTCAGCACAGGCCTGCAGCCAGGCCAGCATAAACTGGCTGAGGGAGTTGAGGCTGGTGGTAGGTAAGGTCCGACTCAAGCCCCGCCGGGCCAAGAACGCCTCTATGACAGCAGCCTCGGCAGTGAGACCAACCACGGCGCGATCGTCATCCTGGGAGCGCGCCATTACGACTACCGCAAGCTCTGGCCCCTCTAAACACCAAAAACTGTCGCCGCTAGAAGTGTCAGCGGGGAGGTCAGTTTCGGTGAGCAGGGTCAGCTGGTACTGCTGGCAGTACTGACGCAAAAACTGCCCCAGCAAAACTAGAGCAGCCTTGGGCATGACCTGTTCGGTGCCACGGGTTATAAAGTCAGGCATCTCTATATTTTGAGGCCGAGGGCGCCCACTGCGGTGGTTTGAAACGGGGAGTTGCCAAAGAAAGCCTTAAGGTTTAAGGATCCTCATCCTAAGGAGTCCCCATAGTAACTTTCGTTTTGGGCCTACCCTGACTTACGCTAGAGTTCCTTCAGATTTGTTGTTGCCCTAGGGATCGCCCATGCATCGCTTAGCCGCTACCCCCGGCGGCTGGACGCCGGATACTGAAGGCGTTATTTTTATCGAGCAAACCCCGGCACCCCTGGTATTTCTCACCGCCGCCGATACCGAAATTCAAAGCTTGACGCGGGCCAGTTTCCCCGCCGATTTTCCGGCCCTGCGGGTGGCCAACCTGCTTCAGCTTCAGCAGCAGTTGGCGATCGACACCTACGCCGACGATGTGCTGCGCCACGCACAGATTATTGTGGTGCGGCTACTGGGGGGGCGCGCCTACTGGCCCTACGGTCTGGAAGTGGTCAGGGAGGTGGCCACCGAAACCGGGGCCGCCCTGATTGTGCTGCCCGGCGACGATCGCCCCGCCCCTAACCTGATCAGCCATTCGACCGTGCCGCTGACGGTGGCCAACCAGCTGTGGCGCTACCTCAAGGAAGGCGGCGTCGAGAATATGGCGAATGGGTTGATGGAGGTGTGCGATCGCATTCTCCATACCACCTACCACCCCCCGGCCCCGCAGCCCATCCCTAAAGTTGGGGTGTATCTCACTGGTCAACAGGAGAAGTACCCCGACCCCCTCTCCCCTAGCCCCTCTCCCATAGGGAGAGGGGGACTGGAGCGTGAAACCGTCAAAGTGGGCTTGATCTTCTACCGGGCGCATTACCTGGCGGGCAATACTGCGCCTATTGATGCGCTATGCGCGGCGCTGGCAGAACGACAGCTGCACCCGGTGCCCGTATTTGTATCGTCACTGCAAGATCCTGAGGTGCAGGAGGATTTGATCGCTCTGCTGAAGCCCAAGGGTGACCAGGGCATTGACCTGCTGCTGAACACTACCAGCTTTTCGGTGGCGAAGCTAGACGGTGCCACCCCCAATTTAGATTTGTGGGAAACCTTAGACGTGCCGGTGCTGCAGGTGATTCTCAGCGGCGGTACCAAAGCCGCCTGGGAAAGTCAGAGCTTGGGCCTCTCGCCCCGCGACATTGCTATGAATGTGGCCCTACCGGAAGTAGATGGGCGCATCATTACCCGCGCTGTTTCGTTTAAATCGGTCAACCAACGTAGCGAGACGCTAGAAACCGACGTGGTCACCTACGAGCCGGTAGCTGACCGTATAGAATTTGTTACCGACCTGGCCGCCCAGTGGGCCGCCTTGCGCCGTACTCCTGTGGGCGATCGCCGCATCGCCCTGATTCTCGCCAACTACCCCAACCGCGATGGTCGCCTCGCCAACGGCGTTGGCCTCGATACGCCCCAGAGTTCGATCGAAGTTCTCCAGGCCCTCAAGGCGGCGGGCTACACCCTGGGCGACATTCCCACCGATGGCGACGACCTGATTCGCCAGCTCACCGCCGGGGTGACTAACGACCCCGAAGGCCGGGATTTTCGTCAAGTTCACCAGTCTCTTCCCCTCGCTGACTACCGCCAGTATTTTGAAACTATGCCGGAAGCAGTGCGCGCTGGCATGAGCGCTCGTTGGGGCATTCCAGGGGGAGATGGAGAAGGTGGGGAGGCCGGGGAAGAAACTCAAAACTCAGAACTTAAAACTCAAAACTCGAAATTCCCCATTTCCGGACTCCAACTCGGCAACATCTTCATCGGTGTTCAGCCGAGCCGGGGCTACGACCTCGACCCCTCCCTCAACTACCACTCCCCCGATCTAGAGCCGACCCACGACTACCTGGCTTTTTATCTCTGGCTGAGGCATAGCTTTGGGGCTCAGGCGATCGTTCATCTGGGCAAGCACGGCAACCTGGAATGGTTGCCCGGCAAAGGCGTCGGCCTATCGCAGGACTGCTACCCCGAGGCCATGTTTGGCCCCATGCCCCACCTATACCCCTTTATCGTCAACGACCCCGGCGAAGGCTCCCAAGCCAAACGCCGCGCCCAGGCGGTAATTCTCGACCACCTGACACCACCCCTCACCCGCGCCGAACTCTATGGCCCCCTCGAAAAGCTTGAAGGCTTGGTGGATGAATACTACGAAGCCCAGAGCTTGGATCCCTCAAGGCTGGCGCTGATCGGCGATCGCATCCTCACCCTACTCACCGAAACCAGCCTCCTGACTGAAATCTCCCCCGCCTCCACTCTTCGAGAAGGGCAAAGCCCTACACTCCCCCACTCCCTCACTCCCCCACTCCCCACTCTCCTTCCTACTCTCGACACCTACCTCTGCGATCTAAAGGAAGCCCAGATCCGCGACGGCCTCCATATCTTTGGCCAGTGCCCCGATAGCCGCCAGCTACGGGATTTGATCGTGGCGATCGCCCGCCACCCCGGCCCTGGCCGCCAGGGATTGACGCGGGCGATCGCCGAATCCTGGGGCCTTGACCTCGACCCCCTCACCGCTGATCCTGGGGAGCCTTTCACCGGGTTGGTCAACTGCCGGATTGTGGGGGACGCGATCGAGGCCCTAGAAGAGGAAGCTTCCCGCCTGGTGGAAGGGTTGCTGCTGCAAGTTACTGCCCCGAGCTATCCTCTCCCTAGCCCTCTCCCTGAGGGAGAGGGAACCGGAGAAAATTCCAACTCCCCTCTCCCTCAGGGAGAGGGGCCGGGGGAGAGGGGAACAGCCCTCGCCACTGAACTCTACTGGATTCAGCACACCCTCATTCCTGCGCTAACCCGCACCACGGACGAGCTCGCCAACCTGCTGGCGGGCCTCGACGGTCGCTACGTGCCCAGTGGCCCCGCCGGAGCGCCTACCCGCAATCGCCCCGACGTGCTGCCCACGGGCCGCAATTTCTTCTCGGTGGATATTCGCGCCATCCCCACCGAGAGCGCCTGGGATGTGGGACGACGAGCGGCGGAAGTGCTGGTGGAGCAGTACACCCAAGACCACGGCGAGTACCCCCAAACCCTCGGCCTGTCGGTGTGGGGCACCTCCACCATGCGTACCGGCGGAGACGACATTGCCGAAGCTTTGGCTCTGATGGGGGTACGTCCGGTGTGGGATGGCCCCTCGCGGCGGGTGGTCGATTTTGAGGTGCTGCCACTGTCAGCGATCGGACGGCCGCGGGTGGATGTCACCCTGCGGATTTCGGGCTTCTTTCGTGATGCCTTCCCTAATTTGATCGACCTGGTAGACCAGGCAGTGGCGGCGGTGGCGGCTCTGGAGGAACCACCGGAACAAAATCCTTTGGCGGCGCGATCGCGGCAGGAGAGTGCCGAGTGGCAGGCCCAAGGACTAACGGCAGAGCATGCGGAGCTGCGATCGCGCTACCGCATTTTTGGCTCTAAGCCAGGGGCCTACGGAGCTGGCTTGCAGGGGCTAATCGAATCGCAAAACTGGACCACCGACGAAGATCTGGCCCGTGCTTACCTGAACTGGAGCGGCTACGCCTATGGTCGCGATGCTCAGGGCCACGCTATGCCCGAAGCTTTTGAGCAGCGGCTCAAGCACCTGCAAGTGGTGCTCCACAACCAGGACAATCGCGAGCACGACCTGCTCGACTCTGACGACTACTACCAGTTTCAGGGGGGCATGACGGTGGCGGCGAGAACTCTCCAGGGGCAGCAGCCCGCCACCTACTTTGGCGACAATGCGGTAACGGCCAAGCCCAAGGTGCGATCGCTGGAAGCCGAAATTGCCAAGGTCTACCGCTCTCGCGTGGTCAACCCTAAGTGGATCGCGGGCGTCATGCGCCACGGCTACAAGGGGGCCTTTGAGATGGCCGCCACCGTTGACTACCTGTTTGCCTACGATGCCACCGCCCGCTGCGTCGCCGACCACATGTATGAGGGCGTGGCCCAGGCCTACTTGCTCAATCCAGCGGTGCAGGCCTTTGTGCAAACCTCAAACCCCTGGGCGCTGCGCGATATGGCCGAGCGCCTGCTCGAAGCCAACCAGCGGGGGCTGTGGGCCACAGCCAAGGCCGAGATGCTGGATAGCCTGCGGCAGATCGCCAACCAGGCGGAAGGAGTGCTAGAAACCCAGCAGTTTAACCAGGGGCAGGGGCAGGCAGAGTAGCCTCTTGAGCGCTGACCCTGTCTACCTGGGGGGCCATACCAGCCTCCGAACTCCGCCACCTACTAGCACGCCAGGGGCTGCCGAACCGTGGCTTCTGTGGTCTGTTGCAGATAGGCCCGCGTAATCTCAAGAATCCGCTGGGAAGCCTGGCCGTCGCCAAAGGGGTTGATCGCCTCGGCCATGGTCTGGTAAGCCTCGGAATTCAGCAGCAGCGTCTCGGCCTCCGCCAGCATGCGATCGGCGTCGGTGCCAATTAGCTTAGCGGTGCCGGCCATCACGGCTTCGGGGCGTTCGGTGTTATCGCGCAGCACCAGCACCGGTTTACCCAGGCTGGGGGCTTCCTCCTGCAAGCCACCCGAGTCAGTCATCACCAGGTAGCACCGCTGAATCGCGCCCACCAACTGAGTGTAGTCAAGAGGCTCAGTCAAAAAAGCTCGGGGATGATCGCCGAGGGCGGCTTGGAGAGGGTCTCGCACCGTGGGGTTACGGTGCAAGGGCAGCAGCAGGGCGGTGTCGGGAAACCGTTCGAGTACTTTGAGAAACCCATCGGCGATCGCCCCTAGAGGTGCGCCCCAGTTTTCGCGCCGATGCACCGTTGATAAAATTACTCGGTGACGGTTCCAGTCTAGCCCCGGCACCTCGCAGTCGGGACGGCGATCGGCCACCGACAGCAGGGCGTCGATCACGGTGTTGCCGGTCTGGTGCAGATTACCGGTTACCCCCGATCGCTCTAGGTGCTGCACCGACAGAGCCGTGGGCGCAAAGTGCAGCTGGGTAATTTGGGAAACCAGCCGTCGGTTGGCCTCCTCAGGGAAGGGGTTATAGATGTTGTCGGTGCGCAGACCCGCCTCGACATGGCCCACCGGAATTTTCTGATAAAAGGCCGCTAGGGCCGCGGCAAAGGCCGTCGTCGTATCGCCCTGCACCAGCACAATGTCGGGGCGACTCTCTTGAAACAGGGCTTCTAGTCCCTGGAGGCTGCGACAGGTGATGTCGGTCAGGGTTTGGCGGGGTTGCATAATCGCCAAATCGCGGTCGGCACCCAGGTTAAACAGCGCCATGACTTGATCCACCATCTCCCGATGCTGGCCGGTGAGCAGCACCTGGGTGTCAAAGTCGGGGCACTGACGAAAACACTGAATCACCGGCGCAAGTTTAATCGCCTCAGGGCGAGTGCCCAACACAATGCAGACTTTAAACGGTGGAACCATAGGGAGCTGCCCTTTGAATGCAAAATCATGCTCAGAATAACCTGTTCATGCCACCATCCCAGATGGCGGTACCCAGACATAGCAAAAGAACGAAAAATGGAAAAAATGCCCAACAGGTTTGAACTCTGACGTTTTGGGCTGCCCTAACTTAAACTTGACCCGCGATAAGACGGTAGCTGCTGGCTCAGGCCGAACACGAAATCCGATTTGATGAACCCCAATTCATGATGCAGAAACCCTGTAGGGGCGTAGCATGCTACGCCCCTACAAAGCGGGGGTATTCATTCAGGATTTAGTACAAGTTCACCAATGACAGGGAATTTGCCGCGATCGCAGTCCACCACTCGACAATAATTATTGCCATAGATAGCTTTAGGGGTGACTCGATGCTTACCATAGACAAAAACAACGGTTTGTCGACCGATTGCTATGGGGAGTAGCCCACGCCATAGGGCCACATCCATGGAGCCTAAGAGGTATCCTATGACCGGGCAGCTGGCCAATCAGATTCTTTGGGTAGGAGAGAATTCAGCAGCATTGGGGTGCGATCGCCCTGCATGCCAACTGGGGCTAGTTGCCCTAGACCAGGTCGATGCCGCCTTGGCTTACCTCGCTGCTGGCCATCAAGTTGACGGCATTTTGCTGAATTTAGCTGGCTCAGCCACGGCGGGGCTGGCTCCGTTAGAGGCGCTTCAGGCACAAGCCCCCGACGTGCCGGTGATTGTGTTGGTCAACCCAAACCAGGCGGCCCTGGGGTTAGAGGCCGTCTGGGCTGGAGCCGAGGATTACCTAGTTTGGGGACAAACCGCCGCCGAAATTGGGCGGGCCCTGGACTGTGCCCTGGCACGCCGCCGCAGACCGCGATCGGGGTCGGTGGCAGGGGCGGGGGGCGACCTCAGCGAACAGATGCAGCTTGACGCTGAACGCCGCCGAGCCGAGGCGCTGTTGACCACCCGTATTCGTCAGCAGGCCACTTTGCTTACCAGCGCCGAACGCATTGGCAACATGGGCAGTTGGGCCCTCGACTTGAACACCAACCACCTAGTCTGGTCGGTGGGCACCTATCGCCTGTTTGGCCTGCGTCCCGAGGATCCTATTGAGAGCTTTGAACGGTTCATCGAGTGGGTGCTGCCCGAAGATCGGCCCGAACTGCTGAGCAACCATGCCCAAGTTAATCGGTTTAGCGGAACTTTGGAGGTCACCTACCGCATTCGTCGCCCCGATGGGGATGTGCGCTGGCTGTCGGATCGGGGCAACATCGAAGTGGACGCCGAGGGACAACCCTCCCGGCAGCTGGGTACGGTAATCGACGTGACCGCCCAGAAGACGGCTGAGGTCACTTTGCGGGCCAGTGAAGAACGGTTTCGACTGGTCTCGAAGGCCACCAACGACGCCATTTGGGATTGGGATTTGCTCGCCGATATCACCTGGCGAGGGGAGGGGTATAAAATGCTGTTTGGCTATGGCGATGATGACCTTGGGACCTCTTACGACTGGTGGCACAGCCGCCTGCACCCCGACGATCGCCAGCGGCTGCTGGCCTCAATACAGACAGCTCTAGAGGGAGACGCCACCATCTGGACGAACGAGTACCGATTTCGCTGCCACGATGGCCGCTATGCCTACGTCATGGATCGCGGCTATGTGATTCGCAACGAGCAGGGGCAGGCGCTTCGGATGATTGGCGGCATGCTCAATTTAACTGAGCAAAAGAACCTAGAGGCGCAGCTGCTGCAAAGCCAAAAAATGGAGGCCATTGGCCAGCTCACCGGCGGGGTTGCCCATGACTTTAACAACCTGCTGACGGTGATTTTGGGCAACGCCGAGCTGCTGGTCGAACTGCTCGACACCCAGCCCCGGCTGCGATCGCTAGCCGATATGATCAGCGGGGCGGCCCAGCGAGGAGCCGACCTCACCCAGCGCCTGCTGGTCTTTGCCCGTCGCCAAATCCTGGACCCCAAGCCCGTTGATGTCAACCAGCTGATTGGTCGTATGGATGCAATGCTGCGCCGCACCTTGGGAGAACAGGTCGAGGTGCGCTGTAGCTATGATATTCAGCTGGGGTCTGCTCTAGTCGATGCCAGTCAGCTAGAGAACGCCCTGCTCAACCTCTGCCTCAACGCCCGCGATGCCATGAACGGCGTGGGCCGCCTCACCCTCACGACCGCCCAGACCTGCATCATCTCACCCGGCGACAAGTTCCAGGGCGACTTCTCCCCAGGCGACTATGTTCTAGTTGCCGTGTCGGACAATGGAGTGGGCATGGGGCCAGAGCTGCTGAGCCAGGTTTTTGAGCCATTTTTTACCACTAAGGCCAGGGGCAAAGGCACCGGGCTAGGACTGAGCATGGTCTATGGCTTTGTCCGCCAGTCCAACGGCTACGTCACCATTGACTCTGAGCCAGGAGCAGGAACCACCGTGCGACTATACCTGCCCCGCTGCCATCATGGCTCTAAACCGGCTTTAGAGAGTTGTCATGGCCCAGAGACTTCCCCTGCATGGTCAGATGCCTATTCTGGTGGCTCAGAGCTAATTTTGCTTGTTGAAGACAACGCTCTGGTGCGCGCTCACGCCCAGCAGCAGCTCGAAAGTCTGGGGTACCGGGTGTTGGCGGCTGAAAATGGCCCAGCAGCCCTAAAGCTGCTGCATCAATGGCCTGAAATCGATCTGCTATTTACCGATGTGATCATGCCCGGCGGCATGACGGGCTGTGACCTAGCAGCTGCGGCTCACCGGCTGCAGCCGCAGCTGCGGGTCCTCTATACTTCTGGCTATACCGAAAATGCCCTGATTCACCAGGGGGCGCAAGAGCCTGGAATTCTACTGCTAGCCAAGCCCTACCAGCGGGCTGAGCTGGCCCGTCATGTTCGTCAAGCCCTTGCCAAAGGTTAACCTAGGGAATGTTTTCTCGCGGCCCAGCTATGACGTTTCGGCTGCCTCGACCCTCGACCCGCTGGGCTCGGGGGTTGACCCTCGCCGGTTTTGTGGGGGTGTTCCTAGCCGATATGGTGACGCCCCTAGGGTTTGCCCACGGCATGTTGTATATGCCGTGGGTGGCGGTGGCGGGGCTGTCTCGCAATAGCTGGTGGGTTGTGGGAGCAACCGTGGCCGGTGTGGGGCTAACGGCGGTGGGCTTTTTTGTGTCACCCTCGAATCTGACCGGGGCGGCTCTGGCCTACGCGATCGCCAATCGACTGGTGGCAGCTCTAGCAACCGCCACCACCGGTGGGCTCACCCTGGCGATTTTGCAATACGTTCACCGGGTGAAAGAGACCCAGCGGTTGCTCAGCGAGGCCTACGATACCTTGCGATCGCAGCAGACTTTACTGCAAATCGCTAGCGAGATTGGCCATCTAGGCGGCTGGCTGGTGCGCCTCGACACCCATGTAGCGGTCTGGTCTGAGGAAGTGTGTCGCATCCACGAGGTCGAGCCGGGCTTCGCCCCCACGGTGGCTCAGGGCATTGAGTTTTATGCCCCTGAGTACCGCGATCGCATTACCGCTGTCTTTGCCGCCTGCGTCAAGACTGGCTTGCCCTTTGACGAAGAGCTGCAAATTATTACGGCCCGCCAGCGCCGGCTGTGGGTGCGCTCTATTGGCCAGCCCGTGCGCAACGAGCAGGGCGCTATCGTGGCCGTGCAGGGGGCCTTTCAAGACATTACCTCGCAAAAGCTGGCTGAAGTGTCTTTAGAGCGCAGTGAGCAGCGGTTTCGCCAGCTGGCCGACGCCATGCCCCTGATCGTGTGGACCGCCGACCCCAACGGCACCGTCGACTACGCTAGCCACGCCCTAAGGGTCTACACCGGCATCTATGACCCTGATACGCCCCCGAGCCAGATCTGGATGACCCTGCTGCACCCTGACGACGTTGACCTCTGCTTGACTGTGTGGACGGCGGCGGTGCAGTCTGCCAGCCCCTACCGGGTTGAGCTTCGGACGCGGCGCTACGACGGCGACTACCGCTGGCATCTGGTGCAGGCGGTGCCCATTCGTGACGAAGCCGAGCAAATTGTTAAGTGGTACGGCACTGCGATCGAAATTCACGACCAAAAGCAGCTTGAACAGGAGGCCCGCCAGATCGCCGATCGCCTCAACACCACTTTAGAGAGCATTACCGACTGCTTTTTTACCCTCGATCGCCAGTGGAACTTTACCTTTATCAACCGCCAGGCCGAACAACTCTTGCAGCGTGAGCGGGTCGATCTACTGGGCAAATATGCATGGGATGAGTTTCCAGAGGCGAGCGGCAGTGTCTTTCAGCAGCAGTATGAAAAAGCGGTAAATGAGGGGCAATCGGTCGAGTTTCGAGAGTTTTATGCCCCCTTAAACGTCTGGTTAGATGTGCGAGCCTATCCATCCCACGAGGGCCTGGCGGTGTATTTTCAAGATGTGACCGATCGCATAGCCCTTGAAGAGCGTCTGCACCAATCGCAGCGCCTAGAATCCATAGGGCAGCTGACTGGGGGCATTGCCCACGACTTCAACAATCTGCTCACCGTCATTTTGGGCAACGCCGAGCTGCTGGGCGAAATGCTTGAAGCTGACCCTCACCTGCACCCCCTGGCGCAGATGATTGGCAGCGCCGCCCAGCGGGGGGCCGAACTCACCCAGCGGCTGTTGTCCTTTGCCCGTCGCCAGGCCCTCGATCCCAAGCCCGTTGATGTCAATCAGTTGATGACCGCTACGGATGGGCTGCTGCGTCGCACCCTGGGCGAGCACATTGACATCAACATCGTGGCAGAGGCCAATCTGTGGCCCGCCCTAGTTGACCCGGCCCAGCTAGAAAACGCCCTGCTCAACCTCTGCCTCAACGCCCGCGATGCGATGGTTCGAGGGGGCCAGCTCACCCTTGAAACCGCCAACACATACCTTAGCCAAGACTACGCCAGCCAACACGTGGAGGTGGTGTCGGGGCATTACGTCATGGTGTCGGTGTCGGATACGGGCGTGGGCATTGATCCCAAGCATCTAGAGCGGGTATTTGAGCCCTTCTTTACCACCAAAGAACAGGGCAAGGGCACCGGCTTGGGCCTGAGCATGGTCTATGGCTTCATCAAGCAGTCGGGAGGCCACATCAAGATCTATTCCGAGCTGGGCCACGGCACCACCATCCGAATGTATCTACCCCGATTTTGGGGTGATGTTCAGCCCTCCCTGCCTGCTCCAGAGGGAGTGGTGGCCGCCCACTCAGAGCTGATTTTGCTGGTGGAAGACAACGAGCTAGTGCGCCGCTACGCCCACGACCAGCTGGTTGATCTAGGCTACCGAGTGCTGGTGGCCACCAGCGGTCCGGCAGCTCTGGCCATGCTCTACCAGCAAGACAACATTGACCTGCTGTTTACTGACGTGGTGATGCCCGGCGGTATGAGTGGGCGCGAACTAGCTGACCTGGCCCAGCAGATCAGGCCGGGGCTGCGGGTGCTCTACACCTCGGGCTATAGCGAAAATGCTATTGTCCATCAAGGTCGCTTAGATGAAGGTATACAGCTGCTCAGCAAGCCCTACGGCCGCACCGAACTTTCGCGAAAGATTCGAGAGGCGCTGACTGCTCCCTGTCACTGATACAAACTCCCCAACCCACCTTCTCTAGCTGAGCAGCGGCGACTTTATTCGGACTGAATGCCGTCTTCAACATAACAATAGTAGGCATTGATAAAGAATATCTATTTCGCCTATGTGAGCCCCAATCTACAACGAAAGATACGGGTCAGGGTCCCAAGCTAAGGCTTAGCATGTATACGGGTTTGCTCAGCAGTCCAACGGATTTATCACAATTAATTCGGAGTTAGGTCAGGGCACGACGGTTAGGCTGTATTCACCCAGACATCAACGAATCCAGGACGTTTCTGAAAGCGCAGCGATGGCAGTCTCTGCGATTGGTTAAGAACGGTTTCTCTCAGTCAAAGACGATAACCTGGTGCACGAGCTACGGGCAAAATCAGCTAGAGCAGCTGGGGTATCAGATGACAGTAGCCAGAAGCGGCCCAGCGGTCCTGGCTACTGTTCAGCGCAGGTCATTGTTCACCTAGAGCGGCTTGACCCTGGAGTCAAGTTGCTAAGTAAGTCCTACCGGCAGGCCGATTTAGCCCAAAAAGTTTGTGACGTGCTGGATGGGTAGGGGTGGGTGGGCAGGCTGAGAGGGGGCTGGCTGGGACCATGGCAGCACAAGGACGGTTTGAGGGGGGCATTGGTAGGGCATGGGCGATCGCCGACTGTTGATTTTAGATGACGACCCTATGACCGGGGAGACTATTCAGCGAATCGCTGAATTTGCTGGGCTGGAGGTATATTTTACCCCCGACCCTGACCGGTTCTTTGACCTGCTCCGCGAGTGGCAGCCCACCCACATTGCCCTTGACCTGGTGATGCCCACTATGGATGGGGTGCAAGTCATGGCTCGGCTGGCCAAGCTGTCTTGCCGGGCCAAAATTATTATTACCAGCGGTGTTGGCAGTCGAGTGCTTGATGCCGCTGGGCGATCGGCGGTTGAGCACGGCCTCGACATTGCCGGGGTGCTGGCCAAGCCCTTTTCGCCTAACCAGCTGCGGGAAATGCTGCTGGGCCAAGTCTCCAGCCCGCCCCCGCCGCCCCCGGTTGTCGGTGCCCCCTTCCAGCCGCCGGAGCTGACCCCGGCTGACCTGCTCCAAGCCCTCGATCGCCGTGAGTTTGTGCTGGCCTACCAGCCTAAGGTGCTCTGTACCACCGGTGAACTGGCCGGGGTTGAGGCTCTGGTGCGGTGGGCTCACCCTGTCTATGGTCTGCTGCCGCCGGGGCGGTTTATTCCCCTGGCGGAGAGCTGTGATCTGATTGACCCTCTCACCGATCAGGTGATTGAGCAGGCCCTAGCCTGGTTTGGGCCGCTCTGCACGGCGGGGGCAACACCGCTGTCTGCGGCGATCGGCGATCAGCTGATGCTGTCGGTGAATATTTCGGCCCGCACCCTGGGCAACGGGGCGCTGTTTGAGCGCGTGCAGGAGCGCTGCGGTGCCCAGGGCGTTGACCCCGCCCGGCTGATTTTTGAACTCACCGAAACCAGCGCCATGGATGACCCGGTGGCCTCCCTCGATCTGCTCACCCGGCTGCGCATGATTGGCTTTCACCTGTCGATTGACGACTTTGGCACTGGGTTTTCGTCGATGCTGCAGCTGGTGCGGCTGCCCTTCTCAGAGATTAAGGTTGACAAGTCGTTTGTGATGACAGCGATGACGTCTCCCGAGTCGCGCACGGTGGTGAAATTTATTGTTGACCTGGGCCACAGTCTGGGGCTGCGCTGCACCGCTGAGGGGGTTGAAGACGCCGAAACCCTCGATTTTCTAACCACCATTGGCTGCGACCTGGCCCAGGGTTACCACATTGCTCGCCCCCTGGCTGGCGACGATTTTTGGCCTTGGCTAGCCGTGCGCGATCGTTATGCCCTGAGGGAGAGCTAGGAAACTGACCTGGGGCTTTACAGTTTAGATAGGGGTGTCCTTAGTGCCGGGTTTGCCCAAGCCGTTAACTACAGACTGTGAAGGTCGAGGAAGCCTCGATCACCCCAACGCTATGTAAGGGCATCATAAAGAAAGCGTGCAAACCCATACATTTGCATACAATTCGCCACACAGGCCAGGATGAACAATTTAACCGACGACGCTGAACGGCTGGCGGCGGTGCATCGCTACCACATCCTTGATATGCAGTCGGATAAGGCCTTGGACCGGGTTACGGCGATCGCGGCCCGCCTGTTTCAGGTGCCCATTGCGTTGGTGACTATAGTCGATCGCGATCGCATCTGGTTTAAGTCGCGCTATGGAGTCACCCTAGAGCAAATTGACCGAGAGTTGGGGTTATGCGCCTCGGCAATTTTGCAGGGCGAGGTCTACGCCATTACCGATGCCCGTCAAGACCCACGCACGCAGTCCAATTCTCTGGTGCAGGGCGAGCTGGGCCTCAGGTTTTACGCCGCCGCTCCCCTCACCACTGCCGATGGTATGGCCATCGGCACCCTGTGCATTATCGACCACCAGCCCCGCCAGCTCACCGCTAATGAAACTCAAACCCTGGCTGACCTGGCCGCCGTGGTGATGGAGCAGCTGGAGCTGCAGTTGTCGAGCCGTCAGCTGATCGCCACCACTGCCGCCCAGCGGGTGGCCATCGATAACCTCTACCATCAGGCTCCCTGCGGCTACCACTCGCTCGACAGCAACGGGGTATTTATTGAAATTAACGACACCGAGCTGGGGTGGCTGGGCTATGAGCGCGAGGCGGTAGTAGGCCGGCTGCGCTTCTGGGATGTGATCACTCCGGCCAGCCAGGCCACCTTTGCTGCTAACTTTTCTCTGTTTAAGCAGCGGGGCCGCATTAGCGATTTAGAGTTTGAGCTAGTGGGGGCCGACGGCTCCACCCAGTGGATTTTGCTCAACGCGATCGCCGAGTATGACGAGCAGGGCAACTACGTCAGCAGCCGATCAACGGCCTATAATATTAGCGATCGCAAACGCACCGAGATCGCCCTGCGCCAGCTAAATCAGTCCCTAGAGGCCAAGGTGGCCGAGCGCACCGCCGAGCTGGCTGAGCGCAACGCCGAGCTAGAGACCAGCAACCAGGCCCTCCACCTCAGCAACCAGCGCTTTCGCAACGCCTTTGACTACGCTGGCATCGGCATGGCGCTAGTTAGCCTAGAAGGTCACTGGCTAGAGGTCAATCGCTCCCTGTGCGAAATCACGGGCTACAGCGAGGACGAGCTGCTGGCCACCACGTTCCAAGCCATCACCCACCCCGACGACCTAGACACCGACCTAGACCTGGTGCGGCAGCTGCTCAACCAGGACATTCGCCACTACCACCTAGAAAAGCGCTACCGCCACCGCCAGGGCCACTGGATCTGGGTGATGCTGAGCGTGTCGATTGTCACCGACGAGCAGCAGGTTCCGCTCTATTTTGTCTCGCAAATTCAAGATGTTAACGAGCGCAAACAGTCAGAAATTGCCCTGCGCAAAAGCCAGGCCATGTTGCTAGAGTCCCAGAGCGTGGGCCGCATTGGCAGTTGGGAGTACGACGTTGCCACCCAAAAAGTCACCTGGTCAGCCGAAAAATTTCGCATCTTAGGGCGCGACCCCGCCCTGGGCGAGCCTGGCTTCGACGAACTGCTGCGGCTCTACCACCCAGAGGACGGCGACTACCTGCGCCAGTCGGTCGAACAAGCCCTAACGACCGGTGAACCCTACAGCATCCGAATTCGGTGTAACCGCAGTGACGGCACCGTGGGCTATATCGATGACCGGGGCCAGGCCGAACGCAATGCCCAGGACGAGGTCGTGCGCCTCTACGGCATTGCCCAAGACATTAGCGATCGTGTGCAGGCCGAGCGAGAGCTGCGCGAAATGAGCACTGCTCTAGCCCATGCCGTCGAGGGCATTTCGCGATTGGACAACGCCGGGCGTTACATCAGCGTCAACCAGGCCTATGCCGCCATGGTGGGCTATACCCCAGAGGAACTGGTGGGCCAAACTTGGCAAATTACCGTTCACCCTGATGATTTAGATCGGCTCAACCAGGCCTATGCCGCCATGCTGGCCCAGGGCAATGTCAATATCGAAGCTCGAGGCTTGCGTAAGGATGGCTCAATCTTTCATAAGCAGTTGTTTATGGTGACGGCCTACGATGACCGGCAGCAGCGCCAGGGTCATTACTGCTTTATGAAAGACATTAGCGAACGAGCCCAGCTCGAAGCTGAACGCAGGCAGGCCGAAAGTGCTCTGCAACAGGAACTAGAGCGCCTATCTGAGGTCGTCGAGACCCAACAAAAGGTGGCCCTGGTCAATCCTCATCTAGAACAGGTGATGGCGGTGATTGCCGCAGGTGCTCTATCGCTCACCCGTGCCGACGGGGCCGCCGTTGAGATCCTCGAAGGTGCCGAACTGGTGTGCCAGGCCGGTAGCGGCATCGCTCAAGCCCATTTAGGCTGGCGATTGCCCTTGGCCGATAGCCTAGGCGGTCAGTGCCTCACCGAGGGCCGCACGCTGTACTGCGCCGATGTCGATCGGGAGGGGTGGAGCAAGTCCTCTGTTATTCAGGCGCTGGGGCTGCGATCGATGGTGGTGGTGCCTCTGACCTATCAGGCAGAACGGGTCGGCGTGATCAAAGTCTTCTCATGCCAGCCCAACGCCTTTACGGGGTCCGATCGACAAACCCTACAGCTAATGGCTGGTTTTTTGGCGGCCAGCCTACACTTAGCCAGGGAGTTTGAGGCCAAAACTACCCTACTGCAAGAGCTTCAAGACAGTGAGGAGCGTTATCGTTCGGTGGTGGCGGCCCTTTCAGAAGGGGTAGCCGTGGTGCAGGCCGATGGCGTTCTATTGACCTGCAATGCCAGTGCGGCCAAGATTTTAGGGTTGCAAAGTTGGCAGATCGTCGGCCGCTCCCTAGCCGATATGAACCTGTACATGATTGGGGAAGATGGTTCTCCCTGCCCTCAGGAGGAGCACCCAGCTCTACTCACTCTGAGCACGGGGCAACTGGTTAACAACCAGGTGATGGGCGTGGTCAAACCCGACGGCATTACCTGGATTTCCTGCAATACTCGTCCCCTCTTTCATCCCAATGAACGCTTGCCCTACGCGGTAGTGCTCTCGTTCACCGATATTACTGAGCTCAGGCGATCGGAGGTGGCGGCCCTGCGGCGGCGAGCTGAGCAGGAGCGGCTGCTGAGTGAAATTGCCCAACGCATTCGCCAAACCCTTGACCTGAAGGCAATTCTTACCACCACCGTAACTGAGGTGCAGCAGTTTTTGCGCACCGACCGAGTGCTGATCTATCGTTTGGAGGCCAGTGGCCAGGGCATGGTGATCGCCGAGGCCATCACCGCTGGCTGTCCACCGCTGCTGGGGCAACAGGTGCACAGTCCGATCGCTGAGGCGCGGCTGGTGCAGTTGCAGCAGGGCAACTTAGAGGCGGTTGCCGACCTTCAGGCCGAGCCCGATCGCCTTTGCCCCCTCGATGGCTTTACCCAGGCCCGGGCTCAGGTGGTGGTGCCAATTGTGCAGGGCAATCGGCTTTGGGGCATGCTGATGGCCCACCACAGCCAGGGGCCACGCCCTTGGGAAACCTCTGAGCTAGATGTGTTGAAGCGGCTGGCCATCCAGCTGGCGATCGCGATTCAGCAGTCGCAGCTCTACCAGCATATTCAAACCGTCAACCGCCAGCTGGAACACCTAGCCACCCACGACGGCCTCACCCAGGTGGCCAACCGGCGTAGCTTTGACACCTACCTCCAGCAGGAGTGGGGGCGTTTGCTGCGGGCCCAGGCTCCCCTGAGTCTGATTCTGTGCGACATTGACCACTTCAAGCAGTACAACGACACCTACGGTCACCCGGCGGGGGATGTGTGCCTGCAGCGGGTGGCTCATGCCCTAGAGCAGATGGCCAAACGCCCGGCTGACCTGGTAGCCCGCTACGGCGGCGAGGAGTTTGCCCTGGTGCTGCCCGACACTGACCAGACCGGAGCTGAGGCGATCGCCCGCGCCATTCAGCAGGCCTTGGCGGAGCTAGCGCTGTTTCACGGCGCCTCGCCCCTGGGCCAGCGCATCACCCTTAGCCTCGGCATTGCCAGCGTTATACCCACCGTTGAGCAGCAGGCTCAAACCCTAATTGACCAGGCCGATGCCGCCCTCTACGCCGCCAAGCAGCAGGGGCGCGATCGCTACCGTGTGTTTCAGCTCGGTGGGTGAGGGCAGACCAGTTTGGGCAACGGGACATGCTAAGCGAGAGTCTCTACTCCAGCATCTCCAGGTTGCGCACGCCGCCCTGGTCGGCGCTGGTGGCCAGCAGGGCGTAGGCTTTGAGGGCAGCGGTTACCCGCCGCTGACGGGGCTGGGCAGGCTTCCAAGCGTCTTTGCCCTTGGCCTCCATGGCCACCCGGCGGTTGGCTAACTCCTCTGCGGACAGATCGACATTGATGGTGCGGTTGGGAATGTCGATGAGGATGCGATCGCCCTCTTCCACCAAAGCAATATTGCCGCCAGCTCCCGCCTCTGGTGAGGCATGGCCGATGGAGAGCCCCGAGGTGCCGCCCGAGAAACGTCCGTCGGTGAGCAGGGCGCAGACCTTGCCCAGCCCCTTCGACTTTAGGTAACTGGTGGGGTAGAGCATTTCCTGCATGCCCGGCCCACCGCGCGGCCCCTCGTAGCGAATGATCACCACGTCGCCCGCCTGCACTTCATCTTTCAGAATGCCGTTGACGGCGGCATCCTGGCTTTCGTAGATGCGGGCCTTGCCCTCAAACACCAGAATGCTCTCATCGACGCCAGCGGTTTTGACAATGCAGCCGCGCTCGGCCAGGTTGCCGTAGAGTACCGCCAGACCGCCCTCGGCACTGTAGGCATGGTCGACACTGCGAATGCAGCCTTTTTCGCGATCGAGATCGAGCGTGGGCCAGCGGGTCGACTGGCTAAAGGCCTGCTGGGTGGGAATGCCTGCTGGGCCTGCTCTAAAGAAGGTGTGGACGGCTTCGTCGTTGGTGCGGCGCACATCCCAGCGATCGAGGGAGTCCTTCATCGTGGGGCTGTGGACGGTCGGCACGTCGGTGTGCAATAGCCCTGCGCGATCCAGCTCGCCCAAGATAGCGGGAATGCCGCCGGCCCTGTGCACGTCTTCCACATGGTAGTCGGGGATGTTGGGGGCGACTTTGCAGAACTGGGGTACCTGGCGTGACAGGCGATCGATGTCGGTGAGGGTGAAGTTGACCCCAGCCTCATGGGCGGCAGCCAGCAGGTGCAAAATGGTGTTGGTGGAGCCGCCCATGGCGATATCCAGCATCATCGCGTTCTCAAAGGCCTCGAAGCTGGCGATCGAGCGGGGCAGCACCGACTCGTCGTCCTGCTCGTAGTAGCGGCGGGTGATATCGACAATGGTGCGGGCGGCGGTGAGGAAGAGATCTTTGCGATCGAAGTGGGTGGCCAGGGTGGTGCCGTTGCCCGGCAGCGACAGGCCGATCGCCTCGGTGAGACAGTTCATGGAGTTGGCGGTAAACATGCCCGAGCAGGATCCGCAGGTGGGGCAGGCGGAGCGCTCGTACTCATCGGCCACTTCATCGCTGATGCTGCTGTCAGCCGCTACCACCATGGCATCGACCAGATCGAGCTTGTGCTCCGAAAGCTTGGTCTTGCCCGCTTCCATCGGGCCACCGGAGACAAACACGGCGGGAATGTTGAGTCGCAGGGCCGCCATCAGCATGCCGGGGGTGATTTTGTCGCAGTTGGAAATGCAGACTAGGGCATCGGCGCAGTGGGCGTTGACCATGTACTCGACTGAGTCGGCGATGATCTCGCGGGAGGGCAGGCTATATAGCATGCCGTCGTGGCCCATAGCGATACCGTCGTCGACGGCGATGGTGTTGAATTCTTTGGCGACGCCGCCTGCGGCCTCAATCTCGCGGCACACCAGCTGACCCAAATCCTTGAGGTGAACGTGGCCCGGCACGAACTGGGTGAAGGAGTTGGCCACCGCAATAATGGGTTTCTCAAAGTCTGCGGTTTGCATGCCGGTGGCGCGCCAGAGGGCGCGAGCCCCGGCCATGTTGCGTCCCTGGGTGGAGGTTTTGGAGCGATAGGTCGGCATGGCGCATTCTAGACTAAAGGATTGTCTATAGTCTGGCCCTAGCGCCTGCAAGACACGAGCGAGACTACAAACTGTAATAACCACAATAGCTGACTATACGGTTCAAGTTGCCCAACGGATTGCCTATGGTCTGGCTCTAGATTTTTTTAAGCGACAGTGCTTGATAGGCGCGATCGCCCACCGCACTGCCAAGTCAGAGTGAGGCGCTGAAAAGCGCAGTAACTTCTAAAGCAGTTGAGCCCGTCGCCTAGCCTTCTTGTCCGCCCTAGCCGAAGAACGCACAGGTTAGGTTGGCTGCGTTTGTCCTTATAAATAAGGGACGCCCACCAACCCGATCGGGTTGGTGGGCATCTAGAGCTTGATAACGAGATCAAAGAGCGCTACTTAAGGCGTTTACCACCTTATTTTTCTACACTCTCAGGCGCTAAAACTAGTCGCTAAAAGCACCTTTGATGTTATCCACGGCACGCTCAACGGCGTTCATGGATTTTTCTGCTGCTTGCTCAGTGCGATCGGCATCTTTGGATGCTTTTTGCTCAATACGGTTGCGATCACGCTTGGCTTTGCCCTCAACAGCGCTCCCTGTTTCGTCAGCCTGATCGACTTTGGAGGCATTGCTTCTAGCAGCATCTTTAACTTTGTCTTCCGTACCGCGGATGATATTTTTAGAAGCCCCTTTGATATCTTCAGCGGCACCCTTGACCTGGTTACCAGCGTCTGCGGACGCAATCAGAGTTCCAGCGGGGGAAGCCATGGCTGAGATATTTGAGGCCAGTGGGCTCTGCCAAACAAAGGCGATCGCAACTAGGCAAACTATGGTTGCAGTCAATTTACGACCTAGGGTCGAAAGTTGGTTCATAAAACGATTAGACTTCATAGACATAGTCCTCATAGAATTTAACTATCCAGTTTTACCTTGCTAACCCTCTTTGCTAAAACATCCTCTAGATAGACTTTCTTCTGGCCCGATTTTGAGAGAATTTGATAGCTATTGGCATATCAAATCTGTGAAATAGCACTATAGATTTTGGATCCTCTCTTCACTGCCCTCTTGAAAGGGGCTGTAAAGACTCCGATTGGTTGCCTCATTTTTGTAAGGGAAGATATCGGTCAAGATTATCTGCGTTGAGCAGAGCGGTTACTACTAAAAAAATTGATATCAAAAAAACTTACCCTCCACTCTTAAAACAGGCGATGCATAGCGCGATCGCTCATTTTTGAGTAGAAGGGTAAGAGAGTCCTCGAGAGAGGGAGCAATGCAGCATTTCCTAGCGACATAAGGCACGGTTAGGACCCAGATGCCAAAGGTCTTAGGGCAGTTCATGTGCCTTACTAGCCTGCAAAAATGCCGTAATGGGGTTACTAAGTCTCTGCCCTAGCGCTTCTGGGTAGAGACAGGATTGGTATTGGCGTGGGTATTGGGGTTAGTGTCTGGGTTGGTGTTGGGGTTGTAGGCATTTTGGCCAACTCCATTGCCGGGCTCACCGGGCAAGACGCTCTGAACCGCATCCTTGACGTTGTCTAGAATGCCCTGAGCCTGATCTTCGGGTGCCTTGGAGAGCCCTTGCGGAGTTCCTACTGGCTGGTCGCTACCAGTGACATTATGTCGGCTACCGGGCTCGCGGGACTGACGCACAGCTTCGCCCTCATAGACTCTGCCATCCAGATTGTCGCCTGCTTGGGCAGACTGGGTGTAGGCACCGATGGAGCCCACCCACAAGGCCATAGCCAACACACTAACAATAGCCGTTTGGGCGGCTAAGCGAGTTAGAGGTTGGCGCATTTGCACAGTTTGAAAGCTTGAGCCCAGTCGCGCTAAAAAGCCAGGAAGCTGACGATAAACCGCGACCAAAAAAGAACGAAAAAGTGTAATCATGGCACTATCCAATATTTTCAAGAATTGATGGTCGGTTGCCCGCCAATAAAGTTTTGGAGGCAATTTGAGATTCAGTGAAGTAACTAACTTGAGGTGAAATTTCCGCATTTGATGCTAAGAAGGTCTTAGCGGTTTAGGAATGTGCGGATTGAATATGGTCTCAGCCTAGGAGAATAAATGAATATCTCCTTCGCTCTAAGGGCAGAAACCAGGACTAAACCAGCCCTCCGTTTGAGGGAGATGCAGCCAGGGCTTGTAGCCCAAATCACTATACTCAAACTGGTAAACAACTTTCTTAAGAAAGAAGTGCTTACTCGATTCGCGCAATTCTGGTCTTAATGATCAATCCACGCCCCATCTCCTAACGACCGTGCCATTTCCTCTGAGTTGGCAATGCTGGGTGGAATCGGGGTAGCAGTTAGTAGGGTTGGTATAGCCGAGGACAGGGAGAATTTTGATAGTGCGGTCTAGCCCGGCGAGGCTGCTATAGATCATGTGGCGCACTCGCTCTGACCGAGGATGGGGTTTGGTAGGCTGAACAGGTAGAAGATTGGACGCCCCGTTGGCGGCTAGTTCAAGGCATTGAGGTATGGGTTCTGTTTCCTTCTATGGTTAGTGAGCAAGGCTTGCCCCAGGGCGGGGCAGGTAAAGGAAAATAGAACGCGAACTGCCCTAGCTACCCGCTAAGGCAGTGTAAGCGGGGTAGCTAGGGTACAATCATCCGGCTCACAGGCTGGATTCATAGTGAACCCAACACCATTTTTTTCGGCATAATCCGATCGCCACCCAAATCTTTGAGGGAAGGCTTGGATAGCGATCGCTCACAAAGGTCTCTACCGACCGAGCAGAGGCAGTTGCGCCTTTTCACACGCAATCAGTAGCGAAATACTGCTGCGATCGGGGCGTCATCCGGCATCGTCTGCGGTTCAACTGCATGTACTGTTCCACCATGAAAGATCGTCTGAATCGCTGCTGCATTCAGTAAATCTTCGTCACCCGGTTGAGCATCATTGTGCATTTCAAGCTCCATTGCTTCTGGATCGAAATGCCCCCACTTTTGCACTCCAACAGGAACGAAGAGCTGCTCTACACGACCATAGAACGCACCTTGAATCACTTCGTTTAAGTCATCCGAGCCCTTACCAGCGGCACTCGACTCGTGATAATAGTCGAGCGCATTTTGCTTGCCTGCCTCAAACTGTGGCTCCACGATCGCCCAAGCTTCTGCATGCAGCTCTTGCGCTGTTTGTTCCTTTGTGTTGTGTTGAATACCTTCTTCCACAATGAAATTGTAAGTATTGGCCTCTTGGTAAATCGGCAGCAAATAGCTAACCCCAGCTAGAACAAGCGGCGCACGGCGATTGCGGAAAAAGTTGTGCAGCGCTTTATTCACTAGCAGGAAGTATTGCAATAAGTCTTCCTTGACGTTCTCGCGATCGGCTCCCTGTCCGTGATATGAGCCACCTCCTTGTAAGCCTGCACGACCAGCGCCACCTTCCTGGCGCCGCTGTTGATCCTTCGATGTTTCGTCATACTGCAAGGCTTCATCCATATCCTTTGGCAAGCCTTCGATTTCAATTTCACGAGTGATGCCGTAACGATTGGCTTCTAAAAGACGCACATCGCGCTGACCAAGCGTGAGAATATAAAAACGGTCATCTCCGCTTAGCAGTGGAATTAGCGGTTTAAGGTGGAAGCGATCGCTCACAACCACCAATTCAATCAGTTCGATCGGCACACAGTAATAACGAAAGAATCCTTCTGCGACAAACAAAGCCAATCCTGCGCTCTGATGCTGCCAAAACTCATCATTGTCTAATTCGAGGGCGGGCGCAAAGAATTGAGCCGAATCATCTGGACGCGATTCATACTGTTCTAGCTGTGCTTCTGCTTGCCGAATTAGGTTTTTAAACCGGACAGAGTTTTGCTTTGTATCTGAACCTACCTGTACGGTCGGCATGTACATCGATATACACAATCCTTGTGGCTGTTCGACGAGTTCTTTTAGTTCTTCTAGCGAAAGAAAGCTCATGGGATTAGGTAGAATTAGAGTTGAGGTTTGAAGAGGTTAAATCGAGGCGTTTATTAGGTAATGCTAAAAATTTCTTCAAGCGGAAGGACCTATCGAATGGCATAGAAGGGAGGCACGATAGGTTAAAATTCGTTGAGTGCCCGAATGCCAAGACTATTCAAGCTACTTGTACAACAGCAAGTACGATTGCAGCTTAACAATCTGCTTAGAGCGAACTTCTGAAGACCTCTAGATTGAGTTTGAGGTTGCCTGCTGATCAAGCGCACTGTTTGCTAGCTGTTTTTCACCAGATTCTCGATTGAGAATCTGGAATTTAGTTAAAGTTTTTTGTCTATTCTGCCCAAGTCAAGCAAATTCCATGATTGCTGGTGTAAGCAAGTCATGATCCTTCTTTGCTTGCCTGGTTCTCGTTTAGATGACGGTCGCGATCGCCGTTATCTAAACTTGCGCGTACCCTCAATCGCCATGGGCGGCAGCAGCACTTGGCCACCTAGGCTTTAGCTTGTTCTGCGATCGTATTCACATCCTTCATTTTTAATATGGAAGCTCCAGGCATGCGGGAAACTGAGCGATCGACGCCAACATCCTTTCCTACCCTTCTATGACGGTGTGGAGCCTTGACCTTGGGTGCTGTCAACAACGTAGCGATCGCGCCCCTGCTGCTTGGCGGCATAGAGCGCCCGATCGGCACTGGCAATAAGCTGCTTGGGCGACCCGATGGTGGTGGGTATTAGGCTAGCAACACCCAAACTAATCGAAACAACGGTGCTGACTGTTGAGGTTTCATGGGGGATGGCTAGGGCTTTAACGGCCTGTTGAATTTGCTCTGCAATCGCAGTTGCGCCAAACAAATCAGTATTGGGTAAAACAACGGCGAATTCTTCGCCCCCGTAGCGGGCTACCACATCAGTCGTCCGTTCAACTGTTAATTTAACCGTCTGAGCAATGCTAACTAAGCAGTCATCACCCTTTTGGTGACCGTAGTAATCGTTATAGCGTTTGAATGCGTCAACATCAAACATAATCAACGAGAGCGGCTGCTGACTGCGTAGGGCGCGCTGCCATTCCTGCTCTAGATAGTCATCAAATTTTCGTCGATTTGCGATTTGAGTGAGGCTATCTACGGTGGCTAACTTTTCTAGCTTTGTATTGGCGGCCTGGAGAGATTGCTCAAGACGACGGCGCTCTGTGCTGTCAAAAACAAATAAATAGTAGCCAACTACCTCCTGGTCACTGCTGAAGGCTGGCGTTAAACAACTGGTGAGATAGACGTAGTCACCATTGCGATAGACCATGCCAAATTCAAAGCTTTGAGGCTCTCCCTTTAAAACGCGCTCAACATAGTCTTTGACAGAGGCGTATGCTTCTTCACCAATTACATCCCAGACGTATTTATTTAGAATGCTCTCTCGGGAACGGTTGAAGCGTACTTCATAAAACCGGTTGACAAACTGGTATCGTCGCTCGGCGTCGACAAGGGCAATACCCGCGTCGGTAGAGTTGAGAATTTGCTGGAGCTGTTCGTTACTTGCGCGCAGGGTCGCTTCTGTCTGGGCACGTTCTTGCTGTTCCAGTTTCAGTTGAGCCTTGGTTTGCTCGAGTTCTAGAGCAAGCTGTTTGACCCGCTGTTTCAGCGTTGAGATGTAATCAGCATCCATTCAAGGATTTTAGCTTGTCGACGCGTAGAGAGCTTCTGAAGCGTAGCACCCGCTTGAGCGGCTTTTGTTATGTGGCTTAGAGCGACGCATTTACCCGCCTATAGCTAACTATCCTCAACCGTCCTAAGCATGGCTTGCATTGGGAGAATTTGCCGCTGCAAGCCATGCTAATCGAAATCAAGGTACCGTCAGTCGGCTATTCTTCTTCGGTGTACTCTTCCTCAGAATACTCCTCTTCCTCGGATTCTTCTTCGGCGTACTCCTCCTCATCTTCCTCAGAATATTCCTCTTCCTCGGATTCCTCTTCGGTGTATTCTTCCTCAGACTCCTCTTCAGCGTACTCTTCTTCAGATTCCTCCTCGGCGTACTCTTCTTCGGATTCTTCTTCTACGGCTTCGTCTTCCTCAGTCGCTTCTTCGTCGCTGCTGCCGTAGCCGAAGCTATAAGATTCATCAACGGCGTACTCTTGGCAGAGAGCGTCTAGCTCGGCAACAAACTCAGTACCGTCCTCAACACTGAGGTCAAAGTTGAGGATGTTGAGTAAATAGGGACTGCCTTCGTCTTCGTTGTAGTCGTAGTCGAAGTAGTAGTCGTCTTCGGTTTCGACGTAGGTGAGGCAGAGGGCGGCAAGCGCGTCGGTGAAGCCTTCGGGGTCTTCGGTATGAATGTAAAAGTCGTATAGCAAGAGCGAGCATTCATCGGCGAAGAATGACTCGTCCTCTTCCCAAACTTCGGCGCTAAAGTCGAGATCGCTGAGAGACTTGATAATCCAGGAGTCGTGGCCGTTGTAGTCGTCGTGGATGACGTAGTCGTAGGGAATGTAGCAGTAGCCGCGATCGCCCCACTCTGGCCCCCAGGAGTTGCGCACGATAAAGAAGCGGTCTTTGTCGGAGTAGCCGACGCAGAGCATAGCGTGCCAACCGTGGGTTTCGCGCACGTTGTCGGAGCGCTTGGGCTGAGGGACGCGGCCTTTGTTGCGGGTGGCCTCGTCAAACGATTCAAAAGTGTTGAGGGCAAAGGCGATCGGGTAGCCCTCAGCTAATGTATGTCGCCAGAGGTCTAGGTCGGTATCGATGGTCTCGGTTTCGACAATTTTGAAGTTAGAGGCGTGGTCATAAGCCCCGGTGTCAGGCTCGGTGAAGATTAGCTCTTCGTCATTGGGCCAGAGGTCTTCGGAGCAGGCGCCGTGCTGCATTAGGGTTTCGATCGCACAACGCATCTGTGTGCCAGCATCTTCGTTGTGGCTACCGGTTTGCGATCGCGCGTTGTAATAGACAAACAGACGGCTGACGTTACCAGCATCACCCAGATCGCGCTTGGCCAGATATTCGTAGGCCCCTACAAAGGCATTGGCTACGCAGCTGTTGCCCACCTGCGCTTCCACTTCAGTCATGTGGTGGCGCAAATCGACCCGGCCCGGCAACTCCTCTTTCCCAAATCGGCCAATCTGGTGATGCTTAACGTCGTCCGGCTTTTGCCCCGGCTGATAACCGCCAATGCGAAACTTACGGGTCTGCGTAAACATGTATAACCTTGAGGAATGGCTTCTTAAGCATTCCCCCCACACCCCTAGCGAGCGCAGCATGGCAGCCCAATATTGCACTACCTTTAAAGAACGGTAAGGCAGTTTGAAGCGGAGTCTGCTGAGGCTTTTGTTGCCTGTGGCCCTCACGCGCCCACTCACCCTGGAAGAAGTCGCCAGTACCGATAACAAATAGGCTATCCAGGTTCAAAGTTCTCCCCAAAAATGAGGTTCAAGCGGAACTCTAATTTGTGGATCCCTTAGGGCAGATCATCTAATACCAAATCCGATTTGGTAGACCCCAATTCGTAATCAGGAACCCCGTAGGGGCGTAGCATGCTACGTCCCTACAAATCGGGGGACATTAGCTCGGGATTTAATGTAAGGCATCCACTGACTGCTAATCTCTACCTCAGCGCGCCGCTTGCCTCAATCGCAAGACGCTACCTTAAGTCTTATAGACCGTACTGATAGGCTACGCCCATTGACCATGCAAGCATTCGATAAGCTGCCCCGTTGGCTGGTGTGGGAAATTGCCCTGCCTCTGACCATTCTGAACATCTGGCTGCTTTACAGGGTCTTTCAGACCTTTCAAACACCATTTACCATGCTGATTGCCGCCACGCTGCTGTCGTTTCTGTTGAGCTATCCGATTGAGCAGCTTGAAAAGCGCGGCATTAAACCCGGTGTCAGCATCGCGCTGATTTTGCTTTTGGCACTTGGGCTAGTGGGAGTTTTGGGCTTTACCCTAGTGCCGGCCCTGCTTCAGCAGTTGGGAGATTTGGAAACTCGCCTGCCTAATTGGTTAGAGTCGGGTAGCGAGGAGTTTCAGGCGTTGGATGCCTGGCTAGCGGTTCAACATATTCCTTTAAATGTCACCGCGCTGGCGACACAGGTGGCGCAAATGCTGCCCGATGAGGTGGCTCAGCTACCCGATCAGCTGCTTGAAGTGGTTGTTGGCGTCGCTGACAGCCTAGTGGAAGTATTGATTACGGTCGTGCTGACGCTCTACCTGCTGCTGCATGGGGATGAGTTTTGGAGCGGTCTGCTGCGCTGGCTACCGGGCAACCTTGGCGGTCAGATTCGGCTGGCGTTTCAGGAAAAGTTTAAGAACTATTTTGTGGGGCAGGCCACGATCGCGCTACTCATGGTCACCAGTCTAACGACCGTCTTCTTTCTGCTCCACATTCCCTATTGGCTTGTGTTTGGCATCGGCATTGGCCTGATGACGCTGATTCCGTTTGGCGATGTTGTGGGCATCTTTACGGCTACCATCATCGTGAGTTTTCACAGCATTTTGCTAGGGGGAGAGCTAGTAGTGGTGGCTCTGCTGGTTGATCAGGTGATTGATAATGCCGTTGCCCCCAAAATTTTGGGCGATCTCATTGGGCTAAACCCCGTGTGGATTTTGGTGCTGCTGTTGATTGGCTCCCAGATCGCGGGGGTGTTGGGGTTGCTGCTGGCCGTGCCGCTGGCGGGAGCAATCAAGCGAATCTTTGAGGAGATTTATCAACCCTCTGAGCCATCCTCAGGGGCTAACCCAGTCGGTTGACCGGCGGCATGGAGAACCTACGATCGCTGGCCAAACCCTAATCGCTCTACCCCTCAACGGAGCGAAATCTGGCCCGTTCTAGCCAGGCAAACAGTGCGTCGAGCTGAGCTGTGTTGATAAAGCCATACTGCCAGAGAATCATTGGCAGCTGGGTGGCAGAGTCACTGTGGTGGAACGCGGTAGCCACTTCTTCGTTGGATACCCCAAATTCGGTTTGCACGAAGCTAACCAACCGGCTGAGCAGTGGTGAGGTCATAGCAAGTTTCCTAGTGTGAGGGAGCGTTGGTCTTGCCCATCAGTAGCCGCAGTGGGCTAATCAGGACAGTCCAATTTGAAGGCAAAGCGTAAACAGCGGTTGTGGCAATACTGTGTCGCTAGCGTTTCAGCCTGGTTGCATAGGGCCTAAATCGATTGCTTTGTCACAGTCATGCCACTGTAATGACATACATAGCCCATAGCCTAGAATCCATGGGTAGAAATCAATCGTATCGATAGGATGGTCCACCTATTTAAGCAGCACATCAGCTGTTTCCTCTATCGGCTGGGCTAGGGAAACAGCATTCACTGGTAATTTTGACCTACTGCACGCTAAGTCTCCTGGTTCTATCGCCTATGATTGGCTCAATCACAACCGCGATCGTGTCGTTATGGCTAGCTACCTCCAGAGCATTCTTGAGGTCACCTATGCTCACCGGATTATTTACCGCTAGCATTGTGGCAGCGACGATGGCGTGATTGGCCTTGTTTATGTCAACAATGACCCTGCCTCAGCGAAAATTAGCTTTCACCCCCTGTAAGTGAGTCAGTCATGATCGATTCCAGCTCTACCCCTCCCCGCCCTTCGGCCCCCAGAGGCAAAGGAATTTTGCGTGAAACCGTCGAAACCCTAGGTCTTAGCGTGCTGCTGGCCCTGGGCATTCGCACCTTTGTGGCTGAGGCGCGCTACATTCCCTCGGGCTCAATGCTGCCCACTCTGGAAATCAACGATCGCCTGATCATCGACAAGGTGAGCTATGACTTTGGCGATCCCCAGCGGGGCGACATCGTAGTGTTTCGTCCCCCCGACGCCCTAGGCCAGAACGAGGCCTTCATTAAGCGGCTGGTTGGTCTACCGGGAGACGTGATTGAGGTCAAAAACGGCCAGCTCTACGTCGACAACGAGCCCCAGTCAGAGCCCTACATCGCGGCTAAGCCCGACTACCAGTATGGGCCTGTGACGGTGCCTGATGATTCTTATCTAGTTTTAGGCGACAACCGCAACAAGAGCTTTGATTCTCACTACTGGGGCTTTTTGCCGGCTGACCATCTGATTGGCCGCGCCGTATTCCGGTTTTGGCCTCCCGATCGCCTTGGGGATCTTGACTAAACCGCTATAGCTGCCGGAGCCGCTGCTCGATACGATCGAGCCGGCGCAGCAGTTCTGCCTCAACGGGGGTGGGTAAATCGGTGGCTCGCTCCACGGTAATGCTGCCGCTGGTTTCTAAAATGGCTTCTCTAATTTCCGCTAGGTTTTCAAACCCCTGACGGCGCAGCACCGTGCGAAACTCTTTTTCGCTAATCAGCTCTTTGGCCAGATTTTTTGAAATCATTTGCCCATCTAACAGCAGCGGCGTCGATCGGCCTTCGACCACCTGCTGAATGCGAGGATAGCGATAGGCTAAACGCACCACTAAATAGTTTGTGATCAGCAGGGTAGTCGCCCCAACTAACCCTCCTAAGACCGAGTTGTCGTCGCCAATAATGGCGTTTTGCACGGCGTTAGAAAGCATGAGCAGCACGACCAGGTCAAAGCCCGTCAGCTGCCCTAACTCTCGTTTGCCCCCCAGCCGCAGGGCAATGAGCAAAAAGCCATAGACCAAAATTGGCCGAATAATCTTTTCAAGAATGGATATGTTGGGTATCCACAGATCGTGAATGATGTTCATATCTTAGAAGAACGAGAATAGAGGAGCGAAAGATGAAAGAGATGCTCAACGAGCTTGAATTTCGGTATTTTGGGCTGTCCTAACTAGTCTTCACTTGTTACAGAGTTTGTGAATCAGCAGGTGTTCAATGCTGTAACAGAAGCCTGCTTAAGCATCTGCTCAGCCTCAAGTTGGCCGCAAAGATTGTCTATAAACCAAGCAGGCGAAATTTGGCGATCGCCAAACTTCGCCACAGCACAAGGCTCTAGTGACTGGCAATAACTATGCTGTGGATTCTTGCGTCTACACCACCAGGCTTTCTAATCGGCTGACGGCGCGATCGACAATGTCTAAACTGTCCTGCCAAAACTCAGGCTGGCGAATGTCTTGCTGGAGATGACGCAGCACGACATCCTCCGCCGTCATGCTGCCGGTGTCGCGCAGCAGCTTGGTGTATAGGTCGTTAAACTGAGCGCCGTATTGGTCTTTTTGGGCGTAGATGCCCAGGCTAAACAGATAGCCAAACAGGTAGGGATAGTTGTAGAAGCCCAGCTCTGCGATCGAGAAATGTAGCTTGCTGGCCCAAAACATGTCGTCATAGCTGGCCAGGCTGTCTTCGTACCAGTGCTGCCAACTGTCGCGCATCATGGTCTTGAGATTGTCAGCAATCACAAACCCCTGCTTGCGGGACTCGACCAGTTTTTGCTCAAAGGTGAACCGAGCTGGAATATTGAGCAAGAATGTCGCCGCCGCAGACCCTTCTTCCCAGGCAATTTTGAGCTTCTGCTCGGGGGTACTGGCCTGCTCAAACAGAGCATCGCGCACCAGGGTTTCGCCGAAGATGCTGGCGGTTTCGGCCAGGGTCATGGGGTAAAAGGTTTTGTAGCGGGGCAGATCCTGCATAACCCAGTTGTGCCAGGCATGGCCCAGTTCGTGAGCCAGGGTCAGCACGTTGTTCATGCTGCCCTCGAAGGTCATAAAGATGCGCGGTTCTTTGGGCTCGGCGAAGCTGGTGCAGTAGGCCCCCGTGGCCCGGTTGGGGGTCGGTTGGGCGTCAATCCAACCCTTTTCGGCCATCATCATGGCAAAGTCGCCCATGGCTGGGCTGAACTGTCGAAAGGCGTCGGCGACCAGTTCGATCGCCGCCTCAAAGGCAAACCCCCCGCTCTGGTCTGCCGCCGGGGGCGGAGCAAACAAATCCCAGGGGGCCATGGGCTCGATTTTGAGCACTTTGCCCATGGCCGTTAGGGCGCGCTGGCCGAGGCTACGCCGCTGGTATGTAGCCTCCATCATGGCGTCGAGGGTGGTGCGATCGATGCGGCTTTGGTGGCAGCTTTTGTCGAGGTAGTGCAGGCTGCGGTGGCGCGATCGCTGTTTGGTTTCCTCTAGCCGCCAGCCGTTGATGGCGTTGAGAACGGTGGCAACCGTCTCGGCCCGGCTCTCCCAGGCGGCGTTGACCCCATGCCAAGCCTCGGAGCGCAGGGTGCGATCGGGGGAGCTGAGCAGGTTAAAGGCCTTGGCCAAGCCCACAGTGTCACCGGCCACGGTGCATTGCAGGGTGCCCGATAGCTCGGTGTAGAGGTTGCCCCAGCCCTGCAGGCCGTTGACGGCCAGGCCGGTGATTAGCTTTTCTTCGGCTAGGCTGAGCAGCTGGTCGTTGAGCTGACGCTGGTGCAGCAGGGAGAAACTCAGCTCTTCGAGGACTGGATCGGCAATCAAGGCCTGGATAAAGGCGTTGTCGACCCGCAGCAGAAAAATGTCTAAGGCCTTAGTGGCCTGACTGATTTCGGCACCGAGCTGTTGCAGGGTGGGTTTCCACTCGCTGGCGCTGGCGTCGCGGGAGTCAACGCTGAGAATAGAGGAGATAAAGGTGCGGAGGTTGCCCAGGCGTTTGGCGGTGGCGGTGCGCTGCTGGTGGGCGGCTCTAACTTGAGCCAGCAACCCCTCAAACTTTTCCTGAGTAAGGGGTTCGGCAGGTTCGATGTGCTCGATGAACGGGGCGCAGAGGGTGGATAGGGTATCGATTTCCGCTTTGATCCGCTCAACCGTTGCGGCAATTTGGGGATCATCACTGCCCGCGAAGAAGTGGCTGTTATCCCAGGTTTGATGGAGGATGGGCATAAAGGCAATGGAGCAAAGGGCATTGCCTTTAGCTTACCTAACCTCTCAGAATATGCTAAGCCCCTAAAGATGCGATCGCGCCATTAAGGAGCAACGCGGTTTATTGCGACAGCTTTAGCCTCAGGGCAGCTATCCGCCGTGGCTAGCTCCAAATAGCGCTGGAGCGACTCTGAGGCCAGACCGTGCAGCAGCAGATTGCGGGCTGAGCCAAAGGGGCTGTTGGGAGCCAGGGGATGGCGGTTCTTCACGGTGTGGTTCCAGGCGTAGTCGCCGGTTACCCGGCTAAAGTAGAGGGCAAAACTTTCGTCGAACTGAAGGGAAAGCACTGCCCGCTCAAACTCGTCGCTGGTGACCCAGAGGGAATAGCAGATCTTGAACAGCTCCAGGGAGGACTCCATATCGAGCACCTGGAGCCAGCCCCGCCGAGTGATGTCGATCTCGACGGACACCGGGCGGATGCCCCCATAGCTGAGCCCTCGCTGACGTACACTCTCTAGCCAATTGGGGTGCTGCTCTTGGGCGCGATGATAGTCGAGCACAAAGTTGTAGAGGTTGATGTCGTGCTCTAAAAAAGCGTTAGCGGCCAGGTCCTCCACCCGGCGAGGGTAGAGAGTGGCGTGGGGCAGGGTCGGGTCGGGGCCATTGTCGATTAAAAAATTGACGATATTAGAGCCAATGGCAAAGTGGCGCACAATCAGGTAGCAGGCTTCGGGAGTAGTGAAGGTGTTAAGAAACCAGACGGCTAACTGGTGCATCAGCCAGTAGTTGCGAAATTGAAAGGGCAAGAGCCGCTTGAGCGTCATAATCAAAGCCATGACCAGGTTGGCGAAGAGCTTGATCGGCAGCAGCAGGTAGGAGCGCGACCAGCTTTGCAGGTCTTTGACCATGTAGGCCTTGGCGGTGGGGTCGAGGGGGATGGCCCAGTCGGCATAGATAGCATCCCAATAGTTAGGGTCTTGCCGGTTGTGGGGCACGGGGGTATAGGTCATAGGTCAATCTCTTCTAGTTGCAGGCGGTACAGGCGGGCGGTGACCTGGGCCGTTTTGACAATGCGGGCGGCGATCGCCGCCGTCATCCAGTCGGCATTAAGAAAGGCATCGAGCTTTTGCACATGGGCCTCGTCGTTCTCGCCGTGGTAGCTGAGGAAGGAGATCTGGGTCTTATCTAACCCCAGGCTTTGTTGAATGAGCGCAGCCCACTGGCCCGCCATGCGGTTGCCCAGCCCCTCCACAATGAAGATGCTGCCCAGTAGATCAATCGGGTTTTCGCGGGAAGCGCGCTGGAAAATAAAGGAAGATAGGGCTTCTGAACCAATGTTTTGCTCAGCCTCCAGAATCTCTTCGAGCTGCCCCCCGACCGAGACGTAGTCGCGCTCCAGCATTTGAAAGTCGCGGTGCTCGTCGCGGGCGTGGCCGATCAGGTGCGATCGCAGCTCAAAGTCAGTCATATTTGACGCGGCTCGGGCAATCCACCGGGCGCCATCGACCACCTGGGGGCGCAAGGCTCGCAGCAGCGCCCGGTAGTCTGCGAGGGTAAACTCCCCCCGGTGCAATCGCCTGACGATGGGGACGGACCGCAGCTCTCGCTCAAAGGTCAGCCACACCAGCATCAGCTGGCGCAACAGCGCTTCAGAGACTGTGTCAGGGGTTTCGGTTTCCAGGGCAGCGGTTGCTGAGGGGGGACGGTCAGGGGAGGCGATCGCCGCAGTGGCCGGCAGCAGCGTGGCGTTAAAATCCTGGCTTGGCCCAGTCGCCTCCACCACCGTCAGCAGCATGTAGGCGGTCGTGAACCGGCCACTTTCGGGCACAAAGCAAAAGATCTGCTGCCCTGGCCACAGCTTGCCCGAGTTAAATAACTCCTCCAGCATCAGGTAGATTGAAGCGCAGCCGGTGTTGCCCCGGGTGTAGAGGTTGGTAAACCACCGCTCCTCAGGAATCATGCAGCCCGCCTGTTCAAGCAGATTGATGATTTGACTGCGAAAGAAATGTGACGAGTAGTGGCACAGCAGCCAGTCCACCTGGTCGGGGTGCACCCGACCAGCTTCGATCAGCCTGATCCAGCCCTCCACGCCCAGCTGCACAACCTGGTCGAGCAGACGAATATTTTGGCGCAGGTTGAGTGCTCCTGCCGCTGCCGCTGCCCCCTGATCGGGAAAGTCCATCCAGCTGGTCAGCGCCGTGGGGGTATCGACCCCGGCATACATGCACAGCGGATGGGAGTTGGCGTGGGAGACCGACTCAATCCACTCGACTTTGAGGCTGAGGCCGCTAGCGCTGGGGCGATCGCTGACCAAGCAGGCCCCCGCGCCATCCGACAGCATCCACCGCAGAAACTCGGTGTCGAAGGGCAGGGCAGCCCGCGCTTGATGGGCGGTTTCGGCCTCAAACCGGGTGTGCTTAAACAACCGCGAGGCCAGTTCTGAGGCCACCGCGATCGCCTGCCGCTTTTGACTCAGCTGCACCTGGGCCGCCGCGTATTTGAGCGCCGCCACGCCAGCGCAGCACACCCCCTGGTGAGAGGTCGCCTCTACCGAGGCCAGCTCCGGCAGTTCCCCATGCACCATACTGGCAAAGCCCGGCACCAGCAGGTCGGGCCAGGTGGTGGCGCAGGCTAACAGATCAATGGTCTTGGGGTCTAGCTCAGCCTGGGCCAAAGTGTCTCGCACCGCGGCTGCCGCCATCTGGCTATTGCTGAGGGTGGTCTGCTGCTGGCGATCGAGGGCGTAGTAGCGCTGCTGAATGCCGTTGCTTTTGAGAATGCGGGCCTTGACTCGGGAGGGGCGATCGCCTACCTGGCCTAGATAGGCTTCCATCTCATCGTTGGCGATCGGGTCTCCCGGCAGACATTTGCCAATGTGGGTGATGTAGGCCGCTCGCGGCTGAGCCCGGTCGAAGGGGGTGAAAGACGTCATGGGGGTTAGACCTCTAAGCGTGAGTCTGTCAGTTGCCGCCCTGTGCGGCCCGTTGGTGCTGCGCTATAGCAAGTGAATCGATCTCGGTCCTGACAGCACGCCGCCAGAAGCTAAAGCAGAATCATCCACAAAAAACAGTTGACGAGATGCATCGTCTCAAGATGCCCCAATTGACCTAGCCCTAAACCTTTTGTCAGGTGAGCCATTTGCCCAGTAAAGCACTGCTGCCCAGCGCCTTGAACTAAACCGAGCCGCTTTAGAGTTTGACCTTATAGCCAAGGAGGCCAACGGTTTGTTGCCTAAATTAGACATACTGTCTAGGGGTGTCGTCCATTGATTGCGACGGCTCAAGCGTCAGCAGTTACGGTCCCTAATCTTCTTTGGGCGGGGTAATGCTGATAGGAACAGGATTTTGGCCTGAATTGACCACACGCCCTATGCGGCAAGAAAACTGGTGCCCAGTCAACTTAACGAGACTCCTTAGAACTGCACTGGCTATTAGCATGGCTGACCTGCCGTTCATAAACCTTGCTTGACGCTCAACCCTAGGAAGTAGGTGGGCAAAACGCGAAAAAGCCAACAAAGTACCAGTAATTTTGGCCACCAAAACCTATGTATGCCTTTAGACAAAGGCCAACTATCTCTTTGGGTGGTCTCGCCAACTCAGCTTGTTTAGTTATTGTTTGATTGTAAGGAAAAGGCACTGGTTGCCTACTAAAACATTTGGAGAGAAGGCATGAATATTCTAGCTTGGATCGTGTTGGGTTTAATTGCAGGTGCGATTGCTAAAGCAATTTACCCTGGACATCAGAGCGGCGGCATCTTGGGCACGCTGATCTTGGGTGTAATTGGTGCATTTGTTGGTGGTAGCCTCTACACCTTACTGACCACAGGATCGCTAGCCCTCACGGCAACGGGTCTCAGCATTGGTGGTGTGGTAATCGCTGTTTTGGGCGCCATCGTTGCTCTGTTCATTTACTACGCAGTTGCCAAGCGTGCCGTTTAGTCACCAGCTATCCGCTACGAATAAAAATAGATAAGTACCAATTAACTGGATTGTAGCGAGTGGTGGCGATCGCCACCACTCGCTCAGGGTCGACCTAGGCAATATGCCTAGAACAACGGCTCTTCCTCCGTTAGTTGGGCTTATCTTTTTCGTTTGTATGGGTGTAATGGTTTGGGCAGCCGTGCAAGAGTTGTCCTAAATCATTTTTTGAGGTAGGTTAGCAGCAGTTTTGCCTGCGTTGTGTTGATAGGTTCTGTGTGAGCGATAACGTAAATCAGTCTCAGGTTTTGAAACAGGCATTGCATGCCTTTGTGTTAGATGCTGAGGGCGATCTAGCAACGGCCTTAGAGCGCTACAGTGCCGATCAACTGAAGCTTTGGTCAGCCACTAACCTGCAAGGCATTAGTCGCTCAAACCTAGCGATCGACATGTTTTTAACGGAAGGTCAGGTGGCTGGCCAATCGGTGCTGGATATCTTTATTGAAAATCAGCCCAGCTTATCCCCGAGTGACCGGGCTTTGGCTGAGAGCTGGAAGAAAACGTTTAATGGCCTGTTCAAAGTACTTCAGGCTACGCCAGAACGCTATGAAGTGATGAACTGGCTAACGGAAAAGCTCTATTGGGTCGAGCCAAGTGGGGCGCAGTCGGCCGAAGAGTTGGCTCGTCTTAGCCCCGGAGAGATTGTGGTTACTCGGCTGTCGCCAGATGTGAATGATGTCTGGACGTTTTCAGGCCCTTTGATGCTGCTGGGCAAGCTGGGTAAGCCGAAGCTAGCCGTTGCGATCGGCAACTTTAAAAACTGGTTTCCTGACCATCTGTATGGTGATGCCCCTGAGCTTTTAGAAGAAGCCTGGAAATCTGTGGAGCGCTACCACCACGATTTTGTGGATTTTTTTGGGGGCGATCGCATTACTCTGTCAGGCTATGAGCTGAACAAAAAGCTCAAAGAGTATCAAGAGATTTCTACCCAGCGTCGTTTAGAGGCGCTCGGCATTGACAGTTCTAAGTCGCTTAAAGAACTGGTCGCTGAGTCTGGGGTTTCTGAGGAAGAGGTGGCTGAGTCAATGGCCTCGTTTGGCAAAGACGGGAAAGAGGTGGACCGGCTCCTCAAGGATGATAAGGCGATTAAGATGGCAACGCCGCCCATCAACCTTCCTGATGAGCTGCGTCGGGCAGAAGCTGTGACGGTGTTTGTTCATCCCCGTTGGGGACAGACGTTCCTCAAAGACTACGTGCGCTTGACCCAGCTGTTTGAAGCGCCCGATGACGCATCTGTAAGCAAGGCGGACCAGCTCATTCAAAAATATCTCAAGGAAGATGCGGTCAACGCCTACGTTTGGCATTGCTTTGCTGAAGACAACGCCACGCCGTTGATGGCAGCTTTGGGGAGACATTTCAACCGCTCAGATCTAACCATAGATGATCTAGACGATGTTTTAGTACAGGCCGGAAAGCCTTTGGAGCCTAAGCTTCCAGAGATTGCAAGTGTGCCTATGCATCTGCAAGACTTGTTTCAGGAAGCGATGCAAGAGGTAGATCAAGGCTCCTCAAAGAAAAAGTCAAAGGGCAAACAGAAGCAAAAAACCGGCTTTGCCGTTTAGAGGCTGTTCAACAGAGCATCTGTTGTGACGTTAGCCGACTACGCTCTCCCAGCGCGGATTAGGGCAGACTCATTGGTTACTGAGGGAAATCCTGCGCTGTGGGCCTGCGGAAATGGGGGCGATCGCCCCCATTTCCACAAATTGCTAATCTTGTGCTCCAATTTGTCTTAAACCAATTGGGGGAAACGTTATGCCTAACGTCTGGCCACAGCTACCTCTCGATGATTGGCAAGACACCTACGCCACGCTGCACCTGTGGACTCAAATTGTGGGTAAAATTCGGCTGGTGCAAACGCCCTGGATTAATCACTCTTGGCATGTGCCGCTATATTTGACTGCGCGGGGCCTGACAACAAGTACTATTCCGAGCGCGGATCAAATTTTTCAGATCGACTTCGACTTTTTTGATCACCAGCTGCGCATTGCCACCAGCGAAGGCAGCGTGAAAATGGTTGAGCTACGGCCTCGGTCGGTGGCTGACTTTTATCAGGCGGTGATGGCGGCCCTGGCAGAGCTGAATATTGCCGTTCGCATTCACACTACGCCTAATGAAATCCCGGATGCGATTCCCTTTGAGCAAGATGAAACCCATGGGGCCTACGACGCCGATGCGGCGCAGCGGTTTTGGCGGGTGCTGTTGCAGAGCGATCGCGTCTTTCGGGAGTTTCGCTCTCACTTTGCAGGCAAGGTGAGCCCAGTACATTTTTTTTGGGGCAGCTTTGATCTGGCGGTGACACGGTTTTCGGGACGACCGGCACCGGAGCATGGCGGGGGTGTGCCCAACTTGCCCGACGATGTTGCTAAGGAAGCCTACTGCCAAGAGGTGAGCAGCGCTGGGTTTTGGCCGGGGATGGGCCTAGGCTACCCGGCCTTTTACTCCTATGCCTATCCGGTACCGGAGGGGTTTAAGGATGCGCCGGTTCAGCCGGAGGCAGCCTTCTTTCATGAGGGGCTAGGGGAGTTTGTTTTGCCCTACGATGCCGTACGCGAGGCCGCTGACCCTGACCAGGCGCTGCTGCAATTTCTGCACAGCACCTATGAGGCTGCTGCTAATTTAGCCAACTGGGATGCCGCCGCGCTGCAACAGACCTGGTTCAAATAGCGCTGCGCAGTAGGGGAGAGGGGGCGATCGCCCACGGAGTCCACAAAATCAGGGTTTAAAACAGTGTGAACCCACTGGCCAATTAATATCGCCAGTGGGTTCAGCCCTGTAGCTGTAGATCGAGGGATTGCGGCAGTCTACAGCGCTCAAGCAGAAGCGGCTGATTCGGACTCGCGCTCCGAAAATTCCCGAGTTTTGAGGGATAGCCCAATGCGAGAAATGCCCGTGAAGAGAATGCTGGCACCGACCAAAGTACCTAGCAACCAGGGAGCGTTAAAGGGAAACTGAAACCAGATCATAGCGCCCAGAATCAGGGTGATGATGCCATTGCCCAAAGCCCAGGTCCAATTTTGCTGGGGTCGTAGACGGAAGGCCAGAATGAGTTCAAACACGCCTTCGGTGAGTAAAAAGCTACCAAGCAACAGGGTCAACGTGAGTACCCCTGAGCGTGGATTCACAAACAACATAATGCCGGTAGCGATGTAGAGAACACCAAGCAGCGCTTTCCAAAGGGTGCCACCTTTGTCACGGGTTTGATAGGCATAAACGAGCTTTGCCGCCCCTGCGGAAGCCAAAATTACGGCTACCCAAGTTTCAACAAAAAGGGTCGAGACGATGGGCAGCGCGATCGCAGCTACACCCAAAATCGTTAGAACAACGCCAGTCCATAACGAGCGATCGCGAACCTGTTTAACATCTACTGAAGTATTGCTGACCATGAGATATTCCCTCTGATTTAGCTGTTTAGCTGTGAGCTTCTTCAAGTTAAGAAATCTTGCAGCGATCGAGTAGAACCAAAGGGTAGAACGTGCTTGGAAACGCAGCGACTTTGGGTTGAGATGCAACGCTGAAGTGCAAAGTCTTTTTCAGTTAGTTTTAACGGTTAGCTCAGACCTTTAGTAAACCGTACAATGCATGAAATACAAGCGATCGTGGCAGTAACAGCAAACGGTTGAGAGCATCGTTAGATGACCTTTACCCATCCACTGGCATAGCTTCGGCTATTGCCATAGCAGGAGGAAGGGAGTTGAATCCTCCGTTAACTTGCAGGTATCGGCTCCGAGTACGGGCTTCATTGCTGAGGCGTGCTTTCCAGGGCCACTTGTACAAGCTGCAACAAAAGGATTTTTTATGACTGCTTACACAACCGCTAACGATCCTAACCAAGCTCTGAATGTCTTTAAGGGCTTAGATATAGATGCGCAACTGGCACTGCTGTGGTTTGTCTATGAGCAGATGGGAGAGCGGATCACGCCAGCTGCCCCTGGCTCTGCATCCCCTGAAATTGCTACCGGTCTTTATAACCAGGTCAAAGAGGTCGATCAGCAAGAGCAGCTTGAGATTATGCGCGCGATCGCACGGTGTGACGCCTCTAACCAAATCGGCCGAGAGTACGGTTCTTTGAGCGCCAACACAAAACTCGCTTTTTGGTATTACCTGGCTCAGGGCATGGATAGCGGTGAAATTATCCCAATGCCTGAAAATTATGAGCTTGATAATCAAGGGCAAGATCTGCTGGCTGCCCTAGAGACGATGGGCTTTGAAGAGCAGATTACCTTTTTGCGCGACGCTGCCCTTGGCATGGGCGCAGAACCCGCGAGCGGCTCCAACATCTAGATTTAACGCAGGTGCTTCCTCCCAGCGGATCGTGTAGCGTTGGGAGGAAGTGTTCTGAAATTGCTAAGCTACTGAGGCAGGCCCACAAGACAACCTGCTGCTTCAAAGGCAGCTACAGTCTCAGGGTAAAACTGCCTTAGCTCTTCTGATGAACTGGGCAGCGGTCGGGGGTGAGCATACTCATAAAGGCTGGGCTGATTTTCATAGACCGATACGTTGCCCAAAAAGTTGTTGTCTAGAAAGAAGACTACGTTTTGGTCGGTGTGTAGTTTGTTGTCTCTCACCTGGCCAGTGTAGAACTTGCTCTGATCTTGGTATATGTCGAGAATGCAGACCCCTCCTCTGAGAGCAGATGGGTAGATATAGAGAGATTCTTCAATGGCAGTCCATTCGCCCAGAAATGGGGCGATCGCAGGGTCAACGTCAGCCCAAGCTTCTGCATAAGCCGATCGTTCTTGCCACTCTTCAAAGGTGCGGCGATCACTGTAGAAACCACTGGCTTGAAGGTCTGGAATCTTGCGCCTGAGTTCCTCGGCTAGCTGTTGGAGCTCTGTTGCGTTTGGGTAACGCTCAGACTGGGCGATCGCAGGCTGAGCCAAGCTAACCAGCGCTAAAGCCAAAACGCTACGCAGTTGAATTTGTCTCATCAGGTTGCCTTCGCTGCTGACTGTTTCAGAAGTCCGTCTCGCAGAACGGCTCCATACAGAGCTAATCATCAACCCTTGGTAGAATTCCGGGCCGTCAATTATTTCTTTAATTTAGAACGCGGTTGATGCGATCGGGTTTACGGGTCTTTCTTAGCCTGCACTAGCCAAACTCCTCTCTCTGACTGATGGCCACCGACCTCTGCTGTAACTGGCATGGACTTTGGGTATCTACCGTGGGCAATGCCAACATCTTGGGGTTGGCTGACTCTAGCGCTCCAGCCATAACGCTCTAGCAATTGCTGGGGATCGTCGCAGCCAAACTGCCAGTGGCGCACTACACGCCCTCTGTCATCCCGCTTAGCTCGCTGAGCCGCCCGAATCGAACCGTCGTTGACCCCATCCATACCCAAAACGCTGCCGGGGCAGCTTAGTGTAGCAACAGTCCTCAGTAGAGAGTGGGCTGAAGGCTCTGGCAAATACATCGTCACGCCTTCGAGGAGCCAAATCGTTGGCAGTTGCCTCAAGCCTGCCTCTAGAAGGCGAGCCACCCAGCCGGTTTGAACATCTTCTAAGTCACCAGCAATTAGGTGGTGGCAACAGTTTGGCTCGTAGTTTCGCAGGATGTTGGCTTTGTAGTCTAAAACTGCTGGCACATCGATTTCGTAGAGGCAGGTGGCAGGTGGCCAGGGCAGTCGATAGGCTCGGGTATCTAGCCCTGAACCCAAGATGACGACTTGAGGCTCGGGTAGCTGGGGCAGAGTGGCTAGCAGTAGGTCATCAAAGAAACGGGTGCGAATGGCGATGTAGCGGGTGCGCTTGGCGACCACTTCTTCTAGAGAGCGTTCTTGCTGATTAGAGACTTGCTGCCATTTGGCCAGAAGATGCTCAACCTCGTCACCCGCTAGGGCCGCCGCATAGGGGTCGTCGAACAGTGGCTGCGGCAGAGATTGCTCAATGGCTCGCTTCGCCGCCACAATTTTGGCGGTGTAGGAGATGGGATCGGCAGAGGTCGGGGGCACAGGAAATTTTTAGAAGTTGGGTTTTGGGGGCTGTTTAGCAAGGGATTAGTTATAGCTTGAGTCGTTGGCTGATTCCTCGTGCGAAGACAATGTTCAGGCTTGGTCTCCCCCTTTTGTAGACGCTCTCTTATAGTTTGGTCTGATTCTGCCCCGGTATTTTGTAGAGCTGTTTCATCGGATACGGGCTGCTCTGTTTGGCTGGGTCAGTTTGGAGTTGTGATCTGCATCATCTCACTGGGCGGCATCGCTCACGTTATAGGGCTATAAGTATCACCGAGTGACCAATACCTCTATCACTTCCTGAGTTGAGGATTTAGGGGACTATTGATTCATTGCTAGCAGTCCGCAGATTTGATTTATCGCAGCGTTCTCCACGCCCGGTAGACAACCCAACGACTTTCCTCCTAAACAACAACGACCTACCTACCCCGCTCGCAACAGTGGGGTTTTTTGTAGCTAGCAAATTTGATCGATACACTATAAACGCGTCATGATTCTCCCATTGCATGACGAAAGTCATCATCTAACCCTGGCTTCGATCGCTCTAATCCTCAGTCAGATTCACCTGGCTAACCGCAGCAGCATACAGGCTGTTGGCAAGTGCGATCGCCCCTCCCGATCAATGGTCTCCGTCATTTGCCCTAGCAGCTCTTGAGTCAGTAAGGGAAGGGCTGTCATGCCCATAGTTTGGCCACTGTCCTGTTTAATCAACCCAGGAAATATCATCCAGGCTGGGCTTGGTTGGCTCTTTAGCTGGCGGGGCTGTAACCGTCTTTGGTGGACTGGGTTGCACCTGAGTAGCCTGCGGTTTTGACTGAGCTTGACCGGCTTGGCTGATGCGATCGCTCCCATTCCCCTGCTTTCGCTTCATAAAGGCAGAGGAGGCAGACTCCTCCGGTGCTAGCGATCGCAGAAACCAATCGAGCGTCTCTTGAGACAGCCATCCGTGTAAAACCGCCAGCGCCCCAATTCTCAACCCTGCCTGTGCCTGCTCTCGCAGCAGGGCGTCTACCTGTTGAGAATTCAGCAGCCCCGCCTGCTGAAAGTAATACCCGATGGGGTTATCCCGACCGATAGTGGCAAGCTTTGGCCACTGTTCAGCGAAAAACTCAATGGCGTCGCGCTTGACCCACCCGCGCAGCTCAAGAATGTCGCCTATTCGCAGATCAGGCTGCCATTGCTGATCCTGAAGCACCACGTCAAGCTGCGCTTGGGAGAGCAATCCTGCCCGCTGCAACATTTCTCCGAGGGGTCTGGTTTTAGGCTGGGCTGGCATGGCTAAGCGATCGACGCAAACAACGGTCTTTCTGAGAAAGTACCCCTATTCTACTGTCGCATTCTTGGACAGGTTGGGGAGCTCGTAATAACTAAGCAAAAAGTTCTTTAAACCTTGACTTGCTTATCTAACAGCTCGCTAATTCGATATTGATAGAAAGCAGGATGACCTAGTGGCTAGTCTAGGGAAAGTAGCGATTGCTCAGGTGGGTATGGTGTTCTCAAATGTTGGCAAAGCCGAGCTGGTGCAGGGCAATGCTGAACCCTAAAGCATTACAGGCGTTTGTACAGCAATATATGGGAGATGAGCAATAGTTTAATGAAATCTTGTCGGGTGGGCAGCGCTCATCACCTAGAGTTGCAGCAGTAGCTAGGGGCTGAGACGAAAGAAGCGATCGCATACTGCTATGCGATCGCCCCTCAAACTGATTTGGTTTTGGGTTAAGTGTCTAAGCAACTGACTGCTGATCGGGAGCAGACTGGCTAGCCCGTCGCCGCTCAGGCCGCCGCTTGCCGCCTGCCATTTCATATTCAGAGCTTTTGCGGCCATAGACTACGGCTACGGCATTGAGCATCCTTTCAGACTTTTCGGCCAAGGCTTTTTCGGCGGCGAGCATCTCGTTGTAGAGCTGATCGACGGTGGAAAGCATCTCGTTGTACTTGTTCTGGCGATCGCGCATGGCTTCAATGTCGGCCCAGAATGAGGCGAGGGTCATACCGTTGCCCAGGTCAAGGTTGCGGGCGATGGAACCCATTGCGGAAGCGCGACGTTCTGCTTTTTGTAGAGAGGTAGATGTGCGTTTGGCTCGTGCCATGGTGGTACTCCCTCCTTGGGAGTTTGAGTTTGAGGGTTGGAGGGGCTGACTGGTTAATCAACTTGGGTTCAGAGTTGACGCCCGCGCTTTAGAAGCATCCAGAGAAGGTGAGGGGATATGGAAGCTTTATGCAGGGGGTGAGAACTCTTTAAGTGGAGTAAAAGAAGTTCTGTAGTTTTACGCTTAATGTCTTGAGGAAGAAAAAATAGTCTTGCCTGTTTGGGCTACAGATTCTAAGGTCTAAGCATTAACGCGGGTAGGGCACTAGCTAAGCCCTACTGAGACCCCATTAACTGCTAGGTCGAACTACTTTACGCTTGGGCAGAACTCACTAACTGCTACAGAGAACTCATTATCTGTTAGGTCAAACTGCTTTACGCTTAAGCAGAACTCATGAGCTGTTGTAGAGAAGGCATTAATCTGGTTGGTTTATGTTTTAAGCCTTGAGGTATAAGCGTTAGCGGCTGGGGAGTGGGCGATCGCGGTTGCGGTCAACGGCTGAGTGCTGAGGCAGAGACTCTAAGGCGAACGTGTTTATAGTGTTTTTGTGTGGTCGGCTTGGCTACTTGATCGGGACAGCCAAGCCTAATTTCTGCCCGCTACTCTTCTCGGGGTAAGAACTTCACCAGTGCTTTCATAACTTCACCAGGCTGGAACTGAAGCGGCTTATCAGCATTAGGTGCGCTCAGAAAGTCTGTCCACTCAAAGATTTCGGCAAAGCCGAGCTGGTGAAGGGCGACGACGATAGAGCTAACCGATCGCTTGCTGCCAATAACGAGAATTTTGACGGGCTCTCGGTCTGGGTTGGGGTAGCTATGGAGCTTGAGGGTGAGTTCGAGGTGGACTTGGCCGGGGTCGGCTGGCTCTGCACCTGTGGCAGGGTCGGGGGTGATGATGCGGGCACTGTAGCGAGCAGCGGGGGTGGGATTTTGCTCTGAGCCTGCCGAAAGGGGGTTTTGCATAGTGTGTCAACAGAAACGATGACTAGCATCATAGTCAACAAGTTGGTTGCCGTCAACAGATCAGTTGTTTACTCGCTTGTGCTGGTCTGACACCATGAAGGCATGGGAAAAGCAGGACATGTGCTCAGGCAAGTGCTTGAGGAGTTTGAGGTGAGCCAATACAGCCTTGCGGCGGCTCTCGATATTGAACGTAACAGCGTGTACCGATGGGCAAATGAGAAGAGTGACCCGTCGGGTGAAACGATTGTAGATATCGTTAGAGCCTTGAAAACGCTGCATCCTTTAGCAGCAAAAGCTTTCGTAGAGCGCTACTTAGGTGAAGAAATCAAAGACCTGTAGGGTAGATGCTGCCGTTGTTGACTGCTATCGTGTGTGTAGTTTTAGTGGGTCTAGAGCGATGGAAGATACTCTTACAATTCCTTTTACGCTAGAACTCAGGGCTGCTGTAAATCGCCTGCCCCAGACTGAGGGCTTGTCTCCCAAGGGGGTGCTACAAAGGGCATTGCAAGAGTTTGTGTTTGTGCATCAGTTCAGGTCGCTGCGCGAACAGCTCTTGCAAAAAATGCAGGCTGGACTATACAGATGATGACATCTTTGAGATGGTGTCATGAACCTGGTATTGAATACCAACGTTCTAATTGCCGCATTTATTGCTCAAGGTTTTTACCACACTCTAGTCGAGCATTGTCTGAGGACTCACACTGTTACTATCTCGGAATTTATCTTTCAGGAACTGCGGGAGAAACTGACTCAGAAGTTCAAATACTCTGCTGAAGATGCCCAGACGGTGGAAGATCTCCTGCGCTCTAGGATGCAGGTGGTTGAGCCTGCTGTGTTAGCCGTGGTGTTTGCCGAGATTCTGATGATGACCAAATTCTGGGAACTGCGATCGCTAGCAATGCAGCCTGCATCATCACGGGTGATAAAGATCTGCTGACGCTCGGCAAGTTTCAAACCGTTGATATCCTGCTGCTCAGGGACTTTATAACCTATGAGGATCTGCTAGCTTCTGGTTAGAGATAGTGCCACCATACCATTTGTATCAGCGAACAGATTGGGTGGTAAGCAGTGTTCACATACTTATCTTAAGGCTGTACTTTCAGTTATGTATTCAAATTATCGTCTTCTTGCGCTTCCCAACTTCGTAATTGGGAATCCTTCTTCCTCTGTTGTCTCTCTAGCATTACGGTAGCTGGACTTAAGTCCAAATTTTTCTTAGGAACTCTAACCCGGTAACTGGGTGTCAACGACAAATAAAAAGTTCTAGAGGAATACCTGGATATTTCCACGATGACATATAAGAAGAGAAGCAAAAGGAAAAATTGAATAAAAGCATCGCTAGCACTCCAAAAAAAAGAACCTAGAGGATGTTCATAAAGCCAAAAACCTAGTATCTCATCCCAAGGAAGAATTATTGCAAAAAGAATCCCGCAAGGAATTGCTAGAAGATATTGAGTGAGTGATGTTACTTTTTCAATCTCATTGAAAGCTTTTTGACTCAAGAATTTCGATGATGACGATTCTGCTCGACTGTGAAAGAATCTTCTAGTCCCTATTCCAGCAAAAATCAAAAGATATACTGAGCTAACGAAGAAAATGGCTGATAAGCCTAAATTTCCGTCAGCCTCAATTGTGTTGGTTTTGTTGAGCAACTCATGGATAGCTATAAGGTCAACAAACAAGCCAATTGCTAATGCTAGGGCGTTACTTATATTGAAAAGCTTAGATTGACTCATGGTGATCCAAAATACTTATGTTTAAATGGTCTGATCGATTCGCTCCTAAGTGCTACTTTCTCTCGCATACTGACCTGGCTAGCCGCAGCAGCATATAAACTTCTAACGAGTGCATCCCCCCTGCTCCCTCAACGCTTCCCGCTAGCCTACTCTAAATTATTCAGGTAAAGTCTATCCCCATTTATAGTGGCTTGGCATCCTGCAAGATTTTGTCATTAACGCACTCATGCAGTGTCCTAAGAGTTGCCACATCCACCCGGCATCCTAGCAAACTTCCAAATCTTGCTTTAGGGAAATGCGATCTAACAGGCTGTGCCTTGGCGGCATCTCCATAAAAAATCAACATCATTGGTTTGGTGGCTCTCACCGCGGGCAACTGACCCAAACACCCACATATCATAAGCACCATAACGCTCAGCAATATTCAAAATGCTGTTTCGTTGGGTTTTTACCCGCTCATCCAGTGGCGCTGCCTGCAGTACCATGATGTCCCTTGTAATGTGGGCTACTTCCTTTTGACAAATTGGTTATTCCATCCTCCACCTTTCCCGATGCCACCTCAAACCCTCTAAACTGGACATGAACTCTCGCTCTTCCGGCAAGCGGATCGCCTCACCCCTAAATGCCACCATCTCCCGACTCTCCACCGCTGGCTCCTCCATAAACCGCTCCTGCGGAATCACAATTCGGTAGTCGTCATCCACCCCAAACCAGCCATGGTCAAACGCCCAATGATGGTTCTTGCAGAGCGCCAGCCCATTTACAAAGCGATCATCCCTAAACTCAGAAAACGGCTTGATGTGGGCACCATCTACAATATCTTGCCCATCAGCGCTGATAATCCTTAACCCACAAAATGCGCAGCGCTGGTCGTAAAGCGACACCACAATCTTGCGAAACGCCCCATTCCTGACAACGATATTCTCCTCATTCTTCAAATCCTCAACGTTGTAAGTTGCCCCGCCTTCTCGCAAAAGCTGGGTTTTCACCAACTCAAACTCATCGATTAGTGACAGCTGCTCAATCTCATTTGATCGCCCTGAAAACCAGCTATCAATCAGCACCCGCAGCAAGATTACTCGCTGTCCTGGGTCCTGCAAGATGACAGATAGCTCAGGATCAAAAGACGCGTATTGAACAATGCGTCTAACAGCCGTAACGCCCTTGCGGCCCAACCCCGTCGGTGTTGCCGTTTCGCTCTCAGGGTAAAACGTTAGGTGCCAAAACTCATCCCCCGTCAAATGCACAAATGGTAGTGAGATATCAGAGCGGTGATCCGTTCTTACTAGGCTGCGCCAATACTTCAGAAACGTCGAGATTAGCTCTGGTGACAGCGGTACCTGATTCAGTCGAATCTTGCCCTGATCAATTAATTCAATGACTGAAATCAAGAGCACAGGCTCATGAGGAGCCGCCCCTCGCTCTCTATGTTTGTTGACGTTCAGCTTCGCAAACTTTTTGGCGTAGTATGACAGGTCTTTCGGCATCATTTAGCTAGAGGGGCATCTAGCGCTAAGCTTGCTTCAGGCTATTCATATATATAGCGTAGGCTTCTCCAAGATAGCCTGGCGGTCTTAGAATTCATCGGTCAGGGAACCCAGCGGCGCACCAAGACAGCCCCTAGCGCGCCAGCAAACGACTGAGGCTAGTTGCCTGCTCAATATTTGCGCAAAACCCCTATTCGACTGTCACACTTTTGGCGAGGTTACGCGGCTGGTCAACGTCCAATCCGCGCCGGGCGGCGATGTGGTAAGCCAGCAGTTGCAGCGGAATCACCGCCACAATTGGCGACAGCAGCTCATCCACCACGGGCACAGGCAGCAGGCGATCGAAAGTTTCTTGGGCATCGGTGTCATTCATGGGCACCACGCCAATCAGCTGGGCATCGCGGGCCTTGGCCTCCTGGGCGTTAGAGAGCACCTTGTCGTAGACGCTGCCGGGCATGGCGATCGCCACCACCGGCACCTTGGCATCGAGCAGGGCGATCGGGCCGTGCTTCATTTCGCCTGCTGGGTAGCCCTCGGCGTGAATGTAGCTGATTTCCTTGAGCTTGAGCGCCCCCTCTAAAGCGATGGGGAAGTTGATGCCCCGGCCCAAAAAGATAAAGTCCTGGGTTTCGTTAAACTCGTGGGCCAGCTCTTCGATATAGCGCTCCTGGCTTTCGAGCACCTGCTCAATAAAGGCAGGCAACTGGTGCAGACCGTTGAGAATGGCCTCGATGCGATCGCTCGTCAAAGTCTGGCGGCGGTAGGCCAGATCGATCGCCAAGAAGTAAAAGGCCATCACCTGGGCAGTAAAGGTTTTGGTTGCCGCCACCCCAATCTCAATGCCCGCGTGGGTGTCGATAACGTGGGGTATCAGCCGCGACAGCGAGCTTTCGGGCCGGTTGGTGATGCCCAACATGCGAGGGGCAAAGCGGGGGTCGGGGTGGGCAGCGCGGCGGTCTTGCTCCATCTCCAAAGCGGCCAGGGTATCGGCGGTTTCGCCCGACTGGGTGACGCCAATAGTCAGGGTGTTAGGAATCAGCGGCGTCGGCGAGTAACGAAACTCCGAGGCATATTGCACCATCACCGGCAGGTTGGCCAGCTCTTCGATTAGGTATTTGCCTACCAGGGCGGCGTGCCAGCTGGTGCCACAGGCCACAATTTGCAGGTGCTCTAGGCCGCTGAGCAAATCGGCGGGCAGGCCCAGGCTAATGGGCGATAGGGGGGTATTGGCGCTATCCGCCGTCCAGGCACTGTTGATATAGGTTTCGAGGGCGGTGCGCACGACGCCAGGCTGCTCGTAGATCTCCTTGAGCATGAAGTGCTTGAACCCCTGCTTCTCCACCATGATGGGGTTCCAGTTCAGGGTGATGGGGTGCTTGCGCTGGCGATCGCCCGCAAAGTTATACACCTCTACCCCCAGGGGCGTCAGGCTGGCTAGCTCGCCATTTTCCATGGGCAGCACGGCGCGGGTGTGGGGCACGATCGCCGGGGTGTCGCTGGCGCAGAAAAATTCGCCCTGGCCAAAGCCAATCACTAGTGGGGCCTGCTGGCGCACCACCACCAGCTCGTCGGGATAGTCAGCGGAGACAATTGCTAGGGCAAAGGCCCCGTGCAGCTGCTGACAGGCGCGGCGGGTGGCTTCTAGCAGAGGCGATCGGCCCTGGGTATCGTCAAGGTTGAGCTGGCTCAGGTGCGACTCAATCAGGTGGGGCACCACCTCGGTGTCGGTGTCGGAGGTAAACTCATGGCCCAGGGCCTTGAGGGTTTCGCGCAGCTCGCGGTAGTTTTCAACGATGCCGTTTTGCACTACGGCCAGACGCCCGCTGCCGTCGCGGTGGGGGTGGGCGTTATATTCTTCAGGCTTGCCGTGGGTGGCCCAGCGGGTGTGGCCGATGCCCAGGCGGGCAGGGTTTTCTTCGCCGTCGAGCTTGTCTTGCAGGTTTTGCAGTTTGCCCTTGGCGCGCACGCAGTGCAGCTCGCCTTCGAGCACGGTGGCGAGCCCGGCGGAGTCGTAGCCGCGATATTCAAGCTTACGCAGGCCATCCATTAAGATGTCGGCGGCGGGCCGGGTGCCAATGTATCCCACGATGCCACACATAGCGTTGTCTCCTTAGGTAACTGCCTGGGGGGTAACTGCCTGGGTACGGGCGGGTGTCTCGGGTCAGACTGACACTCTAGAATACACGCTGTCTCGGCGGGTGAGATCGGTAGGGTCTGTCAGAACCTCCAATTCTGGGGGGCAGGGGGGCAAAATTTTAGCAGGTTACAAGAGAGTCTTGGTGGTCTGCTAAAAGCTATCTGGCTCCCTAAATCCCCCAATTCTGGGGGACTTTGAGTGGCGCTGGGCAATTTTAATAGAGGAAATTCTATCAACATCCATCAATGGCCAAGGACTTTCCAAGGATTCGTGGTACTACCCGGTCAATTGAGCAGGCGGCCCGAGAGTTAAGGCAAAACCTTACCCCTGCTGAGACAAGACTGTGGAAAGCATTGCGAGGACGGCAACTGAACGGACTTAGGTTTCGATGTCAGCATCCTGTGGGACGATTCATTGTTGACTTTTACTGCCCATCCTGCAAATTGGTTATTGAAGTTGATGGTAGCGTTCATAACCAGCAAGAAGCCTACGACAAAGCTCGGACAGAGCATCTTCAAGATTTCGGTTATTGCGTTTTACGATTCTCAAACGCAGAGGTCGTGAACAATCTAGCCGTTGTTCTCGATCGCATTGCTCAAGTTGCAGAATCCCGGTCCTCTTCAGGATTGAGGGGTTAGGAAGCCAAACCACAGCGAGTTACAAGGGTTTCTGGGGGCTTGCCCAGAGCTGTCGGCCCCCTAAATCCCCCAATTCTGGGGGACTTTGAGTAGTGGAGAGGCAATTTCAAAACCGCTTAGCCTTAGCCCTGGAACAGCGCTGCGGTTTCGCCAATCGGTAGGGGATGCCCGAGCAAATATCCCTGCGCTTTGTTGACGCAAAGCTGCTTTAGAGCGGTGCACTCTGGGGCTGTCTCTACCCCTTCGGCGACGAGTTGGCTGCCGCTTTCTTGGGCGAACCCGACTAGCGCAGCGGTTAAGGCGCGGCGGTTAAGGTCGGTATCAATATCGCGAATGAGTCCGATGTCGAGCTTGATGATTTCTGGCTTGAGCTTAAGAATGTGCAGGAAACTCGCGTAGCCCGAGCCAGCATCGTCGACGGCGAGGCGAATGCCGCGATCGCGCAGGGGTGCTAGGGCTTGGCCGAACTGGGAATAGTCGGGAATGGGCACATGCTCAGTGACCTCCAGCACAATGCGATCGAGCGGCGCATTGTGGAGGGCTCGATGGATAGCGCCATTCAAGATGTTGTCAGGCGAGACGTTGATAGACAAATAGATATCGTCGGGGAGTTGGTCGAAGCCCGTGAGGGCCTTAGCGATCGCCGCCATCTCCAACTCTTCGCTGAGGCCCACGTCAGCCGCCTCGTTAAACCACACATCAGGGGTGCGAATGGGCCTAGACCAAAACCGGGTCAGCGCCTCGAAGCCGATGATTCTGTTGTCTCCTAGGTGAACAATCGGCTGGTAGACGATGGTAAACGCTTCAGACTCTAGCACTGAGACAATGCGCTGGCGCATCTCTCGGTACTGGCGCTGGGTGGCTAGCTCTCGGCCAATTTGGCGGGAAGCAAAATTGGCAAACACGCGCATGATGGACAGGTCGCGATTGCCCAGGGTAAAGTCGGGCCGAGTGCTGAAGCAGCAGAATGTTCCGTAGAGCTGCCCGTTTCCCAAGCGGATGGGCACGCTGAGGTGGGCTCCCACCGGCAGGTCCATAGTGACCGGTAGTTCTAGCGCCGCCGGGATTGCTGAGGCATCTTGAATCAGCTCTGGCAGCCGACCATCGACAACGCGTTGGCAATAGCTCTCTTCGAGCGGGTTTGAGTCACCCACGGCGATTGGTGGATGCTCTAAAGATGAATCGACATAGCGAAATCGGCGTCTACCACCCGAAAATTCAGCAATGAACGCCACCTCCATATCGAGGTAGAGGCGAATGGCGCATAGAGCATCGAGCACGACCTCATCGATCGATTCTCCCTCAGCACTAGATGCCGACAAAAAGACGTAAGGGAGCAACGATAGCTTGTTAGCTATCGGGTCCGGACCCAGTTGTCCAACCATTGAGCGGTACTCCAAACAGTATTCCGCAGCAGTACTTAAGACGATTTCAGTTTCAGATGGTTCTAGACGTAACCCGATAATTTGGCCAGGCCAAGAGCATAAGTACGGATATTTGGTTAACAACGGCTCTGTGGCATGGCATCACCGATATTCTCGGCTCAAGCCCTAAGGCTGCAAATCAGGGGATTACTTCATTTTGTATCACTCAGATACTATTATCGCCCCTATTAGGTGGCCAATTTTCTATAGAGAGGGATGGATTTTTCTATGCTAGCGCTGCCCCGCCCTAGAGGCGAAAATTAGATTACTAATTTGAGTAGATTGTCGAGTCAGTAGTGATGGGTTGGTAGTGGTTTGGGGTTTAAGGTGTATGGTTCACGGTTTGTCTTAAGCCTGAGATCCTGAGTTCTAGGTTCCCAGGGCTAATCACAACTAGCTTGGCGAGTACTATCCTTTCCCCAGCGCTAACAGGTCTGCTTCGGTGAGAATGGCAACGCCTAGACTCTCCGCTTTGACGAGTTTTGAGCCGGCTTTTTCACCCGCCACTAGGTAGTCGGTGGCTTTGCTAACGCTGCTGGTGACTTTGCCGCCAGCGGCTTCGATGATGTCGGTGGCCTGCTGGCGGGTAAGGGTGGGCAGGGTACCGGTGAGCACGAAGGTTTTGCCTTCTAGGGGGCCAGCGGCTGGGGCGGCGGCGGATTCTGCGGAGGCAAGTTGCAGACCAGCCTGTTGCAGGCGATCGATTAAGGTTTGGTTGGCAGGCACCTGGAACCATTCATAGACGGCCTGAGCGATTTCGGGGCCGATGCTGTGGACGGAGGCGATCGCCTCAGGGCTAGCGGCGGCGAGAGCGGCGGCACTGAGAAAATGCTGGGCCAAGGTTTTGGCATTGACAGCACCCACGTGGCGAATGCCCAAGGCGTAGAGCACCGAGGCCCAGGGGCGGGCTTTGGAGGCGGCGATCGCCCCCAGCAGCTTCTCGGCCAGCCGCTTACCCATGCGATCGAGAGGTGCTAGATCCTCTTCAGTTAGGCTGTAGAGATCGGCAACGGATCGGACCAAGCCCTGCTCCACCAACTGTTTTACCCACTTTTCGCCCAGGCCCTCAATGTCGAGGGCGTCGCGCCTGGCCCAGTGGATGATCGCCCCCTGCACGATCGCGGGGCAGGAGATATTGATGCAGCGGGTAACGGCACCGTCGTCGGGTTTGACCAGGGCGCTGCTGCACTGGGGGCAGTGGGTGGGCATGGCGATCGCGATCGCCCCGGCTGCTCGCAGCTCGGCCAGCACCCGCACCACTTCGGGAATGATCTCTCCAGCTTTGCGCACGATCACCGTATCGCCCTGGTGAATGTCGAGTTCGGCGAGGCGATCGGCGTTGTGCAGAGTGGCGCGAGCGACGGTGGTGCCCGCCAGCTGCACCGGGCGCAGCTCAGCCACGGGGGTCACTGCCCCGGTGCGGCCCACCTGAAAGCTGACGGATTCGAGGATGGTGGGCACCTCTTCAGCGGGATATTTAAGCGCTACCGCCCAGCGAGGAAATTTTTGGGTAAAGCCCAACTGCTGTTGGAGGGCAAAGTCGTTGAGTTTGACCACCACGCCATCGGTGAGGTAGGAGAGCTGAAGCCGCCGGGTAGCCCAATCATCGTAGTAGGCCTGCACGTCGTCAGCAGATTGGCAGAGCTGGCGGTTGGGGTTGACGCGAAAGCCCAGAGACTTGAGAAATTCGAGGGCCTGCCACTGGGTCGTGGGAGGGTGGGTGAGGGCCTGCGTTGGAGCATGGCTCGTGGCCTCGATTTGGGCCAGCTGATCGTCGTCAGCTCTTCCAATCACCGACTCATCCACGGCTTCTCCCCAGTGGACGGTGTAGGCAAAGAAGTCGAGCTTGCGGGCCGCGACAATGCGGGAGTCGAGCTGGCGCAGGGTGCCGGCGGCGGCGTTGCGGGGGTTGGCGAAGAGGGCTTCGCCCTTGGCGGTGCGATCGCGGTTAATCTGCTCAAACACATCCAGCGGGAGAAAGGCTTCGCCGCGCACTTCAACCACGGTTGGCGGGTTCTCGATGGCCAGTCGCAGGGGTACCGAGCGGATGGTGCGCACGTTGGGGGTAATATCTTCGCCGGCGGTGCCATCGCCTCGGGTAGCACCCCGCACCAGCAGACCATTTTCGTAGGTAAGGGCGATCGCGTTGCCGTCGATTTTCAGTTCAGCGACGTACTCTACCGCTCCAACGTCGGGGGCCTGCCGGCGCCAGCGGTCTTCCCAGGCGCGAAATTCGACCAGGTCAAAGGCATTCTCCAGGCTGTAGAGGGGGATGTTGTGGCGAATGGAGGTGAACTGGGTGGCGGGTCGCTCGCCAACGCGCTGGGTGGGGCTGTCGGGGGTGATCAGCTCGGGGTGGGCGGCTTCGAGGTCTTGCAGCTCGCGGTAGAGGCGATCGTAGACCTCATCAGGCAGGTCGGGGGCATCGAGCACGTAGTAGGCGTAGCTGGCGGCTTGCAGCTGCGACCTGAGCGTCTGCACCCTGGCCGCTGTGTCGTCGTTGCCGTTGTCGCCCATGGCTCGGTTTCCTAAAATCGCCCGGTGGCTAGTGTAGCGCTGCAATGCCCCCAGTGCCGCTCAGTTTCCGCCATTCGTCAATAGAGAATATGTATAGGTTCCAAAGCCTTGTGACCATAAATTTAGAAGTTTTTAGCAGCTATTCGAACACTGCTATAAAAAACTAGGCAAATAGCCCACCCTAGGCATGGATTCCTGAATTAACGAAGGGCATGATTACGTGCGCGATTCTCTACGGTTCTTGTTAGGGTTACTACTAGCCCTTGGTCTATCTCAAGCCCCTATGATTGCCAACTCCCTCACTTACCCCCCCAGCCCCCAGCACGACCAGGTCGATACCTACCACGGTGTGGCGGTACCTGATCCATACCGCTGGCTTGAAGACCCGCAATCTCCTGCCAGCCAGGAATGGATTGAGGCCCAGAATGCGGTTACTGAGGGCTATCTACAAACGCTGTCGAGGCGTGGGGAAATTAACGATCGCCTCACCCAAATCTGGAACTATGAGCGCTACAGCACTCCTTTCAAGCGAGGCGGGCGATATTTTTACTTCAAAAACGACGGCTTGCAAAACCAGAGCGTACTCTACACCCTGCCTAGCCTAGAGGCCGAGCCCCGCATGCTGCTTGACCCCAACACGTTGTCAGAAGACGGCACGGTTTCGCTCAGCGGCATGGAGGTGAGTGAGAACGGGGCATACATGGCCTATGGTCTGTCGAGCGCGGGGTCAGACTGGATCGAGTGGCGCGTGCGCGATATTGAAACCGGTGAAGACACCGACGACTTGCTGAAGTGGGTGAAGTTCTCGGGTGCGTCGTGGAGCCACGACCACCAGGGCTTTTTTTATAGTCGCTACGACGAGCCAGATGAGGCGAGCAAGCTAGAGGCAATCAACTATTACCAGAAGCTCTACTACCATCGCCTGGGCACGCCCCAAAGTGAGGATGTGCTGGTGTACGAGCGCCCCGACCAAAAAGAGTGGGGTTTTGGCGGCGGCGTCACCGAGGACGGGCGCTATTTAATCATCTCGGTGTGGAAGGGGACTGACCCCAACAACCTGGTGTTTTACAAAGACCTGAGCAACCCGGAAAGCCCTGTGGTAGAGCTGATTTCGGAGTTTGAGGCCAGCTACAGCTTTGTGGATAACGACGGCACGCTATTTTGGTTTCGCACTGATTTAGATGCGCCGAAGGGGCGGCTGATTGCGATCGATATTGCCCAGCCGGAGCGATCGCACTGGCAAGAGATCATTCCCGAAAGCGACAACACCTTAGAGGGCGTTGGCATTCTCAACCACCAGTTTGTGGCGGATTATCTAAAGGATGCTTACACCACAATTCGCATCTTCTCGCTGACCGGGGAGCTGGTGCGGGAGGTAGAGCTGCCGGGGATTGGTAGCGCTGGTGGCTTTGACGGCAAGCGGGAAGATATCGAAACCTTCTACAGCTTTACCAGCTTTACGGTACCGCCCACGATCTATCGCTACGACATGGTGACAGGGGAGAGCACCCTCTACCGCCAGCCCGAGGTGGATTTTGACCCGAGTGCCTACACCACCACCCAGGTGTTTTACACCAGCAAAGACGGTACGCGCGTACCGATGTTCATCACCCACAAGAAAGGAATTGAGCTGAATGGGCAGAACCCGACACTGCTCTATGGCTATGGGGGCTTTAGCATTTCGCTGACGCCGTCGTTTTCGGTGAGCAACCTGGTGTGGATGGAGATGGGCGGCGTCTATGCGATGCCGAACCTGCGCGGCGGCGGCGAGTATGGCGAAGAGTGGCACCTGGCGGGCACGAAGCTGAATAAGCAGAACGTGTTTGATGACTTTATTGCGGCGGCGGAGTGGTTGATCGCTGAGGGCTATACGTCGGCGGAAAAGCTGGCGATCGCAGGTGGCAGCAACGGCGGCCTGCTGGTGGGGGCCTGCATGACCCAGCGGCCCGACCTGTTTGCGGCAGCGCTGCCTGCGGTGGGGGTGATGGATATGCTGCGGTTTAACCAGTTCACCATTGGCTGGGCTTGGGAGTCGGACTATGGCTCGCCCCAGAACGAAGACGAGTTTAAGGTGCTCTACGGCTATTCACCGCTGCACAATTTGGAGCCGGGGACGGCCTACCCGGCGACGCTGATTTCTACTGCCGACCACGACGATCGCGTGGTGCCGGCCCACAGCTTTAAGTTTGCGGCAGCGCTGCAAGCGGCCCACGGGGGCGAGGCTCCGGTGCTGATTCGCATTGAGACGAAGGCGGGGCACGGGGCGGGTAAGCCGACGGCGAAGGTGATCGAAGAAGTGTCAGATAAGTGGGCGTTTTTGGCGGCGAATTTGGGGATGTAGCTATTCCCAATTCGGCAGGGCGAAGCCATTTGCTAAATGCCGAGGTATAGGGGTTTTTGGCGTATCGCCAGGATTTGCGTAGGGGCATTGCAGTGTGTCACGCGCTGTAAGGTTGTGCCCCCATGGGTGACACAAGGTTATGCCCCCTGATGAATCAGGGGGTTTTTCTTTTGGGGTGGGAGAGTTGCAGG
>NZ_JACJPP010000001.1 GCF_014696135.1 Nodosilinea sp. FACHB-141 | reverse complement strand
TAGTCAAACACGTGGGGCAAAAAGTCAGGATGAATCCCTTTGCCGGTGTCTTGCACTTGAAGTTGAGCATAGGCGTCAACTTGCTCTAGGGTGATGGCGACTTGCCCACCCGCCGGGGTGAACTTAACCGCATTGGAGAGCAAGTTCCAAATTACCTGCTGGAGCCGGTTGGTGTCGCCTAAAACCTGGCCTGCGATCGCATGCAGCGTGGTTTGAATGCGAATCCGTTTGGCTTCAGCCGCCAGGCGCACGGTTTCAGCCGCCGCTTCAATCGTAGTGACTAAATTTACTGGAGTAACGTTCAACGTCAGCTTGCCCTGCAAAATGCGGGAAACATCGAGCAAGTCTTCGATCAGCTGAGCCTGGAGTTTGGCGTTGCGCTCAATGGTTTCTAAGGCTTGGTCAGTTTTGGTCGCATCTAGCTGCCTACTGCGCAATAGTCTGGCCCAGCCCAAAATGGGGTTCAGGGGCGATCGCAACTCATGGGACAAGACGGCTAAGAACTCATCTTTGATGCGGTTAGCGGTTTGTGCTTTGGTGCGATCACGCTGAGCCGCCTGGTAGAGCTGAGCATTTTCGATTGCCAGGGAAGCCCGGTGCGCCAATTCTTCGGCGAGCTGCAAATCTGCGGCGGTGTAGCGGCGACCCGACTCAGCCGCGATGAACGAGATCACGCCGATCACCTGGTCTTGGGTACGCAGGGGCACCGTCATCACTGAGCTAAAGCCCACCTGCCGCAAAATCTCTAAATGCTCAGGGTCTTTGGCAGCGTGAACCAACAACTCATCGGGAATTTCAGGCACCAGGTCGGGTTGCCCGGTGCGCAGGGTTAGGGCGGCACCGCGTTCTGCATCGGTATCTAGGGGATACTTGTCTCGAATCTGGTAAGCCCATTCCAGCTTAGCCGGATCAACGTGCGCTACGGCAATTTGGTCGACCGCGCCATTCTCTTCCACGATGTGAACGGTGCACCAGTCGGCCAGTTTTGGGACGGTGAGCTGGGCAACTTTCTCGAGGGTGGTTTGGTAGTCTAAAGAAGACGCCAGCACGGCGCTCGACTCAGCTAGAAACCGTTGGGCGCGCTCTAGATTGACGCGCTCGGTGACATCGACAACATAGGCTAAAAGTCGTTCTACCCGCTGATTTGAGTCAACCATTGGCAGATAGTGAACGTTGTAGTAGCCAGGGCTGCGATCGTCACGACTAGGAATATTGACGGGTAGGCTGGGCGAGACAAACGGCTCACCCGTGGCATAAATCTGGCCAATGACTTCAACGACGGCGGGATCAGATTGACCAAATAGCTCCAGAACGGACTTACCCAAGTGATGCTCACGGGATGACCCATTGATCTCAGCCAGGGCGTCGTTGATGGCAATAAATCGCTGCTCACCGTCCAGTAGCGCCAGCCCAACCGGGGAGGCATCAACCAGGGTGGCCAGTTGCTGCTGGGCGGCTTCGGCCTGAGCTCGGGCCAAGCGTTCTCGCTCGAGCAGCTGTTCTCGCTCTTGCTCGGCGTGCTTGCGGTCAGTAATGTCGATGACAGCGCCGATAGATTGCTTGGGATGGCCTTGGCCATCGTAAGAAAACTGCCCCCTGGCCTCGACCCAGCGAATGGTCCCATCGGGCCAGCGCAGTCGATGTTCGTGATAGTACTCGGTGCGCTCCTGAATCGCCTGCTGGAGCTGGGCTGCCGCGGTTGGTAGGTCATCGGGATGGACGCGGCTGGCCCACAGCTCGTAGCTCGGTACGCATTGGTCGGGCTCGAAACCCAGGATAGTGAAATGCCCCGCCGACCAACGCATTGTATTGGCCTGCATGTCCCATTCCCAGGTGCCCATGCGGCCAATGTTGAGGGCGAGCTGTAGCCGCGCTTCGCTCTCGCGCAGGTCCGCTTCTGCCCGCGATCGCTCTACCGCCAGCCAAGTTTTTTCGGCAATGCGCTCCAGCAGAGCTACATTGTCTGTTGTCCAGGCGCGAGGTGCTATGTGGTGGAGCACCAGTAGGGCAACGAACCGCCCGCTCTTCACCAAGGGCACGCAGAGCAGCGATTGGGTCTCAATGGCGGCAAAGGCCGCCGCTCCGGCACCAGCGGTGCGGGGGTCGCAATTGACATCGTCGACCACAACGGTTTTGCCCTGCTTCAGCTCGGCAATGATCTCAGCTCCGAAGGAATCCATGTGGTGCTTACCCACAACGCTGATGACGCCGTTGCAGTAATCGCGATCGACGATTACGTGTTCTTGGGCGGCATCAATTTCACCATAGGCACAGCGCGTGACGTTGAAATGTTTGCCGGTGGCGCTAACGACTCGCCAGACAATTTCCTCTGAGTCTTGCAGGGTGCGCGCGGCATCGTTCAGCTCAATCAAAAACTGCTGCTGCTGTTCTTTGCGCTGGAGTTCTGCCAGTAGGGCCTCGCGATTGGCTTCGATGTGCTTGCGCTCGGTAATGTTGAGCGAAACCCCGGCCACGCGCACCGCTTGCCCAGATTCGTTGAGGTAGGCCTGCCCCTGAGCCTTAAGCCAGCGCACCTCACCGTCGGCAGCCATCACTCGATACTCTTGGGCGAAAGACTGGTCCCCCGCGACGGCCTGCTCAGTCGCTTGCCTGAGCAGCGGCCGATCGTCTGGGTGGATGAAGGCCTGAAACTCGTCTGCGGTGCCCACCTGCATGCCCCAAATTTCTTTGGCATTGGGAGAACAGACGACCTGATCCGTTTCTACATCCCAATCCCAGGCGACCATTTGGGCCGACGAGAGAGCTAGCTGTAGGCGCTCTTCGGTCTGCCGTAGGTTTGCCTCAATTTGCTTGAGGCGGGTCACATCTTGAAACATGACAATGCCGATCGCCGCGTGCCCATACATGGCGGGCAGGGTTTCTCCCCAGCAGAGGGTAGCCCGAATGCCGCCGGGGGTATGCCAGTTCATCTCGAGGTTCTGTAACTGCTCCCCACGGGCAAGGAGCACGGCGGGCATTTGCTCGGTGGCAATGCGATCGCCCTGGGCATCGGTGCAGTAATAGGCGTTGGTATATTCCTCTAGGGGTTTGTGTTTAGGTAGATCTCCCCCGGCTAACTCATTGGCAATTCGGTTGGCAAAAACGACTTTGGCGGTTTCTGGGTCAATAAAGGCGGTTGGCGTTGGCATCAAATCGAGAACGGCTTCTAACCATTTCTGCTGGTTTTCGAGATGTTCGGCCTGCTGCCTGAGGAGCCTTTCGGTTTGCTGACGTTCGGTGATGTCTTGAAGCACTACGGCGGCCGCCGAAATTTGCCCTTGCCTATCCAAAATTGGGGCTGAACTGACGCTAATTACGGTCCGCTGCCCGTCTTCCTGGCGCAGCTCCATCTCCTCATTGGTAATAACTTCACCAGCTCTCAGCGATCGCGGCAGGGGAAATTCATGGGGCTCATATTTTTGCCCATCGGGGCGAAACGCGTCAAAGGGAGTGAGAGGGACATAGTCCTCTAGTTCGGAGGACGGCTCGTAGCCATATCCCAAAATTTGTTTTGCTTGCTCATTGGCTAGGATCAATTTGTTAGACGTGGCCTCGGCAATCAAGACGCCCGCCGGCATCTGCCGTAGCACCGCTTCAAACTGGGCGCGTTCTGTTTCCAAATCGCGGAGTAATTGTTCCCGTTCTACCTCGGCTTGCCTACGGTTGGTCATATCGCGAAAATAAACCGCGAGTCCCTCAGGGGAGGGGTAAGCTTTTACCTCCAGCCAGCACTGAACGGGCTCACCAAACTCTTCCCAGGCCACCGGAACTTGCTCAGCGATCGCTCGGTGCATGGCCTCGTAGGCTACCCCACCCACCACCTCAGGAAAAACGTCGTTCCAAACATGTTTGCCAATCAGGTCTTCCGGGGCTTTGCGCAAAATTTGGGCCGCTGCCTGGTTGACGTAGGTGTAGTGCCACTGGCGGTCAAAGGTCACAAATGCATCGGTGATGCTCTCTAAAATAGCGACGACTTTAGGCTCTATCGCCCGATCGGCTTGACCTGGCGTGTGGGCTAACTGCGCCTCTAACGCCTGGTTCTGCTGCTGTGGCTCAAGCAGTTGGTTTTGCAGCTGAGCGATCTGAGAATTTTCTCCATAGTCGTGGGTGGTAGACTCCGCCTCTAAACTACGGGCGAACTGTTCGATCACTTCAGAGCGAGAGATACCCCGTTGCTGGGCCGCTTGCTCGAGCGATCGCCAAGCTGTTTGGGTTAGGGATAGGCAGAATCGATGTTTGGTCTCTCGCTCCCAGTTGTTCACAAACTTTCCGCTCGCGTTGCGTTTCATTGAAGATGGAGCCGTATGCATAAACGGTAAATCCATTCAACTAGACTTTGGCGGAAATATAAATCGTCCCCAAGACAGACGTTTTAATTTAAGCAAGACTTGTCTAGTACGTTCTCCAAAGTGTGAAACCTCAAGAATTGGTTGCCATTATTAGTAAGCTCTCACAAGCGCTCACTTAAGTTGACCACAACTGCAATAAATTCAGCGGGCTCCACTGGCTTAGGGACGTGGGACTGAAAGCCTGCCGCCAATGCTTTGATGCGGTCTTCTGTACGTGCGTAAGCGGTGAGAGCAATGGCTGGCATTCTGCCTCCCTGTTCTGGCGTCAAGGCGCGCACTTGTCGCATCAGCATATACCCATCTACCTCGGGCATGCCAATGTCACTCACCAAAATGTCAGGTCTTTGCTCTGACGAGCTTTGGGTAATGGTCGCCAATGCTTCCTGTGCCGATGTCACAACGGTGACCACGGCCCCGCTTTGCCTCAATAGTGTGGCTAGGAGCTCTCGGGCATCAGCTTCGTCATCGACAACCAAAACCTTTATCCCAGCCAAGCTAGGCGCATCGATGAAAGGAGCCGTATCGCTGACAGCCGGATGCACGCGTTCAGTAGCGGTTGGTTCGGGGCGAAAGATCGTAATAGGTAGATTGACCATGAAAGTCGTTCCCTTACCTTCACCCGCACTCGCCACCTGAACCTGTCCGCCATGGAGTTCAACCAAATGGCGCACAATCGCCAAGCCCAGCCCCAACCCACCATGAGTTCTAGTGGTGGTACTATCCGCTTGCTGTAAGCGATCAAATACATAGGGTAAAAACTCGGGGCTAATACCCTGCCCGGTGTCGCTGACGGTGATCTCAACGTGTGAATTAATGCGCTCTAAGCGAAGTTGAATGCGGCCGTCTTTCGGTGTGAACTTCACGGCATTGGACAACAAATTCCAAAACACTTGCTGCAGCCGGTCTGGGTCGCCAGAAACGGGACCCGCAGCCGGGTCTAAAAGACTTTGCAGGCGAATGCCCTTGGCTTCTGCGGCTGGTCGAATCGAATCGAGCGCCGCCTCAAGCACCGAAACAAGCGCAACAGGGCGAACATCTAGGCGAAGTTTGCCGGTAATGATCCGAGAGACATCTAACAGGTCATTAATCAACTGGTTTTGCGCTCTGGCATTGCGCTCAATCGTCTCGATCGCTCGCTGCTGAGTAGCGTCATCCAGTTGTTTCTCACGCAGCATGGTCGCCCAACCCAACATCGCATTTAGGGGTGTCCGCAATTCATGGGAAACGGTGGCGAGAAACTCGTCTTTTAATCGATTGGCCTGGGCTAAAGCCTCCGCTTGTTGACGCAGTAAGACCTCAACCTGCTTACTTTCTGTGAGATCTAAAACAAAACAAACCCAAGCCAGCTCGTCGCTTTCGAGCTGTGCGGCTCCCAGCAAAATAGGCACATGGCTGCCGTCCTTGCGGATGTATACCTTTTCAAACGGGGCGCAACTACCGGTGCTGGCGAGTTCCTGTAAGACTTGCTCGTCCTGTTGACGGTATTCTGGTGGTGTCATTTCACCCCAGTTCATCAAGCCCTTTTGCAAGTCTTCACGGGTGTAACCCACCATTTTGAGGAAGGCATCATTCGCCTCCAGAATAGTGCCGTTAGGTGCGGCCAAAAGAACGCCAATAATATTGGCTTCCACCAGGCGGCTAAAGCGGGCTTCGCTTTTCTTGAGGGCAATCTGTTGGGTTGTTAAATCTTCTGCTAGAGCCTCGGCTTGCCGCCGGGCCACAACTTGAGTGGTGACCTCAAAGCCAAAGGTGATAATTCCTTCTACCGCACCGTTAACGTCGAAGATCGGCTGGTAGACAAAGTTGAAAAACCCTTCCTCGAGCGTGCCATTGCCTTGACGATCCAATCGAGCCGCTACTTCATTGCCTACAAACGCTTCTCCTGTTTCAAACACCTGATCCAGCAGTTCAAAAAAACCTTGTCCTTCTATCTCAGGGAAGGCTTCCCGCACTGTGCGTCCAATTAGTTCACGCTGCCCCACCAATTGCGAAAAGAGCGGATTAGCAAACTCAAAGATATGCTCAGAACCACGATCGATACAGATAGAAGCCGGAGCCTGAACCAAGAGCGAATGCAGCCGATTGCGCTGCACCTCTGCTTCGGCTCGGGCCGCTTGTTCTCGCAGTAGCGATTGGTGACGTTCAGCTTCTGCTTGCTTACGTTCAGTAATATCCCGAGAAATGACTACTACAGCGTTGGTTGATGAGTCTGTACTTAGCGGCGTAAGAATGTATTCGTAGGACCGTACCCCATTGTCTGTGACAAAGTCAGTTTCACTTTTGAGCGATCGCCCGGTAGACATCACCTGCTTTCGCTGGGCGTCTACTGGCTCCATCAGCGCGGCGGGCAAACCAATGTCGCGCCATGTTTTGCCCAGCAAGTCATCGGGTGAAAGACCGAGTACCTGGGCAGCACCATCGCTGACATAGCCATAGCGCCCCTCTTGGTCAAAAATGTAGATATGATCGACGGACGCGGAAAAGATGGCCGTTAAGGTCTTCGCCTGTGCCTGCGACTGCATGGCAAGCTGCCGATAGTCTGCCTCACTGCGCTGTAGCTGTGACAACGTGCGCTCAAGCCGCTGCTTGGCCACCCGCAGTTCGCCAGCGAGGACACTGATGAGCACGCCTTCTAGCAAAAATAGACTCAGCCGCAAGCCGCTGGACCAGTTGAGAGAGAGAGAATAAAGGGGCGGGATAAAGTAGTAGGTGCTAATCAGCCCGGACAACGCAGTGGCGACCAGTCCTGGACCCAAGCCGCCAGACCAAGCGCTGACCATGACAGCGCCAAAGAATAGCAGGAACGGACTCTGAGTCATAGCCAGCGTAGGGTTCAGCAGCAACATCAGCAGGGCTGCTAATAAAACGCTGAGACTAGCGATGCCATAGCGCGATAGTGGAGAGCGGGTCAGATTTGGCATCTTCTTGGTTGAAGTCACGTCGCGGAGCAATCTAGCGGAAGCAGGTCGAATGGCTAATCCCCAGAGACTCACAAACAGATGATACCGGTCGCTCGGGACTCAGTCGGTAAGTTTATACCTGCAAGCGGGTCAGCTCCACCGACTAAGCCACCTAGCCGATTGCATCCTGCCCCCGCTACCACTCCCCTCCGTCCCGGGCACCCTAACCCCAGCAGCGAGTTCCTGAAACGTCCCGTAGATGCACCCTAACCCCCACCGGCACCGCTGGCCCGTGGGGGTTTTGCTTAGACACCATAAGCAAGTTAGTTAGCGATGTGGACGCCTATGAGCTTTGAGGAATGGCCCGTTGATTGTGCGATGTGGATTGGCAACGATAGTAGGCTGGGCTTCTACCTACTCTGGCTGGTGGGCAATGCTGTGCTGACAGCGATGCCCACATCTTCTTGTTCCTTCCAAAGTCCCGAATTTCTAATCTTCGTTGCCTAGTTGCCTGCGCGCGCAGATAGCCGGGTTGCCCATCCCTGACTTCTGAGTGAAGGTCATCAAAACAAAGCCCCCGGCGATCGCCAGGGGCAGATGTGAAATTCCATTTACGCCAAATAGCTTACCCCTGCTACCACCCCTACTGACGAGGGCATCCTAGGCAGTAACGGGCAGAAGTCCTGAATCGTAGATGCACCCTGAGAACTAAACCCCCACCGGTACCGTTAGCCTGTGGGGTTTTTTGTTTGGCCTTTGCGAGATTGCACTACAGCAGGCTCAATTGCTGCACCCTGGGCTGTCCTACTCCATCGAGTACTGCTGGCCTGAGATCGCTCAGGTACCCTTTCCAATCAGCCCCAGAATCAGCATCGACGTGACCATATTTATAGCCCACCTTGCTCACCATTCCAGTGCGGCCATCGGGCAAAACAATGCGATCGCCGTAGGCAAAATCGTGGGGGTTGAACTGGTGCAATTCGAGTGGGGTGTAAGGGCATTGCCAGGTCATTTCTGTTACTCCTAAATAGCGGTGTAGGGTAGTCGGTGCTGCTGTCTTGTGGCCGTCTTGTAGGCGTCTTGCGGCTGTCTCGTGGGTTGTCTCGCAAGACCCTCACAAGACAGCCCACAAGACAACGAGACACCGACAAGACAAGGGCTCCAGGGTTTTTGTCTTGTGGGCAAGACAGTCATGAGACAGCGTAGCGGGGCGGATTCTCAGGGAGGCGATTGATAAAGCCCTCGTGCGCCATCCTCTCTAATTTTTGCTCCAGTGCTTTGGTGTCTACCCCGTCCTTGAGTGCCCGGTGCTTTTGCCTGATTTGGGACGCTAATAGAGGCTCGTTAGCCTTGATCAAAACCTCCCTAATAATGGCAACCTCATCATTTGAGCTGTCGGCAGAGTAGGCTGACTCTAGCCCCTGGTTGTTGGCTGGTTGCCCCAGATCTAGGGTGGGCACCTCGACGGCGATCGGGGTGTTTTTCTGGCCAGGGTAATAGACGTTTGCCTTACCCGATGGCATGGCCTTACCCCCAGGGCCCACGATCGCCGATAGCTCAATTTCAAGTAGGCTTTGGTCGCGCTGTTCAGCTACGCCTGACTTCCCACCCAGCGAGGTTAGTGTACGACCGTGAGCGACGTAGACGGCAAACATATTGACCTTGCGCAGGTCGCTCATCGAGCTGCCAAAAAACTGGGCAGCGTTGGGGCAGTGCTGGGCCCAGTTGGTAAACTCCTCAGTCAACAAAGTATGGGGTTTGGGGTTGAAATTAGGCTTAGTGCTCAAGACCTGGTAGCGGCTTTTCACCAGGTCAGCAAAGGCCACCAGGCGATCGTCGCAGGCTTGATAGTTCATGCCAGCGCCATAGAGCGGTAACCCCTCCCAGGCTCCGTAGGCGGCATGGGGGTCTAGAATTTCGCAGTGGTGTCCAGCGGCGATCCGCTGCTGAATCAGCCAATGGGCCAGGGTGCTTTTGCCGCTACCTTGGGGGCCGTAGATAAGGATTGTGGGATAGGCGAGGCAATCTTGCAGGATGCCGGTTGCCGTGGGGGCGATCGCCACCTCATCCTCATCCCACTGCTGGGGGCCGCTAGGAGTAGCCGCTACAGGTAAGGCATTTAGGCGGGTGCTGGGGCCAATGGGTGCAGGTAGCGACACGCCATCCTCTGGCGCTGCTGGGGGCAGTTGTGGCGGGGCAGCCGGCGCATTCTTGCCCAGTAGGCCCAGCGACTTAGCCAGCTTTTCAGCCTCGTCTGAGAGGCGCAGCTCCCGAGCGATCGCCTGGGCCAGTTCTGCCTGCACTCGGTCGGTGCCGACATCGGCTTGGTATTTGCG